>CAZSUJ010000007.1:0-74841 GCA_964609925.1 uncultured Chthoniobacter sp. | reverse complement strand
TGCTAAAGCTCCGTAGTCCAAAAGGCTACCGAGGGTTCGAATCCCTCCCTCACCGCCATCCGACGCGGCTCTCTCCAGGCCCAGTCGCGTGTTCCCCGCACAGTCTCGAACCTCTCTTGGTTTTGGTCTTGGCATGACAGGATAAGAGCATTGGAATACCAAGATAATGGCGAAGCTCGAAAATCCTCTCACCGCTCACCGGCGTGCCCGTGGCTGGACGCAGGCCGAAGTCGCCAAGCGCGCTGGAATTTCGCGTGCGGCCGTAAGCGCGGTGGAGAATCGTTCCATCGTTCCCTCGGTCGGAGTCGCACTTGCGCTGGCGCGTCTTTTCGAGGTGACGGTGGAGGACTTGTTCGGCGGTCAGGACACGCCCTCTGAGCGGGTTCGCGTGGTTGGTGCCGGTTCAAAGGCCGGCGCATGGTGGGAGGTGTGCGACAGGGATGAGGTGCTGCGCTACCCCTGCGAGGGGATCGCTATGAACCCGTTTCCGCCCGATGGGTTTCTGGACAGGGGCCGCTGGAAGCGCCGCGAAAGCACCCCTCCTCCGACTTTGACGGTTGCCTGTTGTGATCCGGCAGCGCGGTGGCTGGGAAGCGAGTATGAGCGCTTTTCCGGAACTCGCTTGCTGGTGTTGCAGCGCAACGGATCGCAGGCCCTCGATTCGCTCAAAGCCGGCGACGTTCATCTGGGCGGCATTCACGCTGCTTCCACCGCCGACCCGGAGGCCAACGTGCGGCGGGTTCGCGAGGTCCTCGGGCGTGGTTGGATGCTGTTGAGGGTAGCAGACTGGGTCAGTGGAGTTGCGCTTCCTGTCGGCGAGAGGCCGCCACCGATTGCCACGCTTGCGCGCGGAGGGCGCCGGTGGGCGATGCGGGAGAAGGGAGCCGCGGCACGCGAATCCCTCGACAAAATTCTCGGAGCGCGGCGTCCGGCTGGTCGTGTGGTCACGAGTCATCAAGCGGTCGCGGATTCGATCATGGCAGGTTGGGCCAATGCCGGCATCACCCTGCAACTCTGCGCGAACGAAGACCGGCTCGGGTTCCTTCCACTGCGATCGGAGGGCTTCGATCTGGTTTTTCCTGAGCGTCGCATGGATGACCCGCGCATCCGCAAGCTCATCGCCCTGCTTCAGAGCCGTTCCCACCGGCAAGCCGTGGCCAGCCTTCCGGGCTACTCGAACCGGCGGACGGGCAGCCTTGTGAGCGCATGACTTCGTCTCGCCTCCTTGCCGTCTTTCTCGCGTCCATGCTCTTGCCGTGGTTCACGCCATCGTCCCGAGCTCTCTTGGTTTCGCTCAACCCGACGGCGGATACCTTCATCACGGACGGCACGACGAACGGGGTCAGTCCGACGAACAACTTTGGCGGCCTTGGTGCGATCAGCGTGGCCGGAAGCGCTTCGGGCAATAACGGGGAGTATCTCGCCCTGTTGCGGTTCAGCCTCACGCCTGCTGTATCGCAATTCGACCTCGCTTATGGGGCGGGCAATTGGTCGCTTTCGTCGGTGACGCTGCAACTTGCGTCGAACTTCGGCACTCAGAGTGCAGTTCCGAACAATGCCCGCTTTCCTGTGATCAACGGGGGCCCCTTCTCCATCCTCTGGTTCTCCGATGATTCATGGACTGAAACCGGCGTCACCTTCGCCAACTTCTCGGGTGGAACTACGGAGACGCTGGGCAACTTCAACTACGTTCCGCCCGGCAACAACGTCCCGGTGGTGTGGTCGCTCGGGCTCGCACCGAGCTTCGCATCCGACATCATGAACGGCGGAGAGGTCAGTGTGCAGCTGGCCCCGAGCAACTCCTCAGTGAGCTACAACTTCAACTCGCGCACCTTCAATGCCCCGGCCAACCGGCCCGTGCTTGCTGTCACCGCTGTGCCGGAACCGTCGGTTGCAGTCTTGCTCCTTGCCGGACTGAGCTTCGTCGCGGCCATGCTGCGTCTCCGCAGGTCTCGGGCTGAATCCCGATGAAACGACGAGCGGACCGCGGGTTCACGTTGTTGGAGTTGTTGGTTTCGCTCACGCTCATCATTGCATTGGCCGTGGTCGCGGCAGGGCAGATCGAGGCGGGGCTCGACCGCTCGCGGTTGGCGGCGTGTGCGGCGAACCTGCGTCAATGGGGCGTCGCTTTGCACCTCTACACGGCCGACAACAACGGCAAGCTTCCCCGGCGCGGTCAGGGTGTCCAGCGGTTGCAGATCATCGACCGGCCGGAAGATTGGTTCAACGCGCTTCCGCCCTACCTCGGCAGCTCTTCCTATCACGATCTGGTCCGTGCCGGACGGCCTCCTCGGCAGGGTCAAAAGTCGTTCTTCGTCTGCCCCTGTGCGCTGGAGGAAGCAGGTCGCGGCGGCCATTTTCTCCCCTACGCGATGAACATGTTTCTTTCCCGCTGGGACAAAGCCGAGGCCTCCCGCTTGCAGGGGATCGGTGACCCAGCCACGGTTGCCTTCATGGCCGATGCGCCGGGCGGTTACGCCTCCACGGCCCCCTCTGCGGCGCCCTACTCGGTCGCAGCAAGGCATGATGGCCGGGCCAACGTGCTGTTTCTCGACGGACGGGTGCAGTCGTTCGATGGCGACTACCTCGGATGCGGCCGGGCAGCCGTCACCCGCCCGGATGTGCGCTGGGAGACTATGGAGGCCGGAGATACTTGGAGGCCCGGGCAATGAGACTGCTGCAGGTCCTGTTCGTCTGCGCCGCCTCGGCCACCCTGCTGGCCGCGTGCAAGAAGCCGGACCCGGCGCCCGTGCGTGTCGCGGTGATCGGGGGCATGACGATGAGTGGTCTTTGGCCCATGGTTGCGGAGGCGTTCACCGCGCGAACCGGCATTCCGGTGGAGTTGGCCGCCACGGGACCGAAGGATGTGCTCGAAGAGGCCTTTCGCGCCGGAGATGTGGATTTGCTCACCATGCACTCCAGCGATGTGGCCACCACACTGGTGGCTGATGGTCTGGCGAAAAACATGCGACCTTGGACGTTCAACGAGCATGTCATCGTGGGACCGCCTGACGATCCCGCCCGGATCCGGGGCATGTGGGACGGCGCGGCCGCCCTGGCGCGGATCGCCAAGGGACGGCATTCTTTCGTCGAGGCGCGCAACACCGGCAGCCAGACGGTTGCGCAAGCTTTGTGGAAAAAGGCCGGTGTGCGGCCGGTGGGGGACTGGCTGATCGCGGATGCGAGTTCCCACAGCCAAGCCGTCGTGGAGTTCGCCCGCGCTCGCCATGCCTACGTCATCACGGGACGCATCCCGATCCTGACGGGAAAAATCCCCTCGCATGGCATGGAGATTCTCGTCGAGGGTGACCCCTGCATGCGCCGCCCTTATGTCGTGCTTGAGGCCACGCATTCCGCCAACCCGGACGGCGCCAAGATTCTCGCGGATTTCCTTCTCTCGCCCGAAGGGCAGCAGGTCCTTTTGCTTCACGCGCAACGGCAAGTAGGCGGCCGCCACCTATTCTTTCCCGTCACGGCAAACCAGGTCCTCCGGAAATCATGATTGAGCACTTCGCCCTCCTCGCGGCCGCGATTTTCCTCGTGGCGCTGCTGTATTCGTCGGTCGGACACGCCGGTGCCTCGGGTTACATCGCGGTCATGGCGCTCTTCGGGTTCGGGGTCGAGGTCATCCGGCCCACCGCGTTGACCCTCAACATCCTCGTGGCGGCCATCGGTGCGTTCCAATGGTGGCGGGCCGGGTATTTCTCGTGGGCGTTGTTCTGGCCATTTGCGCTCCTTTCGGTCCCGGCGGCGTTCTTCGGCGGCTGGCTCCACGTCCCGGCCCATTACCTGAAGATTCTCCTTGGTGTGGTTCTGTGGTTCTCGGCCTTCCGGCTCCTTCTCCGCAAGCACGACCCGCCCGAGGTCCGGAAGCCGTCGCGATCCGTGTCCATCGCCGCGGGAGGAGGGATCGGATTTCTCTCCGGCCTGACCGGCACCGGTGGAGGGATCTTTCTCACGCCGCTCATGCTCTTTCTTCGCTGGGCCCGCGTTCGGGAGACTGCGGCGGTGTCCGCCCTCTTCATCCTGTTGAATTCGTCGGCTGGCCTCGCCGGATACGCGGGCAGCGGACGGACGCTGCCCGAGGTTGCGTGGCCTTTGGCGGTCGTGGTCGCGGTGGGTGGCTTCCTCGGCTCACGTTTGGGCAGCCGCCATCTGCCGGTCCGCGGGATCTCGCTTCTCCTCGCGGTCGTGCTAGCCATCGCCGGGACAAAACTGCTCTCCGACTGAACCGCCGGCTCAGCCCAGGCGGGAAAGCACCCATCCCGCGGCGGCGCAGGCGATGATGACGGCGATCAAACTTGAGCCCTTCGAGCGAAGAATCTGGAAGGCCACGACTGTCATGATGGCCAGCGGCCAGTCGAAGCGACCGGACGGCACCAGTGCGTAGCTGGCGAACGTGACGGCAAGGGTGAGGATTACCCCGACGACCGCAGCCGTGATGGCGGTGAGCGCCGCCGAGAGCGCGGGGCGACTTCCGAGATGCTCCACGTGGGGCGCCCCCACCAGGACGAAGATGAAGCTGGGCAGGAAGGTGACCCATGTCGTGATCAATGATCCGACGATGGCCGCCGTCATCGGCTCGAGGCGCCCCGGATGTTCCCACGATCCGAGGAATCCGACGAACTGCAGCACCATCACGAGCGGCCCCGGCGTTGTCTCAGCGAGCGCAAGGCCGGTCATCATCTGTCCTTGTGTGAGCCAGCCGAAATTCTCCACCGCCTGCTGCGCCACGTAGGGCAGCACGGCGTAAGCTCCGCCGAAAGTCACCAGCGCGACCTTGCTGAAAAAAAGCCCCTGTTTCACCGCCGTGCTTTCCCACCCGAGGAAGAACACGAGTGCGAGCATGGGAATGCACCAGAGGGCGAGGCCGGCCGCGGTGATCTTGACGGCGCGCACGGCCGAGGCCGGTTGGGGTGGGGGAAGGGGAGCCGAGTCGTCCGGTGCGACGGCCCTTGAGCCAACCTCGGCGGGAAAGGAACCGGGCAGCACCTTGTGCCCGCAGAAGCCGATCACGGCGGCGCCAGCGACGATCCACACGAATGACACGCCGAAGAATTGAATTGCGACGAACGCGGCGGCGGCGAGGAGCCAGAGCGCCGCGGTCCGCAGGGAGCGCGAGCCGATCCGCATGATCGCGTCGAACACCACGGCGATGACCGCGGCCTGGAGCCCGTGCAGCATGGCGGCGATGTCGCGCGTGTCGCCGTTGGTCACGTAAAGGTAGCTCAGTCCGAACATCACGAACATCGAGGGGAGGATGAAGAGTGCCCCCGCCACGATGCCGCCACGGATTCCGTGCAGCCGCCAGCCGAGGTAGGTGGCGAGTTGCTGCGCCTCCGGCCCGGGCAGGAACATGCAGAAGTTGAGTCCGCGCAGGAACTGGCTCTCGGAAACCCAGCGCCGTGTTTCGACCAGTTCGCGGTGCATGACTGCGATTTGTCCGGCTGGTCCGCCGAAGCTGATGCAGCCCAACCGCAGCCAGAACCACAACGCCTCCTCGAACGTCGGGGCGCGCGGCCCCTCTTCGCCGGGCGGCCTGAGCGGGGAAGGAGTGTTCATCTGCGGATCAGCCGGGTGGGGGGAATGGCGCGCGGCAGCGCCGTGCGAAGGTGCCCGGTCATGCGTCTCAGCGTGGCAGCAATGACAAGGACAGCATGATGCCGGCCCAGGTCAGCAGGAGGCAGAGCACGACCGAGAGCACCACGTAGAGGCCGGCGAGGAACCACTCGCCCCGGGTCGCCAGTTCGAGTGTCTGCATGCTGAAGGATGAAAAAGTCGTGAATCCCCCGAGCACGCCGATTGTCACGAACTGGCGCAACAACGGAGGAGCGGCCAGAGGGCTGTCAGGCCCCGTGAGTCCGGCGAAAACTCCGATGGCGAGGCAGCCCGCCGCGTTCACCGCCAACGTGCCGACGGGGAAAGACTCCCCCCATCGCGCTGTGACCGCGAACGAGATGCCCATGCGCGCCGCGGAGCCGAGCGCTCCGCCCGCCATCACCGCGAGGTAGCTTTGCCACATGGATGGAGCGGGCAGGAATCCATTGCCGACCGCACCGTATCGGGGCATTGTGCCGCCTGTCAAAAGCCGAAGCACGGCGCCCGAAGCCCGTCCTGCTCAGGTCGCGGGTTGAACGCGGTGCCTTTTCTCCGGTCTGAAGAAGACCAGCATGAATCACCGCCTCCCTGTCCTTTTCTGCCTCGCGGCCGCAACGGCCACAGCCATGGAAACCCGCCCACCTGCCGAACCTGTCGCCACGCCCGAACCCGCAGCCGTCGCCGAGTCATCAGCGCCTCCCGTGATTCCGCTGCGCGATTTCTTCCGCAACCCCGAGGGTGCGTCCTACCAGGTTAGCCCGGGCGGCGATTACATCTCCTGGCTCGCCCCGTGGGAAAACCGCCTCAACGTCTTTGTCCAACCGTCGGACGGCAGCGGCGAACCGCGGCGTCTGACCGATGCCACCCAGCGCGACCTGGCCGGCTACTTCTGGGCCGCGCGCGACCAGATCGTCTATCTTCAGGACGACGGCGGCGACGAGAACTTCCACCTGTATTCGGTCAATGCGGACGGCTCGAACCGTCGCGACCTCACCCCGTTTCCCGGCGTGCGCGTGGGCGTGGTGGACGATCTGCGGAACGACGAGGACAACATCCTCATCAGCATGAACAAGCGCGATGCCCGCGTGTTCGACGTTTTCCGCCTCAACACCCGCACCGGCGAGATGCAACTCGTCGCCGGCAATCCCGGGAGCGTGGCTTCGTGGATCACAGACCACGACGGCCGCGTCCGCGCCGCCGTGCAGACCGATGGCGTCAACACCGAGTTGCTTTACCGCGCGACCGACGACGAGCCGTTCCGCAAGGTGCTCGTCACCGACTTCCGCGAGAGTGTGGATCCGCTCTTCTTCACCTTCGACAACAAGGAGCTCTACGCCGTCTCGAATCTCGGACGCGACAAGGCGGCCATCGTGCGCCTTGACCCTTCGACCGGACGCGAACTTGAGGTTATCTTTGAGCACCCCGAGGTGGATGCATCCGCGCTCCTTTCCTCGGAGAAGCGCAAGGTCATCACGGCCGCGGCCTTCACCCGCGACAAGCAGGAATACCATTTCTTCGACGACTGGCGTCGGGACCTGCAGGCCACGCTGGAGAAGAGACTTCCCGGCGTGGAAGTGGCCCTTGCGTCCATGAACCTCGAGGAGGACAAGTTCATCGTCCGCACCCACAGCGACCGCAGCCGCGGTGCGTTCTGGTTCTACGATTCAACCTCCGGCGACCTGCGCAAGCTGGCCGAGGTCACTCCGTGGCTCGACGAGAACCAACTCGCCCCGATGAAGCCCGTGCGCATCACCGCGCGCGACGGCCTCGTGCTGCCCGCCTACCTGACCCTGCCGCCCGGTCTCGAAGCGAAGAATCTGCCGGCTGTCCTCTACGTTCACGGCGGCCCCTGGGCGCGCGACACATGGGGTTTCGACGGCACGGCGCAATTCCTTGCCAACCGCGGCTACGCCGTCCTGCAGGTCAACTACCGCGGTTCCACCGGTTACGGCCGCGCCTTCTGGGAGAAGGGGTTCAAGCAGTGGGGCAAGACCATGCAGGACGACCTCACCGACGCCGCGCAGTGGCTCGTCAGCGAAGGCATCGCCGACCCGCGTCGCATCGCAATCTATGGCGGCAGCTACGGCGGTTACGCGGCGCTCGCGGGCATGGCCTTCACGCCCGACGTCTATGCCGCGGGCATCAGCTTCGTCGGTCCGTCGAACCTCTTCACCCTCCTCGAAACCGTGCCGCCCTACTGGGAGCCCATGCGGAAGATGAACTACGAGATGATCGGCAACCCGGAGACCGAGTCCGAGCTCCTCCGTGATGCGTCGCCGCTCTTTTCCGCCGACCGCATCAAGGCGCCGCTCCTCATCGCGCAGGGCGCGAACGACCCGCGCGTCAAGAAGGCCGAGAGCGACCAGATCGTGGAGGCCCTGCGCAAGAGGGGCATCGACGTGCCCTACATCGTGAAGGACAACGAGGGGCACGGCTTCGGCAACGAGGAGAATCGTTTCTACTTCTACCGCGCCGTCGAGCGCTTCCTCGCCACCCACCTCGGCGGCCGCGTCGAGCAGAGCGACGAGAAGATCCCGGAACTCGACCGGCCCGCGGCGCCGGCCGAGACCCCGAAGGAGGGCTGAGCCCGCTTTTGCTTGGCAACACGAGCACCTGCTCCGTAATGTCGCCGCCACGACACCATGGCTGAACTCGAGAACAAGTATCCCGAAAACGTCACCGGCAAATTCTACGTCGACGACCAGTGCATCGATTGCGACCTCTGCCGCGAGACCGCGCCCGCCAACTTCACGCGCAGTGACGACGGCGGCTATTCCTTCGTTTACAAGCAGCCCTCGACCCCCGAGGAAGAGGCGCATTGCAAGGAAGCCATGGAAGGCTGCCCCGTCGAGGCCATCGGCGACAACGGCGCCTAGCCGGCACCGTCCGGCGGACCCCATCCCGGTGAGCAAGTGGGCCGACACCGCCCTCGCCGAGTGGCGTCGCTACCGCGAACCGCGCGACACTTCCTCGCGCCTCCGCCCCGTCGGGCCGGCCCTCACTTCCATGCTGGCCAAACTCGGCCTGCGCGACGCGATGGACGAGCGGGCTGTCCGCGCCGCATGGGCTGAAATCGTCGGCCCGTTCCTCGCCGCGCAGTCATCCCCTGAGAAAATCCGCGGAGCCGTCCTCCACGTCCGCGTCAACCAGCCCAGCGTCCGCTTCGAACTCGAGCGCATGTGGAAGGCGGAAGTGACACGCAAGCTGGGCGAGAAATTCGGCGCGACCAAGATCCGCGAGGTCCGCTTCTTCACCTGACCATGCTGCGCAACCTCCTCCTCGATTGGTCGGGCACCCTCGTGGATGACCTGCCGCCGGTCATCGGCGCGACGAACTTCGTCCTCGAGCGCTTCGGCCGTCCTCCGCTCAGCCGCGACGAGTTCCGCCGCCACTTCCGCCTTCCCTTCACCGAGTTCTACGCCGAGTTCCTCCCCGAGGTGCCGCTGGCCGAACTCGACGCGCTTTTCCACCAGCGCTTCGTCGAGATCCAGGACGACGTTGCGCCCCTGCCCGGGTTGCGGGAGTTCCTCGATTTCTGCCGCGCCGGCGGACGCCGTCTCTTCCTCCTCAGCTCCATGCGGCGTGAGCACTACGAGGTCCAGTCGGCCAAGCTCGGTCTCGGCCACTACTTCGAGCACCCCTACGTGGGTGTGATGGACAAGCGGGCCAAGATCGGAGAGATCCTCGAGCGGCACGGACTGCAACGCGACCAGACTGCATTCGTGGGCGACATGATCCACGACGTCGAGACCGCCCGCCATGGAGGCGTCATGAGCATCGCCATCCTCACCGGCTACGACTCGATCGAGAAGCTCACGCCCGCCCGCCCCGACGTCGTTGTCGCCTCCCTCCACGAACTTCGCCGCCTCCTGCAGGACGGCCGCGACGAGCGTCCCGTCGCGACCGTCGGCGCCCTCATCACCTCGCGCGGCCGTGTCCTCATGCTCCGCACGCGCAAATGGGGCGGCAAGTGGGGCATCCCCGGCGGCAAGATCGAGCGCGGCGAGGCGGCCGTTGACGCCTTGCGGCGGGAGGTCCGCGAGGAAACCGGGCTTGCTCTGCGCGACATCCGCTTCGTCATGGTGCAGGACTGCGTTGACCCCGCCGAGTTCCACGTGCCGGCGCACTTCCTTCTGCTCAATTACAGCGCGGAGGCGGAGGAGGGGAGCGTTGTCCTCAACGACGAGGCGCAAGAGCACCGCTGGGTGACTCCCGGGGAGGCCCAGGCCATGGACCTCAACGGCCCGACCCGCATCCTCCTCGAAGCCGTCTTCCCGTCGTGAGCGACCAGATTGTCATCCGCGGGCTGGAGGTCGCCGCCGTGCTCGGCGTGCCGGACGCCGAGCGCGCGGCCCCGCAACGCCTTGAGGTCGATCTCGTCTTGGAGACGGACTTCACCGGCCTTCACGACGACATCACGAAGGCGACCGATTACGCCGCCGTCGCCACGTGGGTTGAGCACGAGTGCGCGAGCGTTTCTCCGCGGCTCCTGGAATCGCTCGCATCGCACCTCGCGTCCGGTTTGCTCTCGGCGTTTCCGCGCATCCGCGCCGTGTCCATCGAGGTCCGCAAGTTCATCCTGCCGCAGACATCCCACGTGGCCGTGCGCGTTCGCCGCGAACGGAGCTGACCGCGTGACGCGGGCATGCGGCGCGTCGCCCGGAACTTTTTCCTACGGCGCGGGGCGCGGTGGCGCGGGGATCGTCCCGGCCAGGAGGGCGGATTCGCGGGCGAATTCCTCGGCGCTCATGGCATCACACGGCGCGACCGCGATGAGGTGGATGCCGGAGGTCTTGCCCGGGCGCAGCGTGGCCCAGACGTAATCGGCGTGCGAAGACAGCAGGCCTTGGGGCAGGAGGAAGAATTCGCGCATCCAGAATGTCCCGTCCGTCATGACCGGTGATCCCTCGGCCGCGGGCTCGAGTTCGATGCCGCGGTATTTCATGCAGACCTTGAGGGTGTGGTGCCGCTGGCTGCCTGACGGCAGATACCAGAAGAGGTCGATGGCAGCAGGCTGTCCCGCGAGGCGGACCTGATAGCCATCGCCCGGGATCTCGCGCCGCAAGGCCGACTCCGGCGGGCTGAGATCGATCTGCTCCGGTGTCACGAGGGCGGAGCCCAGAAACGGGAGGCAGAATGCAGCGGCCGACAAGGTCAGGCCGAGACGGGCCGACAATAGCGCGGGGGCGAAAGGCGCGGGAGCGGCATGCGCGGCCGCGGGCCGAAGCATTTTCCACGCGGCAAATGCGAGGGCGAGCCAGGTCAGTGCCTGCCCGCCCGGCAGCAAATGGAACATCGGTTGCGAGCCGGCGAGGAGCACAACGCCCTCGAGGCTGAAGAGCCAGGAACGCACGATGAGGAGCGGGCAGACGAGCAGCCACGGGAGCCAGAACGATTCGACGCCAGCGAGGATGATTCCGAGGGCGGCAGCCAGCCAGCCTGCGGTCGCCAGCCAGCGGAGGGCGGAGATGCGTCCGGGCAGACGGCAGTGGGCGAGGGTCAGCACCGCGGCGAGGGTCAGGGCGAGTCCGCCGGGCGCGTCGGCCAGCGGGGCGGCGAGCGCGAGCACCGCCGCGGCATGGAGGAGTTCGAAGGACGTGGCGACCCGGCCGCGGGCATCTACAGGAACGAGCAGGAGAGCGAAGGGCACGAGCCACGCGAGCCCGATGAAGTAGTGCAGTTGCGGGCTCTCGACGGCCGGGAAGAACCACGCGCGGTAGGCGACGACGGTGAGAACGCGCGCGACATTGGCGGCCAGCGCGGCCGGGAGGGCCGCCAGCACGCGCAGCCAAAACCCAGCGTCGAGCCGGCGGTGGCGTTGCATCCAGACGGTCACCGCGAGGAGCACGACGAGCAGATTCAAGCCGGCGCAGTCGCGGCTCCACGGCACCGAGAGAGTGCCGATGGTCAGCAGGCCGCCAGATTCCGAAGCCGCGAATCCGGCGAAACGCAGCAGGGCGAGGACGATCGGCTTGGTCAGGGCCCCGAAGAAATCCTGCGCGGCCGAAAACTGGGCTAGGAGCGCGACGAGGCCGACCGGGATGAACAGCCGCCACGACCCCGCGCCCCGGGCTGGGGCGGCTGGTGTGTCCGCCGAGGTCATCGCCCGCCGCCGGGCAGCAGGTGCCGCCCGCGCAGGAAGGCGACGATGGCAAATGCGGCAAGCGCGTAGACCGGCGGGATGGGCGCGGCGGGCGCCTGCCACTGGGCGGGAAGGGCGTCGAGCTTCTTGACCGTTGTTCCCTCAACCATCACGACGGGGCGGCCGTCGATGGCGCCGTCCGTTTTGGCGCTCCACGCCTGCACGCGGGACGTGTAGTTGTCCGACTCGAAGCCCGAGGAGCCGGCGTTTGAGAAGATGATGCGGTCCCATTTCGTGGAGCTGTCGGCGTAGAAGTTGATGAAGCCGTAGGGCTCGCCCGGGTTGAGGCGGCGGTTGAGCGGGTTGCCGTAGTAGTCCCTCGGCAACATGTTCATGAGGTTCGCCGTGGTAAATTCGGCCACGAGCTTTCCGCCGTCGAAAAACGACATCTTGTTGGCCATGTCGCCCGCGGACCAATAGATCCCGAAGTAGGAACTGGGCTTGTCGAGCGTGAGGACGGTCTGCTTGACGGGGCTGCCGACGCCTTGGACCGAGTAGGGGCTGCCCTTCGGGAACGCGTCGGTGGGCGCTCCGCCATACTGGTTCGCGTTGAGAACGTAGAGCTGGTCGAACGTTCCCACGCCTTCCCAACCGACCTTGCGGTGGTGTCCGGGGTTGAGGCTGTCGAACGTGTAGACGGAAGTGTTGAGCAGCGTCGAGTTGTAGGCGTTCGGGTTCTCGGCGATCGTCACGATGGTGCCTGCCTGGAGTGCGCCGGCGAAGGCGAGGGCAAGGGCGGTGACGAGGATGGATGTCTTGGAGCGGGTGTTCATGGTTTGCCGTGGTGTCTCGCGTCAGTCCTTCTGCCGGCCGGCCCGAACATGTGCATGCGGGCGCCGCGACTCTCGCGATGAGCAAAAGATGACCCATCGCGGTGGAACCCGCCATTCCCGCAATTGGGGGATGCGGCCGCCCGGCTCAAGCCGCGGGCGCGGTTTCCGCACCGAGGTATCGGAGGACGGCTTCCGTGCGGCTGCGGACGTGGAGCTTGCGGTAGATGCGCTTGAGGTGGTCGCGCACGGTCTCGTAGCTCATGGCGAGGTCAGCCGCGGCTTCCTTGGGCACGCGGCCGCGGGCCAGTTGCTCGAGGATCTGGCGTTCACGCGGGCTGAGCGAGGGCAGCGGCAGCCCGGCGCGCGGGGCCCGGGGCTTGGTGAGGAATGCTCCGATGACGAGCCCGGCCACAGCGGGACTGAGCGGCGCGCCTCCGCGGTGCGCGGCGGTCATGGCTGCGACGATTTCCTCCGGCGATGCTCCCTTGAGCAGGTAGCCGTTGGCCCCGGCGCTGAGGGAGGCGAACACGCGCGCGGGATCCTCGTGGGCGGTCAGCACGACCAGCGCGGCGCCCGGAACGAGCGCGGAAAGCGCGCGCAGGCAGTCCTCCCCGGGCATGCCGGGCAGTTCCAGGTCCACCAGCATGACGTCGGGATTGAGCTTCGGGGCGGACGCGATGGCGTCCTCCGCGGAGGACCAGGCGCCGACACATTGGAAGCCCGGGTCTTGGTCGAGGATGCCGCGCAGCAGTCGGCGCATGACCTCGCTGTCCTCGACGATTCCGACGCGCAGCGGACGTTCCGGTCCGGGGCGGCGAGTGTCGGAGCGTGCTCTCGCCATAGCGCCCGTATTGTCGCCTCAGGAGCGGCATGCAAGTCGAGTTCTCATTTCCGGCCGCCGACCACGGGGCTGGTCAGGGCTTGGCGCGAGGCCGCAAGTGCCCCATGATGCTCCCATGTATGGGATGGTGAACAAGGCGATCGAGGAGATGGTCTGCCGGAACCACGGCGAGGAGGTTTGGGAGAAGATAAAGGCCAAAGCCGGGATCGAGGTGGATGTCTTCATGACCAACGAGGGCTATCCCGACGAGTTGACCTACAAGCTCGTGGCGGCGGCCAGCGAGGTGCTCGGGGTTCCTGCCGGTGACATCCTGGTGGGGTTCGGCGAGCATTGGGTCCTCTACACCGCGCAGGAGGGTTACGGCGGGTTGATGCGGGCGGGTGGCGACAACCTGCCGGAGTTCCTGCGGAACCTGCCCGACTTCCACACGCGCGTGACCATGGTCTTCCCGAAGTTGCAGCCGCCGCGATTCCATTGCACGGACATCACGGATCGCTCGCTCAAGCTGCACTACATCTCGCACCGCGAGGGATTGGCGCCGTTCGTGGTCGGGCTGATGCAGGGGCTGGGCAAGATGTTCAAGACTCCCGTCACCGTCCGGCTGCTCGAGGCGAAGGCGGATGGCGCCGACCATGATGTGTTCGATGTGACTTGGGAGCCGGCCGCGGCCGCATGAAGACCGAGGGCAGGTCCGGCGCGGCGGCTTGGGGTTTGTCTCCCGGGCAATTCGCCCGGGTCTTTCCGTTCCACTTCGTCCTCGACGGCGATCAGCGGTTCCTGCAGGTCGGATCCACGCTCAGCCGGGTTTGTCCCGACATTCGCGAGGGCGTGGCGGCGACGGACGTCCTCCAGACCATTCGCCCGCAGGGAGTGATCACGCGCGACTGGATCCTGCAGAACCGCGCGCGGTTTTTCCTGCTTCAGCACAAGGCCAGCGGCCTGCAACTGCGCGGGGAGTTCATGCCTGCGGAGGGGGATGACACCCTGCTCTTCATCGGTTCGCCGTGGTTCACCGATACGGCGCAGATCGGCGAATTCGGCCTGGGCTTCGGGGACTTCGCCATCCACGACCCGGTGGTCGACATGTTGCTGGTCTTGCAGGCCAGCAAGGCCGCGGTGGCCGACGGCGAGAAACTTGCGAGGAAGTTGACCGCGCAGCGGGCGGAGTTGCAGGCAGCCAACCAGCGATTGCACGCCCAGCAGGACGAGTTGCGCCGGCTCGCGTTGGTCGCCGCACGGACCGTCAACGCGGTCATCCTGACGGACGAGAAGGGGCGCGTGGTCTGGGTCAACGAGGGGTTTCACCGCGTCACGGGCTACACCTTCGACGAAGTCAAGGGACGCAAGCCCGGTGAGGTCTTGCAGGGTCCGGGCACCGATGCGGCGACCGTGAGCCGGATCCGTAATCACCTGCGACGGGGCGAGGGGTTCCGCGAGACCATCTTGAACTACCGCAAGGACGGCGTGAGTTACTGGGTTTCCTTCGAGGTCCAGCCGATCCACGACGAGGCAGGACGCCTGACGAATTTCATGGCGATCCAGACCGACATCACCCTGCGCCGCGCGGCGCAGCAGCGTCTGACCATCCAGTTCGAGGTATCGCGTGTGCTGGCCGAGGCCACGAGCTACGGGCAGGCGTTCGCCCGCTTGCTCAAGGCCGTGTGCGAGAGCCTCGGCTGGCAGGTCGGGCAATTGTGGCGTCGGTCCGGCGACAAATTGATCTTTGCGGAGACGTGGCAGGCACCGGGGGCGGAAGTTTCCGGATTTGTTGCCTTGAGCCGGGCGTCGGAGTTCGGGCGGGGCGCAGGGCTCCCCGGACGCGTCTGGCAATCCGGCCGCACGGTGTGGATTCCCGACGTATCCGCGGACGCCGCCTCTCCACGCGGCTCGGTGGCAGGGGCGGAGGGCTTGCACGGGGCGCTTGGCTTCCCCGTGCTGGTCCGCGGCGAGGTGTGGGGGGGGGTCGAGTTCTTCAGCGGCAAGATCGAGGAACCAGACGAACCTCTCCTGCAGACCTTCAGTGCCGTCGGGCAGCAGATCGGCCAGTTCATTGTCCGGAAGCAGGCGGAGGATGCACTGCAGCAGAGTAACATGCTCCAGCGGGCGATCCTGGAAGGGGCCAGCTACGCGATCATCTCGACCTCTCCCGACGGAATCATCCGCACCTTCAACCAAGCGGCCGAGCGCATGCTCGGCTACGGGGCTTCCGAGGTCGTGGGGCGAGTCACACCGGAGATCTTCCACGACCCGGAGGAGGTGGCGGCGAGGGCGGCGGAGTTGACGGCGGAGTTGGGGCGTCCGGTGGCGGCGGGTTTCGAAACGTTCGTGGCCCGCGCGCGGGCCGTCACGCCGGATGAGTTCGAGTGGACCTACGTGCGCAAGGACGGCGGGCGGTTCCCCGTCTCGCTGGCAATAACCGTGCTGACCGGACCCTCTGGCGAGGTGTCGGGCTACCTGGGGATCGCCTCGGACATCACGGAGCGACGGCGCGCGGCTCACGAGTTGACGCGGGCGCGCGATGCAGCCGAGACCGCGAACCGATCGAAGAGCGAGTTCCTCGCCATGATGAGCCACGAGATCCGCACCCCCATGAACGCGATCATCGGACTCAGCAACCTGCTGCTCGACACGCCGCTCAACCCGCGCCAGCTCGAGTGCATGCAGACGGTGGCGCGGAGCGGCGAGGCCCTGCTCGAATTGATCAACGACATCCTCGATTTCTCGAAGATCGAGTCCGGCCATCACTTCCAAATCGAGGAGGAGGAGTTCAGCCTGCGGGAGGTCGTGGCCGATGTCGTCTCGCTCCTCCGTTCGCGGGCCGAGGCGAAGAAATTGACGCTTGGTTCCACCATCGCTGCGGATGTTCCGGACCGTCTTGAAGGTGACGACGGGCGGCTGCGGCAGGTGTTGGTCAATCTGGTTGGCAACGCCATCAAGTTCACCGAGACCGGGAGCGTCTCGATCCGGGTGAGCCGGCCCGAGGGAAGGATGGGCCCGAACTGGCTGCTTTTCGAAGTGGAGGACACGGGGCCGGGTATCAGCGAGGAGGTTCGCGCTCGGCTGTTCCAGCCATTCAGCCAGGGTGAGAACGCCTCGGCTCGCCGACACGGCGGCACGGGGCTCGGGCTCGCAATCTCGAAGCGGATCGTCGAGTTGATGGGCGGCAGGATCGGCTTGCAGACGACGTTGGGCGGCGGCGCACTTTTCTGGTTCGAGTTGGTGCTGCGCGAGGTCCAGGCGCCGTCGTCTATGCCGGCGGTTGCTGCGCCGGAGATGCCGGCCCGGCTGGCGCCGATACGCATCCTGCTCGCGGAGGACAACGAGACGAACCGCCGCGTGGCTCAGTTCATGCTTGAGAAGCTCGGTCAACGTCCGGACTTCGCCGGCAACGGCGTCGAGGCCGTCGAGGCGTGGGAGCGGCAGGATTACGACATCATCCTGATGGATTGCAGCATGCCCGAGATGGACGGCTTCCAGGCGACGCGCGAGATCCGTTCACGCGAGGCCGCGAGGGGCGACGGACGGCGTGTCGCCATCGTCGCGTTGACGGCCAACGCGCTGAAGGGCGATCGCGAGCGCTGTCTCGAGGCCGGGATGGACGGCCACATCAGCAAGCCTCTGACCATCGGCCAACTGCGCGAGAGCCTCGAGACGCGGGGCGGGGCGGCGGTTGCCGGGCGTGCCGCGGACGCATGAGGATCCTGTGGCTGCACGAAAAGGCGGGGGCCTTCGGCGGGGCCGAGGCCAACGTGCTGGCCACCGCGAGCGCGTTGCGCGAGCGCGGCTGGAGCAACGAACTTGTCTGCCGCGAGTCCACGGAAGTCGGCCTCGACGCGTGGGCCGGAGCGTTCGACCACATCCACGTGGGCGGTGATCCGGAGATGGTGGCCGAACGGTTCGCGCCCGACGCGGTCTGGATCCACAACTGGCTGGACAGCGCGCAGTTCAGCGGCCTGGCGCGACGCGGTCTTCCACTCGGGCGCATGGTGCACGACCACGCGCTCTATTGCATGCGCCACTACAAATACCACCCTCTGACCCGGAAGAACTGCACGCGTCCGGCATCGGTGGCATGCCTGTTTCCCTGCATGGCTTTCCTGCAGCGCGGGTCCGGGGCGTTTCCGGTGCGCTTCGCCTCGCTCGGGGCCAAGCTCGCCGAGATCCGGGCCAACCGGACGCTCGATCTTCTCGTCGTGGCTTCCGGATTCATGCGCGGCGAGTTGGTGAAGAACGCGTTCCCCGAGGACCGCATCGCGGTGCTGCCGCCCGTGCCCCCGGAGTCCGGCGGGGCGGCGGGCACCGACGGCTCCGAGCCCGGACGCATTTTGTTCTGCGGGCAGGTCGTGCGGGGCAAGGGTGTCGATCTGCTGCTGCGCGCCTTGCGCGGGCTCGACGGCCCTTGGCATTTGGCGCTGGCCGGGCAGGGCACGGCGCTCGGCGATTGCCGTCGGATGATCTCCGAGTTCGGGCTGGGGGGTCGCGTGTCCTTGCACGGCCACCTGGCGCCGGGGGAGTTGGCGGTGCAATACCGCCGCGCCCAATTCGTGGTCGTGCCGTCCGCGTGGCAGGAACCATTCGGGATGGTCGGGGTCGAGGCCATGCGGCACGCGCGGGCGGTGGTAGCATTCGCGGTCGGGGGCATACCCGATTGGTTGGAAGACGGACGCAACGGCATCCTCGTGCCGGCGGCTGATGTGGACGGCTTGAAGGCCGCCATGGCGCGGATGCTGGCCGACCCGGGGATGTGCCGGCGGATGGGCGAGGCCGGACGCGAGATTGCTTCAACCCGCTTTTCGTTCGCGAAATACATCGATAATCTCGAGGTGACACTGAGCGGACTCGCACGGCGCGGCGTTCGGGCGTCCGCCCCGGCATCATGAGCACGCAGAAGCCAGACGTCCCAGCCGACACGATCGACTATTGGATCGCCAGCTCGACGGCCGGAGGCCGTCTGCGCCTGCGAATCCGCCTCGGGGCGAAGCTGCTCGCATGGAAGGCGGTCATCTTTCTCGCGCACGGGTTGAAGCGCGCCTTCGACATTGCGGCTTCGGGGGCGGCCTTGCTGGCGGCGTCACCCGTGTTTGCGCTGACCGCGCTCGCCATCAAGATTGAGGACGGCGGTCCGATTTTCTTCCGCCAGATGCGGGTTGGTTACCGGGGGAAGCCGTTCGGGATGTGGAAATTCCGCTCCATGGTGGTGGATGCGGAGGCGCTGAAGGCGAAGCTCGAGGCGCAGAACGAGATGCGCGGAGGCGTGATCTTCAAGATGAAGAACGACCCGCGCATCACGAAGGTCGGCCACTTCATCCGCAAATACTCGATCGACGAACTGCCGCAGTTCTGGAACGTCCTGACCGGAGACATGTCTGTGGTGGGTCCTCGTCCGGCGCTGGCCAAGGAGGTCGCCGCCTACACTCCGGAGGACCGGCAGCGGTTGCTGGCCAAGCCCGGCATCACGTGCCTCTGGCAGGTCGGCGGGCGCAGCGAGATCGACTTCGCGGGGCAGGTCCGCCTCGACGTGCAATACATCCGCTCAAGCAGCCTGTGGACGGACATCAAGCTGCTGTTCCTTACCATCCCGGCCGTGCTGATGGGAAAGGGGGCCTATTGAGCGCGTCCGGCGGGGGCGAAAGCTGGACGCTGGTCGCGCCTGACTGGGCGCATCTCGACACGGTGTGGCGTTCGCCCTTGCCGTTCGTTCTGTGGCCGGTCTGCGACAAGACACTCCTCGGTTGCTGGCTCGACGAGGCGGTGAGGCGCGGCATCGGGACGGTGCGTGTCGAGGCGGCGGACCGTCCGCACCTCGTCCGCGGTTGGCTCGACCAGCGGGATCTTTGGTCCCGCGCGATCGAGGTGCATTCGCAACCGGCGGCGGATGACGGGAGCGAGCGCATCGTCATGGACCGCCTGCCGGGAGCAGATCCTTGTGCGCCCTCCGATTCCCCCGCGGCTTTGCTGCACCGCTGGTATGACCTGCAGGTCGAGGCGCTCAGTCGGAGGGACCGGGGTTCGGTTCATCTAGATCACGAAGTCCGCGAGGGCGTCTGGGCCGGACCGGGGGCGCGCATCGATGCCTCGGCGGTTCTCACCGCGCCGTGCCGCATCGGGGCCGCCGCGCGCGTGGGACCCGGTTGCCGTCTCGGCCCGGGTGCGTTCGTGGGCGACGGGGCCTTCCTGGACGAGGACGTGGAAGTGCGCGAGTCGATCATTTGCGCCGACACCTACGTCGGCGCGCACACGACACTCGAGAGGAAGGCGGTGCAGGGAGGGCTTTTGCTGGACCTGGCCAGTGGTGCCGCAGTGGAGATCGTCGATGAGTTCATCCTCCGTCCGGTCAACCCGTCCCCCCTGCGTCCGGGATTCGCGGAGCGGTGGGCGGCCGGTGTGCTGGCTCCGTTGCTGGAGGCTTTGGCGAGGTCCGTTGCGGGTGGCCGTGCTCCGGCTGTCCTGCAGGCACGACTCGGGCGGAACACCGAGGCGGCTTTGCCGGTGTATCCGTGCGGCCCGCTTTGCCTGCGCAGGGCAGCATGGTTGCGGGAGGTCGCGGCCGGGCGGATGCGGCTGTCGGGCGTGTTGCCCCGAAGCGCTGCGGACTGGGACCGTCTTGCGCCCGAGGTCCGAACGACGCTCGAGCAGGCTCCGACCGGTGTATTCGCGCTCTCCGACGTCTATCAGTGCCACTCCGCGGAGGACGCCGACGAGTGGACGCACGCCGTTTTCCAGGCGGGCAGCGCGGACGGGCAGGCGCTGGCACGGAGGAACCTGCTGCGCATCGCGATGACGACACCGATGCTGCCATGAACGCGAGGGCTGAGATTGCTTTTTCCATCGAGGTGGACGAACCCGCGCTCGCCGATGTCACCGACATTGTGACGAGGATCACGGGGTTTTTGCGGGACCATGCGCTGACCGACCCCGGCTTCCTCGGCGAGTTCGAGTTGGCGGCGGCGGAGGCGTTGAACAATGCGGTCGAACACGGCAATGCCGCGGGGCGGAGAAGATTCGTGAAGGCCCATGTGCTTTTGCGACCCGGATTGGCCGAGTTGCGGGTGAGCGATCCGTCGGATTATTCCGGGTGGGAGCGTCCGCCGGAATTGCCGGCCGATCTGCTGGCCGAGGGCGGACGCGGCGGGTTCTTGATGACGCAGTTGACGGATGAGGTGGTCCACGAGCGGACGGAGGAGGGCCACGCCGTGGTCCTGCGCAAAAAGTTCCCCGCAGCCGGGAGCGGCTACGAGCCGGGGCAGGCCGAGCGGGCGCTTGCGGAGATGACCGACGAGCTTGTCTCGAGCTACGAGATGATCAGTTCGTTGCTCGGCTTGGCCGAGTGGCTCGCCACAGCGCCGGATACCGACACCTTCACGGCGGGGGCGCTCGAGCGGTTGTGTGCGGTCACGGGGGCCGACTTCGCCTACGCGCGCTTCGAGGACGGGGGGCAGTTGAAGGTGCTCGGCACTTGGGGCCGGCCGCTACAGGAACCGGCGGTTTCGGTGGCCGCCGACGGACGGGGCGTGGAAGCGGGCGTGTTCCGCGGCGCGGGGGAGAGGACATTGACCCTCGGGATGGTCCTGCCTCCGGACGATCCCTTGGCGGGTTTGA
Organism: uncultured Chthoniobacter sp.; assembly: GCA_964609925.1. Taxonomy (GTDB): domain Bacteria; phylum Verrucomicrobiota; class Verrucomicrobiia; order Chthoniobacterales; family JACTMZ01; genus JACTMZ01. The sequence continues at coordinate 53,888 of CAZSUJ010000007.1, read as the reverse complement.
TGGATCAGGGGTTTGTTTCACCCATTCTCTTCAAGGACGAGAGACGGGGCGTGCTCGTGATGGGGCGCACGCGAACGGCGGAATTCTTCGACGCCGGGCAGCTCAAGGTCGCGCGGATGCTTTCCGAATATCTGGGTATTGTGGTGATGATGGCCGAGCTGCAGCGGCGCCGGTTGGCTGAGGAGCGTGACCTGCACGACCTTGAGATCGCGGCCGGGATCCAGCTTTCGCTCATGCCGCGCGATTTCTCGGCGATCGAGCGGCTCGATTTCCATGGGGTGTGCCGTCCCGCACGGCGCGCCGGCGGCGACTACTTCGAGGTTCTCACGCTGCCGGACGGCGCGGTCATCTGCGCGGTGGCCGATGTGATGGGGAAGGGTTTGCCGGCTGCGCTGTTGGCCACCATGTTGCGGACGGGCCTGCGCGGCCTGGTGGAGGCGGGGGAGACCGACCCCGCAACCATCCTGGCCCGGGTCAACAGCCTGATGCGGGAGGATCTCACGCATCTCGGCATGTTTATCACCATGGCGTGCGTCTGGATCTCACCGGGGCGCGACAAGATCCGGCACGCGAGCGCCGGTCACCCCGAGCCGCGCATCGCGGGTCCGGATGGCAAATGCCGCACTCTCGACAATGCCGCGGGTGGTCTTCCGATCGGCATCCTCGCCGACGGATCCTATACGAGCGGCGAGTCGTCCTTCGCCACGGGCGAGCGGTTGCTCGTTTACACCGATGGGCTCGTCGAGGCGGCCGGGCCCGACGGCACGCTCTTTGGACCGGAGCGTTTGGACGAATGCCTGCACGCCACGAACGGGCTGGGCTGCCGCGAATCCCTCGAACGGATGCTGGCCGCCATCGATGCTTTCACCGGCCACACCGAGCCTTCGGACGACCGCACCGCCGTGCTGGTCAGTCGCACGGGTTGAAGTATCCTCCCGGCCATGCCCAAGACGGTCCTCCTCGTTGACGACCAGGAACTGGTCATCCGCGTCGTGCAGGCGGCGCTCAAGCCGCTCGGGTTGCGACTTCCGTCCGTTCGCACCGGCGCCGAGGCCGTCCGGATGATCGCGTCGCCGGAGCCTCCCGATGCGGTCGTGCTGGATTTCTCGATGCCCGACATGGACGGCGTCGAGACCCTGCGGAAGATCCGCGAGCTTCCGGCCGGGGCGGTCATCCCGGTGATCATGCTGACCGTGCGCGACCAGACGGCGATCCGCGAGGCGGCCGAGGGCTTGAGGGTCTTCGACTTCATGACGAAGCCTTTCAGCCCGAGCGCGCTCCAGCAGACCGTGCGGCGCATGCTTGAGGCCCCGGCAACAAGGGGCTGAGCTCGCTCGATTCCGCATTGCCGCGCGCGGACCTTTCGGGAATCATACCCGCATGGAGGAGCCGTGGTTGAGCAGGGTCGAGGGCGACCTTTGGAGCATCGCGGTCAAGACCCCGCGTTTAGACGCGAAGGCGGCCGCGGCGCTGAAAACACAACTTCCTTCCGAGGTCATTCCGACAGTGCGGCGCGCCGAAGTGGACCTCGAGGGCGTCGGCTTCATCGACAGTTCCGGTGTGGGAGTCCTGCTTTCCATTTACCGCAAGCTGCCGTCCGAGGGTGCCCAGGTGGTCCTGCGAAATCTCGAACCGGGCGTGCGCTCGACGCTGGAGTTGCTGCGACTGCACCGGGTGTTCCTGCTCGCCTAGCCCGTCATGAAGGCGGGGTCCCGCGGATGAGTGCACGCCGCTACTTTCCCGGGCAAAACCAACGTCTACAGGAGGTTTTGGACTCCTACCTTGGCTGGTTGCACGCGGAGGCGTCGGCGCTGCCGGAACTTCGGGCGTTGCTGCTGGGCGGCGGATACGGGCGCGGGGAGGGCGGCGTGTTCGAGCACCAAGACGGTGGGGAGGCCACGTTGTTCAACGACGTCGAGTTCTACCTCTTCGCCGGGGCCGTGCCGTCCGGGGCGGTGGAACGCTGGGTGCACGAAGGCGAGAGTCGGTTGGGCATCGATGTCGAGTTCAAGACCATGTCGCCGCAGGCCTTCGCCGGTTCGCGTCCGAGCATGTTCTACTACGACCTGCTGGCCCGCCATATCCTCGTGGCCGGGGATGAGGGGTGGGCGGCGTCGCTGCGGCCGGAGTTGTCCGATCCTGCGCTGTTGCCGGCGGACGAGGCCAGCCGGTTGCTGGTCAATCGTGGGGTGAGCCTCCTGCGGTGCTTCCGTTGGGCCCGTGGAGAAGTCGGGTTGCCCGCGGGCTTCTGCGCACGGATAGTGGGTAAACTCAAGTTGGCCCTCGCGGATGCCGTGCTCTGCGCGCAGGGGCTCTATCATTGGTCCTGCATCGAGAGAGACAGGCGGCTGGCATCGGTTTCCGAAACGCCGCCCGACTGGCCGGAACTGACCGCATGGCATGCCGAGGGCGTGACATTCAAACTCCACCCGCATCGCCGGGATGGCCAACCCGAGGAGCAGTTGCCCGTCCTCGAGGATTTGCGGAGGGCGTGGCTCGGGACTTTCCTGTGGATCGAATCGAGGCGGCTCGGTGCGTCGTTCGGGTCGGCTGAGGATTACGGCGCGTTTCGCGGTCGGCTGTTCCCGGACGAGGGCCGGTGGGGAAACGTGCTGCGGCAGGTGCGCGATCTGCGTCGCCCGGAGCGGTTGCCTTTTTCCGCTTCCGACCACCCGCGTGCCGCGATCTGGCGATCCCTCGTCCTACTGCTCGGCGGAGAGCGGGCAGGGGAGGCGTCGGCTGGCCGTCTGCTCGGGGCCGAGGGACTGAGGGGACGCGAGCTGGAGGAGAGGTGCCGCGCGTGTTGGAGGCACTACCCTTGACGCCATGAGGATCGCCATCGGCATGCTTGCGTGGAACGAGGAAAGTTCCATCGCCGCGACCATCGGGAGCCTCGCCCGACAGAGCCTGCTCGCGCGGGCGGATGGCGCCGCGTTCCGCATCGAGGTGGTCATCGTCCCGAACGGTTGCACGGACCGGACGCCGGAGGTTGCCGCGGAGGCCTTGCGCGGGTTGGTGGCGCGATTTCCCCGCGTGGAGGCGCGCGTCGAGTCCCTCGCCGAGGGCGGGAAGTCGAATGCGTGGAACGAGTTCATCCACCATCTCGCCCCGCAGGATGCCGACTACCACATCCTGATGGACGCGGACATCGAACTGCTCACCCCCGAGACCCTCGAGCGGATGTGGGAGGCGCTCGAGCGCGATCCGCACGCGCTCATCGCCACGGATCAGCCGGTCAAACACCTCGTGAGGAAGGCGCGGCTTAATCTGCTGGAGAAGTTGCTGCTCGGCGCCGGCGCAATGACAAGGGCCACGCCGGGGCAGTTGACCGGGCAGCTCTACTGCGCGCGGGGCGCCATGCTGCGGCGGATCTGGATGCCGCGCGGCATCATCGTGGAGGACGGATTCCTCAAGCAGATCGTGTGCACGGACGGCTTCAGCATCCCGGTCGACAACTCCCGGATCGTGCGCGCCGACGGGGCGAGCCATTTGTTCGAGTGCTACACGAAGCCCCGCGACATCTGGAATCACCAGGTCCGGCAGGCCATCGGGCACACCCTTTACACCTACCTGACCAAATACCTGCGGACCGAGATGACGCAGCGCCCGGTCTTCGAGCCGCTGCTCGAGCAATGCCGGCGCGATCCAGAATGGTTCCTGCGTCGGATCCGCGAGGAGGTTGCGTCGCGCGGTTGGTGGGTCATGGACACGGCGTCGCTCGGAATGCGCTGGAGACGCGTGGGCCATGCCAAGGGCGCGGCGAAACTGAAGTTCCTCCTCATTGCCGCGGCGGCGACACCTTACGATCTCGCGGTCTTTCTCGCCTCCAACTCGCGGCTCAGGTCGGGCCGGGTGAAGGGCGTCTGGAAGGACACGCGCACGGTCACCCTCTCATGAAACCCACCACCGCCCTCGTCACCATCGTTGTTGGAGCGCCCTACCTCGAGGCGTTCGACCGCTACTCGCGCCGGCGCTTCGAGAACTACGCGTCGCGCCACGGCTACGAGCCCGTGGTGCTGACCGAGCCGGTGCGCGACCTCGAAGGAAAGAAGTTCACCTGGCAGAAACTCTGCCTGCCCGACCTCCCCTGGTGGAGGGACTACGATCAGGTCGCGTTCCTCGACGCGGACATCCTGATCGCCCGCGACGCGCCGGCCTTGCCGGTCATGCCTCCGGGAAAAGTGGGAGTGGTGCCGGACAAGCTTCCGTTCCAGGTCAACAGCGGCGTGCTTGTTTACCATCCGGACGATGCGATCAAGTCGCTCTTCGACGAGGCCTTGCTTGATGGTGATCCTTTCTGGGACCAGCGGGCGCTGAGCCGCGTGATGTTCTACCGGCGCATGGAGAAGCTGATCGATCCGCGGTTCAACCGGCAGTTCTACTTCGCGTGTTGGAGTATCTTCAGTTCGCTCTTCCGGCGTCAGTGGTTCTACCACGCGTGCCACGGGAAGATTAAGCTCCCGTTCATTTCCGCATGGCTCGGGCTCACGTTGCGCTGATCCTCGCAGCGACGGCGGCTCTGGCGGCAGCCGGTCAAGAGGTCGAGGATGCGCTTTATCCGGACCTCGTCTCGCTGCCGTTGGTGGGTGCCTCCGATCTGCGCGCCCTCACCCCGCGATTGCTGGAGGTCCGTCTCGTCGAGTCTGCGGACTCCGACGCCGACCGGCCTGCTCCCGACGAGTTCGCGGTGACATTGGACGGGGAGTCTGTCACGCCGGCGCGGGCGGGGATGCGGCGGATGCCTGTTTACGCGGATTACCACGAGGCGGACGCGCGGGTGATGCGGCAGGTTTTCCTTGAGCTACCGCGCGATCTCCGGCCGGGCGAGCGCATCGGTGTGCAGGCTCGCGGCGGGAGGGCGCTGGAACTCACATTCTCCGACGACCGGGTGAGCCCCGCCATCCACTTCAACCGGCACGGGTTCGCGCCGGATGCTCCCAAGTTCGCGTTCGTGTCCTTTGATTTGGGCACGCTTGGGGAGATGGACCTGCCGGGTGCGGCGACCGCGGCGCTGCTGGACTCGGCCGGCCGTGAGGTGTTCAGCGGCCCGCTCGTGCCGCGTCCGGACCGGGAATGGGCGTGGCACCAGAAAGTGTGGCGCTTTGATGTTTCGTCCTGGCGGACTCCCGGGGAATACCGGATCGCCGTGCCCGGCCTCGGGTTGTCGGCTCCTGTGCGCATCGACCCATCCGCGCCAGCGGTCTCCGCGCGGCTGCTTGCGCTCGGGTTCTACAACCAGCGCAGCGGCGAGGACAAGGGGCCGCCCTTCACGAGGTTTGGACATCCGGCCTCGCACACGCGGCCGGCGGAGATCCCCGACGGTGCGGCGAAGTTCCGCGCCACGGAGAAACACCTTGCTACCATGGCGCGGAAGAACACGGGTGAGCAGAAGGCGCCGCTTCTCGATTCCTACGCCGCCTCGCTTTACCCGATCGTGCGCGAGGGTTCCATCGACGTATCGGGCGGCCACTTCGATGCCGGTGATTACAGCAAGTATGTCATCAACTCCGCGCAGGTCGTCCACAACCTCACCTTCGCGGTGGACAACTTTCCCGGCGTGGCTGCCATCGACAACCTCGGGCTGCCCGAGAGTGGCGACGGTGTTTCGGACGCGCTGCAAATCGCGGCGAGGGAGGCGAGGTTCCTTCTCAAGATGCAGGATGTAGACGGCGGTTTCTTCTTCCTGGTCTATCCGCGCGACCGTCCCTACGAACACGATGTGCTGCCGCAGAACGGCGACCCGCAGGTCGTATTCCCGAAGAACACCGCGGCCACCGCAGCCTGCACTGGAGCGCTCGCGCAATTGTCCGCGTCGCCTGCGTTGAGGGCGTGGGATCCGGAATTGGCGTCCGCGTGCCTCGAGGCCGCGGGACGCGGCTACGCATTCCTACGGAATGCCGTGGCGCGTCACGGGTTCGACGGGAGCTATCAGGCCATCAGCCATTACGGCAACTTCGATGGCCACCGCGACGAGCTGTGCTTCGCGGCTGCGGGGATGTTCGTCGCCACGGGCGACAAGGCTTTCGAGGACGACTTGCGGGCATGGTGGCCGGACCCGCTCGATGGACGCGACCGCAAGTGGGGTTGGTTTCCGCTTTACGAGTCCTACGGCTCGGCCGCGCGGGTGTATGCGTTCGCGGAGGCGCCGGGGATGCTTCCACCCGGGACCGCCGACCCGGCCTACATGAGGGCGATGCGGGATCTGCTTCGACAGTCGGCTGATGTGTGGCTGCGGCTGTCCGACGCCAACGCTTTCGGCCTGCCGTTCTCGCTCTCCAGCAAGCGGCAAAAGCGGGCGGGGTGGTTCTGGGCGATGGACAGCTCGGTCGATGTGATCACCGCGTTCCTGCTAGATGAAGACACAGCATTCCGCGGGCGTGTCCTCGACGCGCTGGCTTGGTGGTCGGGCTACGAGGCCGGCGGCAACCCTTTGAACCGCTCCTTCATCACTGGTGACGGTCCGGTATGGCGGCGCCAGGCGGTCAACCGGATCTCTCTCAACGACGACCGTCGGCTCGCTGTTCCGGGAATTCCGATCGGCAACATCGTCTCGACCCCGCACAACCTGAAGCCCTACCAGATCGACGGGGCTAGCGGCCTGCGGCGGATGTTCGTGCCGTCCCTCGACACCTTCGCCTTCTACGACCGTTCCGGCACGGATGCCTACAACGTGCGTGAGGAGTGGACCGTGGCCACGGGCGCGCGATTGCTCGCGGGTCATCTCTTCCTCATGGCGCGGAGCACCGAGGCGGCGAGGAAATGGGTTCCGGCCGCGGCCGTCATCGCCGGTGTGCCGGAGGAAGTGCGGGCGGACGGAACCATCGAAGCGCGCTTGGATCTGCCGCCACCGCTGGACTCCGACGGATCTACCGTGGTGTGGGAGTTGGCCGGTCAGGAACCGGTGGTAGGTCCGGTTTTTCGTGCCCAGGCTGGTGAACCGGGGCCGCGCCGCCTTGAGGCGGAAATCATCTGGCCCGACGGGCGTCGTCTCGCCGCCGTGCGGAACTTCGAGGTCGTGGAATAGCGAGACCGGACCGGGGCATCACGGCATTCCGTCCAACTCGCGTGCGAGGGTGGTCAGGCTGTTCTCGTAGCGCGCCATTTCGCGGGAGAAGGTGTCGAGGGCGACGAGGACGGTGTCCATGCGCCCCTCTTGGCAGTCCGCTTCCATGCTCCGCAGGAGTTCTGCGAACGAGTCTGCGGCGAAGATCGCCGCCGAACCGCGGAGCGAGTGGAGGGCGCGCCGCGTGGTGTCGAGTTCGCCGGTTGTCCGCAGCGATTCCACCACCGCGGCACTCTCGCGGGCTTCGCGCAGGCCGATCTCGACGATCTCGCGGCAGATCTGCACGTCGCCCATCATCCGCGTTAGGAGAGCTTCGGTGCTGGTCATGGGCATGGGCTCGGGAGCGTGCATGTCAGGGAACGGCTCGGCCGGCCGGAGGTTGGATGCCGGTGCAATCGCACATCAGGCCGAAGATTTGCTCGATGCGCTGCAAGCTCGGGGGCAATGGCCGGTTGCTGCAGATCATGGCGCGCGATTCGGGGTCAGTGGGATGGAAACCGTGCATGCCCTTGATCGCCTTGCGTCCCATGAAGCTCGGCGCGATCTGGATGCCGGAATTCATGAGGAAGATCAGGTCGCCGTATTGCGCGTCCGGGAAAAAGACGCCGAGCTCCCGGAGTTCGAGGTCGGGGAGGATGCGGCCGTGCGCGTGGCCGGCAAGCAGGCCCTCGAGCTTCGAGCGGGCCTGCGCGTTCAGGCACCAGAAGCGACCCATGGTGGAGTCGTAGAACGCTACGTAATCTTTCCCGAACCGCAGGCCAAGGGACTCCACTTCCGCCGCGAGGTCATGCCCGCGGGTGATGTCGTGCATCCCGTGGTCGGTGAAAACATGGAGGCGGACGTCGTCGTATTGCCGCCCGGCGGTCTCGACGAGGGCGCGGATCTGTCGGCCATACCATGCAAGGAGTTCGCCGACTTTGGCGGTCTGCGTTCCCTCCGCGTGCATCAGGGCGTCAAGTTTCCCGAGGGAGATGTAGGCGAGGGAGACGTCGCCGACGTCGAGCGCTGCGCGGAGGTCGGCGAGTTTGCCTTCGTCGTCCTTCCCGCTGTCATGGACATGCCATTTCATCCCGGCGTCGAGCATGAGATCGAAAATCGTGGTCCCCTCGGGGAGTCCGCCCGGTTCCCAGATCCGCTTCCATTCCGCGTAGTGGAAGAGCGGGAGTAGATCGAAGGGGACGTTGTAGAGCATGAAGTATCCGCGGATGCCGCAGACCTTCTTCACGAGCTTCGACAGTTGGTAGCGGACGCGCGCGCGGCTGGTGACGGCGCGAGGGAGGAAGCGGAGCCACCTGGTCCACGCAAAAGGCGAGTCGCCTTGCGGCAGGTAGTAGTAGGACGACCAGAGTTTGTGTTCCGCCGGGGTGAGCCCGGAGATGATCGAGGGATCGCAGGCCGACGAGTAACCGAGGATCGTTTCGAGCGGGCGGCGCTCCGGAGCGAGGTCAGAGAGAAACTCCGGATGGCGCCGGAGGATCTCCCAGCCGAGGGCGTCGATGAAGACGAAAAGGCCGAGGGTCTTCACGGGATCCCCCTTTCCCGGCATTCGTCGCGCATGCCGAGGTAGAGTGCGCGGTGGATGGTGTAACGGTGCGCGAGGTTGAATGGGATGGTGTCCGGCCGTCCGTGTCGCAGCGCGTGGAGGAAGTCCCGGACCATCTCGCGTGCGCATTTGGCCGTCTGGCTGAGCGGCGCGGGGCGAGCGCCGAAGATGTCCACATAAGCGCGGCCGTGGCGGTAGCGCTTCTTGTGGAGTCCGGCGATCGTGAAGTTGTGCGAGTGCTCGACGCGGGATTCCGTGACGAGGCGGAAGCGGGCGCCGTCCTGCCGGCATTGGCGGGCCCACGCGAGGTCTTCCGAGTAGCCTTTGTCCTTGAACGGATGCTTCTCCCAGAGCGTCCGACGGAAGCAGCAGGCGACGGCGGAGAAGAAATCCTCGTTCTCCTCCTTGATGTTGCGCGGGTCGTAGGCGCGGGTGTAGTCGTAGGCGACGATGAAGTCGGCGTCATCGCGGGCGACTTGGACGCTCATGGTGGCTTCGGCTTCGCCCGCCTCGACCGGAGCGACGAGGGTCTCGAGCCAGCGGTCGTCGAGCGGGATGGCGTCGGCGTTGAGGAAGACAACGAGCGGTTCGGAGGTCATCCCGACCATGCGGTTGAGAACCGGGCCCGGTTCGTAATCGGCCGGGGCGATCTGGACGAGTTCGTCTGGGGGAAAACCGCGGATCTCCTCGAGGGTGCCGTCGGTTGAACCGGAATCGATGGCGTAGAGCCGCCAGTCCTTGCGGGTCTGGGTGCGCAGCGCGGCGAGGGCGCGGCGGGCATGCGGCATCTCGTTCTTGGCCCGCATGATGATGGCGATGGAGGGGGAGGAGTTCATCGTGAAGTGGTGGCGCGCGGATAGAGCGCGAGGAGGTTGCGGGCGACCGCGGGCCAGTCGTAGCTAGCAGCGGCGAGGCTGCTGCCGGCGGCGGCAAGGCGCGGGGCGAGGCCGGGTTCGGTGGCGAGGCGCGTGATCGCGGCCGCCATAGCCTCGCTGTCATCGTCCGGCACGAGGAGGATGTTCTCGCCGTCGGTGGTGAATCCGGGGATGCCGCCGACATTGGTCGCCACGACGGGCCGGCCGGCGGCCCAAGCTTCTAGGATGACGATGCCGAAAGGCTCATGGCAGCTCGAGAGCGCGAATACATCCGCGGCGGCGAACGCGCCGGGCAACGCGGGGTCGCCCGGAGGGAGGCCGGGAATCCAAGTGACCCGATCGCCGAGGCGCGCGGTAGCGATCTCCTCGCGCAGGCGCCGACCGTATTGCTCGACGACTTCGGCGCCGATGAGGACGAGATGGTGGTCGGGCAGATTCGGCGCGAGGCGGGCGAAAGCGCGGACGAGCATGAGTTGGTTCTTCTGCGGGTCCACGCGCGAGACGCAGAGGATGATGCGGCGGCCGCGGAGCTTGGGAAACTTGTCGAGAAAGTCGTCGGGCCGCGCGTCACGGAAGAGGGGGAGATCGACGCCATTGGGCTGGTAGTGGACGGCTTGGTTCGGACGCGCGCGCCGCATGGCGTCGCCTTCGTCGCGTCCGACGCAGAAGATCGCGCCGGCATCATCGAGGGTGCGGCGTGCACCGAGGAGCAATCCGGCAACCTTGCCCCACTCGATTGCCCCGCGGGTTGGGGCCAGCATCTGCGCGGCCTGCTCGCCGGGGAGGGTGTGGTGGCCGCCGTGGATGGAAACGGCGTAGGGTATCCCGAGGTGGCGGGCGGCCCGGCGCACTGTGCCGCCGAGGCGGTGGCCCACGTGGGCGTGGAAGAGGTCGGCGCGGCGGTCGGTCCAGAGGGCGCGCAGGAGCGGGAGGGACAAGGGACTGCCTCCCTTCAGCTCGAGCGCGTGACGCGCAGAGGCGGAAAGGCCCCACCAAGGGAGCGTGTAGGGGAAGCGGCGGATCTCGACGCCACGAAACGTTTCCGTCCCCGGGCGGGCAAACATGGCGCTGGCGTAGATAGGGCTCTCGATGCCGAGGCGCTGGAACTCGCGGGCGAGGTGGAAGACGACGCTCTCCGTGCCGCCCCATTTTTCCGGGACGAAGCGACGCATCACGTGGACGATGCGCCGGAAGGGAGGCGGGTCCGCGGTCATGCGGCGGAGAGTTCGCGCGCGAGGAGTTCGCGGGCGCGGTCGAGGCGTTGGAGGAGCGCGGAGCGGACGGAGCGGCTTGTTTCCGCGAATGCTTCGCGGGCTTCGAGCAGGCGGGATGTCTCGGCCACGAGCGCGTCGAAATCGCAGTTCTCCACCGAGCCGACGGCCGCGAGTCCGAACGGGGCGAGGAAGTTGTCCACCTTGGATCCCCGGCTGATGCCGATCATGGGAACGTGGTTGATCGAGCCGAGGATGAGGAGGTGGAGACGGCTGCTGATGAGGAGGTCCATTCGCGCCGCGAGGGCTGTGATGTCGGCGGGTTCGGTGATGCCGGCGATGACTTGAAACGACTCGGGGTGGCGCACGGCGGCGTGAAGGCGGCGGAGAAGCTCGAGGTCCGTGACGGGGTTCATCGGGAGTCCGACGATTTCGACGCCGGGGATGGCGAGGATGCGGTCCAGTGCGGCGACCAACTCGGGCCAGCGGGTGATGTTGCGTTGGGCGCTGACGCAGAGGCCGACGCGCCGGCGACCGGGGGTTTCGAGTCGGGCGAGGTCGTCTAGCGAGAGCGGCGACGGCGGCCAGCCGGATTGCTCCTGGATGAGGGCGGAGTCTGCGCCGACGATCACGCGGCCGGGCGGGAGGCCGCAGGCTTCGAGTTCGCGCGCGCTCTCGGGGTCGCGGGTGACGATAAGGCGGCAGGCGGAGACTTCGCGGCGGAGGGATTCGCGGGCCTGAGCTTCCATGGCCGACTCCCAGCGGCGCTGGACTCCGGCCAGACCCGCGGTGGCGCGGTCGGCCAAGCGCGCGGCGGCGAGGCGACGGCCCTGCAGTTTGTATTTGGCGGGGTTGAGTTCGGTGTTCATTCCGACGTTCCAGATGATGCTACGGCGTCCGGACTCGCGCGCAGCCGCGAGGAGTTGGCAGGCGCGGTCCGGGTAGTCCGAGAGCCCGGTGGCGCCCGACCAAATGTAGACGTCGTGGGCGGCCATGGTGCGCTTCATCTCCTCCTCGGAATAGGGGACGACGTCGAAGCCGAAGAGCGGGCAGACCGCGACGCCGAGGCGTCCGGAAGTGGCCGGATCGTCGGTGCTGACGGTGAGTTCGGAGCCGGGGGCGGCGTCGCGGACAATGCGGACGACGGAGGCGAGGATCGCCTCGTCACCGATGTTGTTGCGGCCGAAGGGCACGCCGCCGAGGAGGATCTTCATGCGGGTTTCCCGGTGAGGAGGTCGAGGAAGCGGTTGAGTTTCGGAAAGTTCATCTTGCGGAACTCCGCGAGGTCATGGTGGGTGATGAGCGGCGTGAGGCGCATGAGCGCGAATATGATGAGAAAATAGACCGCGGCAGCGGCGAAGAGGAGCGGGATGTTGGCCGCGGGAACGAGCCACCAGACGCCCGCGGCGACGAGGGGGCAGGCGAGGGCGAAGCGCAGGAAGAACCCGGCAGGGAAGTGGAAGCCACCGAGCAGGGAGCGCACATAGCGTAAGCGCAGGGGGAAAGTAAGGATGAAGGTGAGGGCGACGGCGGCGAGGGCGCCGTTGATTCCGAAACGGGGGATGAGGAGCCAGTCGAGGGCGAGGTTGACGGCGACACGGATGTAGAGGAGGGGGAGGAATTCCTTCACCTTTTCAAGGGCCCCGATGGCCATTGACATCGGAATGGCGATCAGCGGCAGCAGGTGGAGGATGCAGAAGGCGGAGGCTACGGGACCGGCGGCGCGCATGGACTCGCCGTAGAACAGGACCACCGCGGACGGCGCGAAGAAGACGCCGAACGCGGCCACGGGGAGCGAGAGCAGGATGAGAACCTTGTAGAGCGAGGAGACGAGGCCGGGGAGGCAGGTGTTGTCCTTCACGTAGGCCTCGGCGATGCCGCTCGAGAAGATCGTCTGCAGGGCCATCGGGATGAACGTGATGACCAGCATGGTCGAGGATAGTCCGAGGTCGTAGACGGCGACGACGGCCGGGCCGAAATAGAATCCGAGGAAGAACGTCTCGGAATACTTCATCATGAGGAGACGTCCGAGGTTGCCGCCCGTGGTGGCGAGGCCCATCTCGAGGACGCGGGAGCGGCCGATGCCTTGGAGGGGCGACTTCCAGCGCAGGCCGCGGAGGTGGCGGACAAAGACAATGAGGGCGAGCGCGCCCGCGATGGTGATGGAGACCAGTTCCACCACGATGACCGAGAACACGGTGGCTCCGGCGGCCCATACGAGCCACGAAAGGAGCACGGCCCAAGTGATGCCCTGGACGAAGGACAGGACCGCGACCCACTTGCCGAGAAAGAGGCTGGTCAGGACGTCGTTATACCAAGACTTGGCGAGGATGAAGCCGACCGAGATGGCGGTGAGCAGGATGAGCGGACCGAATTGTGCGTCGAACCAGCGATCGAAGAGCGGCGTCATCGGGGTCATGACGACGACGGCGGCGACGGTGAGGGCGAACTGCAGGGCGGCCGATTTCCAGAGGAGGCGGACGAGGCCGGCCTTGTTGCGGTTGACGACCAACTCCGGCACGAAGCGCAGGATGGCGGCGTTCATGCCGAGTCCGCAGAGGGTGACGAGGATGTCGGCGAAGTTCTTGCAGAGCGCGAAGACTCCGTATTGCTCCTTGCCGAGTCCGCGCACGAGCAGGATCGAGATGCCGAAGTAGGCGAAGAAGAGGAGTATCTTCGAGGCGAGGATCCACGGGACGGCCTGCATCGAGCGAGCGGAGAGGCCGGCTGCGGGAGAGGTGTCGGGCGTTTTCATGCCGTCCGGGAGACGAGGGCGGATGCCCCACTGGGGGCTGGTCGGCGCGAGAGGGCTGCCACAATGGCCACAGCGATCATCAGCATGAAGAAAATCGGGGTCTGGCGAAAGGAGAGTTGGACCATGGCCTGCACGTGGCAGACGAGGCAGAGGAGGAGGGAGCCGGTGGCAGCAGCGCATTCGAGTCCCTGCAGGCGCCACAGTGCGAGGGGCGCGGCGAGGGCGAAGAAGCGGATCCAGAACGCCGCGAAGACGAGCAACCCGGGGTAGCCGGCCTCGCCGAGTGTGAGGAACCAGATGTTGTGGGCCGGCGTGCCGGGCGGATTGTCGGGATTGACCATCTCCGCGTAACGGTCCCACGAGAACGCCGAGAAGTTGCCGAGGCCCACGCCGAAAAGCCGGTCGGCGGCCATCAGCTTGGCCTGGTTGTTGTAATACATGCGGTATTCGAGGTCGTCCCCGGCGTCCTGCTCGCCGACGAACCTCCCGAGAAGGGTGTCGGCTGCGGCTGCAAGGACGATCAGGCCAGCGAGGGCACCGAGGGCGATGATCACGCCATTCTTCACCGAAAGATTGCGCCACCCGAGAATCAGGACCGCGAGCACGAGTCCGACGACCAGTGCGGCGAGTCCTCCACGGGAGATCGTCATGACGACGCTGATGCCGGCAAGGGCGACGCCCGCGGCGAGGAGGGCGACGCGGGACCAGCGGCGCTCGGCCAGGAGGATCGAGAACAGGAATGTCCCGCACATGGCCATGTAAGTGGCGAGCGAGTTCGGATGCGGCAGCGTGCCCTTTACCCGGTGGATGTGGTGGATGTAGCGGTCGGTCAGGACGGACACCCCGAGCCAGATCGTGCACAGGCAGACGGCGAGTATGACGGTGTCAAGATTCGCCGGCTTGCGCAGGTAGTAGTAGATGACGAGGAAGAGGAGGAAGCCGCGGATCCACTTGCTGACTTCGAAGAGAGGGTAAGCGCCCGTCTCGAAGACCTCGTAGGGCAGGAAGAACGGGTGTTCCTGCGCGGCCGCGGGGACGACGATGCCGGACGGCGCGGTGGTCCAGGAGGCGAGGCCGGAGAGGATGACGAGGAGGAAGAGGACGGACATCGGCGGCCATCCCGGAGCGCCGTAGTCCCTGCGCTGTCGCAGCATCACACCGATGAGGACGAGCGCGCCGAGGTCGCCGAGGCTGATCTCGAAGCCCTTGGTCAGGGCGAAGTAGAACTCGCGCGACATGAAATTGATCGAGGTCGCGTCGGGCAGGACCGTGCTGGCCACGATGAGGAAGAGGACGGCTTTCTCGAGGAGCGGGTAGCGGGAGGCGAGGACGACGCCGAGGGGGACGCCGATGACCAGCGCCACGAAGAAAATGAGGTATTTGAACTCGGCCACGGCTCAGGGCACGGCTTCGATCACGGTCGGGACTTGGGTGGCGCCGGAGCCTCCGGTGATCGGGATCTGGACGCTGACGGCGGCTGACTGGTCGCCGGTGGCGAGGCGGACGCCCTCGTTGGCCGCGAACGTGTTGGCCGCCGTGCCTATGACCAAATCGATGTAGCGCTCGATGCGTTCCCACGGGCCGCGGGGCACCCAGATGATGTCGCCCGGCAGGACGGCGACGTCGGACTGCTTGCCCTTCGAGATCGAGTCGAGGTTGAGCACGGCGACGCGCGGGCGGGTGAAGCTGTCGCGGACAAGGAGCACGCGTTGCACGTAGGCGCCGGGCTTGGTGCCGCGGGCCTCGGCGATCGCGCCGACCAAGCCCATGCCCTCGCGCCAGCCGGTGGCCTTGGGTGTGCCGACGTGGCCGAGGACGAGGATCTCCTTCGTGCTCTTCGGAGGCAGGAAGATCACATCCTGATCCTTGACGTAGACGTTGTAACGGACGTCGCCCCCGCGCACGAGGGCCTCGAAGTCGATGGGCAGGATCTTGCCGTCGCGGACGAGGATGCTGCGCGAGAGGTCAGCCAGTTCCTCGGTCGTGCCGGTGCCGCCAGCCAACTCGAGCCCGCCGGCGCGGGCGATCGCGTCGAGCAGCGTTGTTGGTTGGTCCAGTGCGTAGACGTCCGGAGTGTAGACCTTGCCGAGCACCGAGTAGCGCCGGCTCTTCGCGGCGTGCAGGGCGACGGAGACTTCGGGTTGGCGGTAGAATGGGCGCAGGGCCTCGGTGAGAGCCGCGGCGAGGTCGGCCACCGTCTTGCCCCGCGCCTGCACGGGCGGGGCCAGGTCGTAGTAGACCATGCCGTCGGGCATGACGAACGTCTTGAGGCTGCCGTTCGGATCGTCGGGCCTCGCGTTGAGGCGGTAGACGACGATTTCGTCCCCGGGGCCGAGGAGGTAGGCTCCGTCTGGGCGCCGCAGGTCAGCGGGCAGCGGCCCGCGACGGTCGATCTCCACGGTCTCGGCGGGGTCGAGCTTTTCCTGGCGCGGGTCGAAGCGGACCGAGCTCTTCGGCCCAAGGATGCACCCCGGCGCGGCGAGGATCGCCGCGGTCAGGAGCGCGGGCAGCAGGAGGGCGGGGCGTGTGCGCACGATCAGTAATCGTTCGTATTGTAGATGGTGGTTGGGAGGATGGCGTCGCGGAAAATGACCGGGACGTTGGCGCCGGTCCACACCGCGGTGGATGCCTCGACGAAGCTGCTCACCGCATTGTCGAGGACGTCCTCGACCTTTTGCCACGGCCGGTTGCTCACGTAGACGATGTCCTTGGGCTGGAGCAGGAAGTCGGGGCGGCTGCCCTTGAGGATGGCGTCCGTGTTGATGACGAAAGTCTCCGGCGCCTGCATGCTCCCGCGCACGACGAGGACATGCTCGCGGTAGGAGGTGTCCTCGAAGCCGAGGCGCTTGGCGATGGCGGACATCACCGAGGCGCCCTCGGTGAAGCCCTCGCGGCCGGGTTTCTTCACCGCGCCGAGGACGTAGTAGTCGTTGGCCAGGGCGGACGCGATCTGGATGTAGTCGCCCGGCTCGAGCGCGATGTTGTGCGACATGTCGCCTTCGATCATGAGTTTGTAGAAGTTGACCGGCATGCGCTTTCCACCGCGCAGAAGGAAGCTGCGCTGGAGATCGGCCAGGTCGACGTAGCGCCGGTCGAACAGCCCGGACACGGTGCCGCCGGCGCGCGACAGCGCTTCGATGAGCGTGATGGGTTGGGACATCGGGAAGATGCCGGTGCGCTTGACCATTCCCATGACGGTGTAGCTTTTGCTGACCAGTCCGACTGGCGAGATGATCACTTGTGGCTTCCGGTAGTGCGCAAGGAGGCTCTCCTCGAGCCGCCGTCGAGTCTCGGTGATGGTTCGTCCTCGGACGTCGAGCCCGATCGCGGAGAGATACGAGATGGTGCCGTCCGGCGCGACGGTGACCTCGGGTCGCAGCGTTTCCGGCATCCCGTAGAGTTGGATCGACAGGACATCGCCGGCGCCGAGTCGGTAAGGTTCCTCGCCGTAGGCGGCCGGGGCGGCGGCGTTGGTCGAGGCAGCTTCCTGCGCCCGCGCGGGGCCGGTTGCGGCGGTGCAGAACAGGGCCACTGCGGCCAGCGCTGCCAGCGCGGAGGGCGGAGCCTGTTCAGCCAATCGAAACAACTCCTTTCAGCGGCCGGTGCTCGCCGAGGAGAGCCCGTTGCGTCTTCCAGAAATCACGGTCCGCCTGCCCGAGCGCACAGAGCACGACTGGTTCCGGAAACTCGCGCAGCAGGCGCGCCATCGATTCGTGGAGCGGTCCGGTCGCCACGACCCAGACCTCGGGGTGGTGCCGTCCTGCGGCCTTGAGCGTTTCCGCCATCTCGCGTGCCTTGGCCCCGGCGGGCAGCGCGGGCATCGGCAACAGCGCGGCGTGGTCGGGCGGGGCGGCGGAGGAGGAAAGCTCGGACATGGCGACGCGTGGAAGTTCGGAGAGCGCCGCCTCGAGTTGACGCGACAGGTCAACGACGAGGATGCCGATGCCCATGCCGCGCCCGGCCTCGAGCAAAGCCTGCCAGAAAGAGTCGGCCCCCGGCGTCGGCACCGGAGTCCAGAACGCGCGGACGCGTCCTGCGGAGAGTGCGCCGATGGACGCAGCCCACAGCTGCTGCCGTTGCGCCAGCACGGATTCGCGGGTCTTTTCGAAAGGCGCCGGGATGCGGGCGAGCCCGCGCGCGCCGAGGGCGGCTTCCGCTTCGGCGGGCGTGCGGACGGTCGGATCCATGAACTCCCTCCCGGCGCACACCAGCAGGCCGAGGAAGAGGAAGACGAACGCGCCGGCCGCGCCGCCTGTCGCAACACGTTTCATGCGGGAGCCGGCGTAGACGTCGCGCGCGGTGGGGACCTTGAAGAGGCGGTAGTAGCCGGGGGAGACCTCGGCGAAGACCGTGACCTCCTGCAGGCGCTTGAGCAGGGCGTCGCGGGCGATGCTCATCGACTGGGCACGCTCGAGCAACGGGGCGGCCGCGAGCTGCATCTGCGGGAGTTCTTTCAGCTTCTGCCGGGCTGACTCGACCAGTTTCGACAACTGGTCCCGCTGCAGCACGAGGCTGTCGCGCTTGCCCTCGGCCTCGATGATCTGGAGGTAGAGTGCGTTGCCGACCTCGGTGCCGGTGAAGCCGGACAGCGGCGCCTCGGGTGAGTTCATGTCCGCGTCCATCTTGGCACGCAGCTTGTCCAGCCGCTCCTTGGTCTCCTGGAAGATCGGGTTCTGCTCGGTGTAGTATTCGGCCATCTGCGCGAGCTTCTCCTCCTCCGCGCGCAACTGCTCGAGCCCCGGGCCGTGCTTGCGGATTTCCTGGCGCAGGGAGACCAGCTGACGTTCGGTTGCCTCGAGATCGGTGGCCACGGTTTCCTGCCGGAGTTGGAGGTCGCTTATGGTATTGAGCGCCGACTCGATTTCGCGCGGCACGTCAACTACGCCGGCCTCCTCGCGCAGGGCGGTGATCTCGCGGTTGAGGGCGGCGAGGTCGCTGTTCATGCCGTTGAGTTGCTCTTCGAGGTAGGCTTTGGTTTCCCTGATTTCGTCGGCCTGCAGCCCCCGCGTGAAGCGGAGGGCTTCCTCGCCCCAGAGTTGCGCGAGTTGCGCAGTCCGTTCGGCGTCGTAGGGCGCCACCACGACGATGTCCACGAAGTCGGTCTTGCGCACCTCTGAGACGCTGATCATGTCCAGCAGTTGGTCGGCGCGGACGTCGCCGAGCTTGGCGGCCACCTCGCGGGCGACCTGCGGGGAGGCCAGTGCGCCGAGCAGCGTGGCGCCCTGCGGCTTCGAGGGAAGGTAGGACGTTGTGCTGCTCGCGAACGTCTGGGGGTCGCGGGCCATCAGGCGGACGGAGACCGTCGATTTCACGGGCAGGAGCAAGGCACCGGCTGCTGCGCCGAGGATGGCGCCGATGATGGCGAGCGTCGCAGGAATGCGCCATCTGCGGAGGATCCCGCCGGGGATGCGAAGCAGGTCGAAACCCCGGAAGATTGTGGGGGAGTGGGGGAAGGGTTGGCCGCCGCCGCCGAGGAGGGGCGCCGGGAGGTTGTCCTGCGCGGGATTGGCGGCCGCGGCCCCGGTCGGGTCGAGCCGCGGAGGTGCCGTCTCGGATGCAGGGGGATCCGAGGGGAGCGACGGGGGTGGTTGGGGTGTGCCCGGACCGCTGGCCGGGGTGTCCGACCAGTCGCTCAGGCGGAGTGGAGGCGGTTCCTTCACGGTGGTCCGGCGAATGCGGCTGGCAGGCTCTGGTGCCGCCGCAGGTCCTCGACGATTGTCTCGACCTGCCCGCGGTCGACGCCCGGGGCACGGCGGGCGGCGGCGGCCTCGAGCGACAGTTTGGCGAGGCGGTTGATCTCGCGGGGCACCCCTCGGGTCACGCGGTAGATCAGCCCGACCGCGTCCTCGTCGAAAAGCGCGCCATCGGTCCGTCCGGCCACCTCGAGGCGGTGGCGCAGGTAGGCGGATGCTTCGTCTGCTGCGAGATTCGGGAGGTGAAAGCGCAGGCTGATGCGCTGGTCGAGCGGCGGCAATTCCGCCACGTTTTGCCGCAACTCGGGTTGGCCGATTAGGACCACGGTGATGCGGCCGTCGATTTCACCGTTGAGGTTCGAGAGGCGTTTGAGTTGGCGGAGAGCGTCCGGGTCGAGGTCCTGCGCCTCGTCGAGCACGATGACCAACTGGCGTCCCTGTTGGCGCCGCAGCTCGGTGGCCAGCGAGGTGAGGAGGCCGAAGAGGCGCGCGGCGCCGCCGTTGGTGCCGATGTCGCGGCGGTTCTGGCCCGATTTGACCAGCACCTGAGTCATCAGCTCCTCGAAAGTGAACCCCGAGTTTTCCAGCTCCACCACGTAGTGCTGCTGCCAGTCGATTTTCGCGGTGAAGACCTTGCGGGTGATGGATTTCCCGGATCCGATCTCGCCGGTCAGCATGCCGAAATACATCGACTGCTGGTCGACGAGATAAGCGAGGCGGGCCATCGCTTCGCGGTGTTCGCGGCTGGCATAGAAGAGGCGCGGATCGGTCACGATCTCGAAGGGGTTCTCCCGCAGGCCGAAATGTTCGAGGTGTGAGTTCACGCGTTCACCGGAGGGTGGAGCATGGGGATGGGTTACGATGTTCCAAATTAGCCTCCCGCGGCCCGCCGGTAGAGGGAAATTGTTTCGTCTGCGCACCGGTCCCAGCGGAATTCCGCCGCGCGAGCGAGGCCCCGTTCGCGCAAACTGCGCCGCGCGCTGGGGTCGCGTTGGATCTCGTGCATGGCTCGCGTGATCGCGGCCGTGTCAGCCGGGTCGAACATCCGGGCCGCTCCACCCGCCACCTCGGGCAGGGAGCCGCGGTCCGAGCAGAGGACGGGACAACCGCAGGCCATGGCCTCGATCGGGGGCAGGCCGAACCCCTCGAAAAGCGAGGGGAAAACGAGGGCAGCTGCGCCGGCATACCAGGCGGGAAGGTCGCTCTCGGGAACGAAGCCGGCGCAGTGGATGCGGTCTCGCACGGGGGAGGCCGCGATGGCGCGGTGGATCACGTCGGCGCCGTGCCAGTCGGCCCCCGCAAGCACGAGTCGCTGGCGGGAAGCGGGTTCCTCACGGCAGAAGGCCTCGAAGGCCTCGAGCAGCCGCAGGTGGTTCTTCGCGGGGTGCTCGAGGCGAGCGACGTAGATCCACCAATCCGCGTCCCAGTTGGCCGTGGCCGGGAGTTTTGCCCGCGCTTCCGACGGCTCCATCGGACGGAACCGCTCGTGGTCGATGCCGTTGTAGACCACGGTGACTCTGCCCGGCGGGACGCGGAAGAACTCGTCGACGTCTGATGCCGTGGCCCCGCTCACGGTGATGATCTGGTCCACGCGGCGGGCCAGGTGCTTGACGACGTGGCGCCCGTAAAACATTCGCAGGGCGTCGTATTTTCCGGACAGGCGGAACGGGGCTAGGTCGTGGATTGTTGCTATCTGCGGCAGTCCCGGGGCGGCGAGGATGCGGCGGTAGCTGGGGATGTGGACGGCATCGCACCCGTTGCGGCGCAGGAGCCTCGGGAGCACGGTCTGGTGCCACGCGATGTCCCGAGGGGCCGACCGGCAGGCCTCCGGCACGGATACCCACTCGCACGCGTCGAGCCACGGTTCGAACCACGCCCGGTCGCCCTCGAGGCCGAAGATGACCAGTCGGACGGGCCAGTTGCGGGCGGCCATGCCGCGGAGGAGGCCGGAGACATAGGTCGCGACGCCGGACTTGCCGCGCTGGATGACCGTGGCAGAGAGGCCGACTTTCATGCGGGCAGCAGGAGTTCCCCGACCTTGGCGAGACGTATCACGTTCACCACGTTCGGGTGCGGGTGGGTGAGCCGCATCGAGGCCCCGCTGCGGCCGGCCACGAGGCCGTGCAGTTTGAGGAGGACGCCGAGGCCCGACGAGTCGATGAATGTCGTGTCCTCGAGATCGAGCACGAGCACGCGCATGCGGCTGCGGGATTCCCAGCCGTCGCGAACCGCCGTGAAGCAGTCGGCGGCATTCTCCGCGGTGAGGCGTGGGGGCATCTGGAAAAGGAGGAGACGCCCTTCCTCGGTGGCCGGCGGCACCATGCGCAGGGCCGCGGCCTCGCGCCGCACACGATCAACCGCACGTTCCGGCGTGTCCTCGAGTGGGAGCAGGCGGTCGAGCTTGGCCGCGCGCAGGCGGGCGAGGAGAGCGGGGGAGGCACCCAGGAAGCAAGCGCCGACCTCGGACTGCCAAGCCCTGCGGATCACGTCCGCGAGCAGACCGAGCCCGCTGCTGTCCACCTGCGTGATCCCCGAGAGGTCGATGATGAAGGGCATTCGCAACGCCGGTTGCGGCAGGGCGCTGCTGTTGGTTTCTCCCAGCAATCCCCTCCACCGCAGCACCTCGATCCCGTGCGGATGCGCAGGAAGTGTCAGGGCAGGGGCCGTTCCGGCGGATGTCCGCCCGGTCAGGCGCTCGCGCACGATCTGCGTGAGGAGAAAGCGGATGTCGTGGGCGTAGCGGCCGGCCAAGCGCCGGGGTTCCTGGAGCAGTCGGTAGACCCATTCCAGACCGAGCTTTCCGACGAGACCCGGGGCGCGCGAAACCTCCCCGGCGAGGAAGTCAACCGTTGCCCCCACGCCGATGCAGCATGGGATGCCCAGGCGGCGGTAGTGCATGAGGATCCACTTCTCCTGCTTGGGGCAGCCGAAAGCGACGAGGAGGATGTCCGGCTTGGCCTGCTCGAGTCGTTCCACGATGGCCGCGTTGTCCAATTCGTGCAGCGGGGCGAAAGGTGGCGAATAACAAGCCACGGGCGGCAGGTCCGGATGTTTCGCCATGAGGTTCGAGGCGGCACGCGCGAGGACGTCCGGAGCACCGCCGAGCAGGAAGATGCGGTAGCCCTTTTTCTCCGCCACGGTGGCGAGACGCGGCACGAGGTCGGCGCCGGCCACGCGTTCGCGGAGCGGGTGGCCGGCCAACCGCGAGGCCCAGACGAGCGGGGTGCCGTCGCAGACCACGAGCCCGGCCTCCACGAGAATGCGTTGGAGTTCAACGTCGCGGCTGGCCTGCGCGGCGAAGTCGAGATTGGCCGTGACGATGTAGGTGGGTTTGCGTTCGGCGATGCGCTCCTCGATCCAGACGAGGGTGCCGGCCATGTCGATGTCATGGAAGGGGACGCCGAAAAGCACGATGGTGCGCCGGGGCTGCGCGGTGCCTGGGTTCGACATGCCGCTGGCATGGTAGTGCCCTTCCTATTGCAGGGAAAGAAGGCGATTAGGCATGCTCCATGCACGCAGCCCCGTGCCGGCTCGTCCGCCGTGCGGGACGTGGATGTGTCGGGTTGCGGCTCCGGGCGGGGTTGACATTGTCCGCCATCTGAACATACTGCCACCTCGCTTCGCGGGTGTAGCTCAGTTGGTAGAGCACTTCCTTGCCAAGGAAGATGTCGCGAGTTCGAGTCTCGTCACCCGCTCTCTCCTCAAGCTCAGCCCGTTATCTCTCCCCAACCGGCTTGAATTTCAGCCGTGGTCCTAGTGAAAGTCCAAACAATGGGGCGAACTTTGGATGACGCCGACGCCGTTCGATTCCTGTGCCGATGATGACCACGAGGAGGTCAAGCGCGGAGCGCGGCGCGGGACATGGGCTTGCACCAGGCCACCGGTGGCCTATTCAATGTGATGCTCTCCGGTTCCGGGGGCGTCAGAGACCCGCGGCGAGGAAGCCGTTGTTGAAGGGGTAGCCGGCGGTGGTCAGGACTTCGTAGTCCTGAGGGCTGACGATCTCGACCAAGTCGAGGGTGGTGAACTCGGTGGAGGCTGACGCGATTTGCGCGTTGTCCCGGCCGGGTTGGGAGATGACGGCAGCGGCGAAGAGTGCGGCGACGCTGGCGGGCGCGAGCCAGCGCAGGAGCGGGCTGAGCCAAGCGGGGCTTCGGTCCTCGCCGGCCCGGATGGAGCGTAGGACCTTGGACGCGAAGAAGGGCGGGGCGGCCGGGCGGGTGGACGCCCCGAGCAGGTCCCAAAGTTTCCGGTCGTCGTTCATCTCCAAATTGAACCCCGGTTCGCCGCGATGGTTGCGCTTAGAGATCGCGCGGTTCGAGATAGCCTTCGAGCTGACGCAAGCGGGTGGGGTGTCGCATCTTGCGCAAGGCCTTGGCCTCGATCTGCCGGATGCGTTCGCGGGTGACCTTGAACTGGCGGCCGACCTCCTCGAGCGTGCGCGGGTAGCCGTCCACCAGCCCGAAGCGCTGCTCCAGCACGGAGCGTTCGCGGTCGGTCAGGGTTTCGAGAACATCCTTGATCTTGTCCTTGAGCAGGATGATGGCGGCGCTGTCGGCGGGGTTTTCCGCGGACTTGTCCTCGATGAAGTCGCCGAAGCTGGTGTCGTCGCTGTCGCCCACGGGCATCTGCAGGGAGATCGGCGTCTGCGCCATCTTGAGCACGGCCCGGACACGCTCCACGGGGAGCTGGATCTCGTCGGCGATCTCGTCGGGGGACGGCTCGCGTCCGTATTCCTGCACGAGTTGCTTCTGCACGCGGATGAGCTTGTTGATCGTCTCGATCATGTGCACCGGGATGCGGATGGTGCGCGCCTGGTCGGCGATCGAGCGGGTGATGGCCTGACGGATCCACCACGTGGCGTAGGTAGAGAACTTGTAGCCGCGGCGGTATTCGAATTTCTCGACCGCCTTCATGAGGCCCATGTTGCCCTCCTGGATGAGGTCGAGGAAGGAGAGGCCGCGGTTGGTGTATTTCTTGGCGATGGAGATGACGAGGCGCAGGTTGGCCTCGACCATCTCGGTCTTGGCCTGGTGCGCGGCGCGGTGCCAGCGGCGAAGGTCCGTGTAGGATTGCTTGAAGACGTCGGGTGTCATCCAGGCGCGATGGCTCAATTCGCGGATGCGGGTCTCGAGGTCGCGGGCCTTCTTGGCCGACTCGGCGCTGCGCTTGGCGCGCGAGGCTTGGCGGGAATGCTCGCCGGTGAGTTGCAGGAGGGTCTTGTGGGTGTCCTCGGCGGCCTGCACGAAATCGTCCGTGATCTTCTGCTTGTAGAAGAATTTCGGGTAGTGCGCGCGGATGCCGGCGAGGGACTTCTCGAAGCTCTTGAGCTGGGCGGGCGAGGGTTTCTTGAGGCGGGCGAACTGGGCGAAGGCCCGGTCGATCTTCTGCGCCTGCGTCTTGATGGTGGCGCAGAGCCGCGGGAGGGCTTTCATGTAGCGCTCACGGCTCTCGATCTTCTTGTCCATGATGACGCGGTCGAACCGCTCGCGCTGGTCGAGGAGTTTCTGGGCGAGGTCGAGGTGGGCGCGGGCGACGAAGCCCATGCGGTAAACGATGTCCTGCACCTGCATCTCGGCATCCTCGATGCGTTTGGAAATCTCGACTTCCTGCTCGCGGGTCAGCAGCGGGACCTGGCCCATCTGCTTGAGATACATGCGGACGGGGTCGTCGAGGATGTCGAGACGTCCGTCGGCCTTGTCGTCCTTGTCAGCCTTCTCCTCCTCCTTGCGCGGGGCCTTGTCGGTGTCGATGTCGCTCTGCTCAATGAGCTCGATCTCGACCTCGCGGAGTCGGGTGATGATCTTGTCGATGACGTCCGGGTCGTGGACGGCGGTGGGAAGGTTCTCCTCGAGGTCGTCGAACGTGAGGTAGCCCTGGTCTTTGGAAAGCTTGATGAGTTCGCGGGTCTTCTCCGCGATGAACTGGTCCGTGTCCTTGGCGACGGGCTCCTCGAGGTGGTGGAGGCCGTTCGAGCCGTTGCGTCCGGCAGAAGCTTCAGATGCCTTCCGCGATTTCGCCTCCGGCTTGCCTTTAGCGGCCTTCGGAGCCGCCGTCTTGGGCGCGGGTTTTGCGGGCGGCTTGGCCGCTGCAGCCTTAGTTGGCGCGGCCTTGCGGGTCGTCTTGCCTTTCGCGGCGGGTTTGGACGGCTTGGCGGTGGTCTTCGCGCGGGCGGTCGGGTTTTTCTTGGCGGGCTTCTTGCTTGTTTTGGTGGCCATGGACAGTTGGTTCGGCCGGCTCGGTCCGCCGTTCACTGAGGTTCGGGCGAGCGCCCGTCCGCGGTCAGTGATGGCAGGCGGTCAAACCAGCCGGATAACTTCCTGCAATTCCCTCGTGATGTCAATAACCTCGGCCTGAAGGCGGGCGACCTCGTCTGGTGAGAGCCCGGATTGTTCAAGGCGCGCTTTGACTACGGCTCTGCGGGCCTCAAGAGGTTGGCGACGGAGCCAAACTGTTGTCTCTCGAACTATCTTCACAGGATCACCCGAAGGGTGGCCGATGAGAAGTCGGGTCACAAGGGCTTGTCCGTCGCTGGGAAGCGACTCGACGAAACGGCGGACAGCGTTCTCGTCGGAAGGATCGAACGTGGCTTGCGTTGTTGTCTTGAGAAGCTCGAGTCCTGGCCGCGGTCCCAGCGCTTCGATAGTGTTCATCTTCTTGAGCACGTCGCGTGCTTCGACGCTCGAGAGTGCTGCGTGAGTTAGGATCTGCACCACAGAATCGATCCTTTCTGGCTCTGCGCCGGGTTGAGATTCGTCGTCGCTTTCGAATTGTGCAGGGCGTTGGGCCATCGCCTCGAGAACCGCTTGCACCGACATGCCTAGTGGTGGGCTGATCTGCCGAGCCACGGATTCCCGCGCCACGGAATCGGGCAGCGATGCGGCAAAGCCGGCGAGTTTGCGGACGAGGGCGGCTTTGGCCGAGGCGTCGTCGAGCACCCCGGACTGGCGGGCCTCGGCCACCGCGAAGTCGAAGTAGTTCGGCGCGGCTTCTATGATGGCGCGGAAGGCGTCCGGGCCGCGCTGGCGGATGAGCGAGTCGGGGTCCTCGCCGGGCGGAAGGGCGGCCACGCGGACGCCGAATCCGGAGGCCAGCAGGATGGGGAGGGAGCGTTCGACGGCGGTGCGGCCCGCGCGGTCCGAGTCGAAGCAAAGGATGGCCGTCTCGGCATAGCGCCGCAGGAGGCGGGCCTGCGGGGCGGTGAAGGCGGTGCCTTGCGGTGCGACGACGTTGCCGAAGCCACTCTCGAAGACGCGGATGAGGTCGAGTTGTCCCTCGCAGACGATGGCGGTGCCCGCATCGGCCAGCGGACGGCGAGCCTTGTGCAGACCGAAGAGGGCGCGGCCCTTGGTGAAGAGCGGGGTCTCGGGCGAATTCACGTATTTCGCCGGATCCTCCGAAGGCGGGAGCACGCGGCCGCTGAATGCGATGACTTCGCCGTAGTCGTTGCAGATCGGGAACATCAGGCGGTGGCGGAAACGCGAGGCGAGGGGGCCGTCCTCGCCCCCGACGAAAAGCCCGCTCGCCCGCAGGTCGTCATCGCGGAATCCCGCTTCGCGGGCGTGGCGGAGGAGGGCGTCCCGGCTGTCGGGGGCGTAGCCGAGTTGCCAGTTCTTGGCGACCTCGGCGGTGAGTTCGCGGGACTTGAGGTAATCGCGCGCGGCCTGCCCGGACTGGGTGCGCAGGAGGTTGTGGGCGAACCACTCGGCGGCGATCCTGTGGAGGTCGAGCAACCGTTGCCGCTGCTCGCGGCGCTTTCCCTCCCCGGGCGAGTCGTTGACCTCGACGATGGTCACGCCGGCGCGCTGGGCGAGGCGTTGCACGGCGGTCGCGAAGTCGATGCGTTCGTATTCCATGACGAACTTGAACACGCTGCCGCCCGCGCCGCAGCCGAAGCAATAGTAGGCCTGCTTCTGCGGGCTGACGTGGAACGAGGGGCTCTTCTCGCGGTGGAACGGGCAGAGGGCGCGGAAGCTGGTGCCGGCGCGCTTGAGCGGGAAATACGAGCCGATGACCTCGACGATGTCGGTCGCGGCGGAGACGCGTTCGATGGTTTCCTCGGAGATGCGCGGCATTGGGGACAGGCATGCTAACCCGCATGGCAAACGCGGTGCAGCGCCGCAGTGCAGAATCAGAAAGCGCTTGAGGGGCCCGCGGGGGCGGGGAACATTGGCCGCCTGTGAAACGAATCGTCCGGCTCGCCCTGCTCCTCGCCCTCATCGCACCCGCTATGGCCCAGACGACCCAGCAGGCCCCGCTGCCGACGGTCACGCCGCTCGGCGGGAGCGTCCCCGAGGGAGCGGTCGTGGTCATTCCGCTGAAGGGGGAGGTCTCGAAGGCGCAGTTCTTTTTCCTGCGCCGCATCATCAAGATGGGCGAGGCGGCCGGCGCCTCCGCGTTCATCCTCGACATGGACACGCCCGGCGGGGAACTCGGCGCCGGCGTGGACATCCTGCAGGCTTTGCTGAAAGTCGAGGCTCCGACCTTCACCTACGTGAATCCCAACGCCGGCTCGGCTGGCGCGCTCATTGCACTCGGGACGAAGCAAATCTGGATGGCGCCCGTGAGCGCGATCGGCGCGGCCGCTCCCGTCATGGGTGGCGGTCAGGACATCCCCGAGGCGCTCAACGCCAAGATTGTGTCCTACTACTCCGGCTACTTCCGCAGCGCGGCCGAACGCAACGGGCACAATCCGGAGATCGCGGAGGCGTTCATCAACGGCGACAAGGAGGTCAAGGTGGGCGATCGCGTGATCGACGAGAAGGGCGAATTGCTCACGCTGAGCGCGCAAGAGGCGGCGGAGAAGATCAAGGGCAAGCCGTTGCTCGCGGCCGGAATCGCACCCTCCGTGGCCGCGCTCGTGCGCGACGCGGGCCTCAAGGGCCCCGTGGTCGAGGCGGAGCCGAGCGGCTTCGAGCGCCTCGCGCTCATCATCACGACGCTCGCACCGCTCTTCCTGCTTGGGGGGATCGTGGGGACTTGGATCGAGTTCAAGTCACCGGGGTTCGGCGTGCCGGGCTTCATCGCGGCGGTGTGCTTCCTGCTCTTCTTCGCCGGTCACTACATCGCGGGGCTGACCGGGATGGAGGTGGTGGCGTTCTTCGTCCTCGGCGCGGTTCTCGTGCTGCTGGAGGTGATCTTCATCCCGGGCATCATCGTGCTCGCGCTCACCGGTGTCCTGCTCATGGTGGGCTCACTGCTATGGGCCATGGTGGACTACTATCCGAACGCCCCCGAGTGGCCGGAGTTCGATGTTTTTTTGCTCCCGCTGGCCAACCTCGGCGCGGCCATCGGACTCTCGGTCGCGGTCATTCTGCTTCTGGCCCGCTTCTTCCCGCAACTGCCCGTGCTGCGGAGGCTCGTTCTGACCACGACGCAGGTGGGGGGCGACTCGCTCACGATGGACCAACCCGGTGCGGCGTCCGCTCCTTTGGCGGCCGGGGATCGCGGAAGGGCCATCTCGATGCTGCGGCCGGTGGGACGCGCGGAATTCCACGGCGAGGTCTTCAACGCTCGGTCTGATGGTGAGTTCCTGCCGCCGGGGACGCCGGTCGTCGTGCTCCGCATCGAGGGCGGCGAGGTGGTCGTCGAGCGCTCGGTCTGACTCGCCTCGCGGCATTCAGCCGCCCGCCACCATCCGGATGATTTCCACCCGGTCGCCATCGTTCAGCTGTGTCCCGGGCCATTCGGTTCGGAGAAGAGCGGTGCCGTTGAGTTCGACCAAAGCCGCGCCGAGCGGCAAGCCGAGTTCGGCCACGAGATCCTCCACCTGCACCGCCCGGACCTCGCGTTCGCTGCCGTTGAGGACGAGTTTCATTGCCCGAGAATGGCGCGGTCCCAGTCCTTCCACACGGGGTCGAGTCCGAGCTCGCGCAGGCGGTCGGCAACCTCACGCGGGCTCCGCTGGTCCGAGGTGGCGAACTGTTCCGTGGCCAGGGCGTCGTCCGGCGTATCGCACGCCACGGCGCGTCCGCGCACGGTGAGGTGGAGGGCCTCGCGCCCGAGGCCGGTGTAGCCGCCGGGTTCGGTGTGGCTCCCTGCGCTCATGAGGGTGACCCCGAGTGGCGCCACCGCGTCGCGCAAGGAGGCCGGTTCGCGCGTGCTGAGCACGATGCCGGTGCGGGGAAAGTGAAGGCGGAATGCGCAGAGCATCTGCACGAACTCGCGGTCGGCGAGCGGGTGCGATGGCTGGAACCCGCCCGCGGCCGGCCGCATGCGGGGCATGCTGACCGTGAGGTGCGAGCGCCAGCAGACGCGTTGCAGGTGGTCGAGGTGCGCGGCGAGAGCGATGGCCTCCTCCCGCCAGTCCCACAGACCGAAGAGCGCGCCGATGCCGATGCGCCGGAAACCCGCGGCGTGGCCGCGTTCCGGGCAGGCGAGGCGCCAGTCGAAATCCTTCTTCGGCCCGGCGAGGTGCAGTGCGGAGTAGGTCGGTCGGTGATACGTCTCCTGGTAAACCACGAGTCCCTCGGCTCCTGCGCGCACCAACGGCAGGTAGTCCTCGGTCTCCATCGGGGCGACCTCGATGGCCAGCGCCGGCACTTCGGGGGCGAGGCGGCGGATGACCTCCTCGAGGTATCCGTTCGAGACGAACTTCGGGTGCTCGCCGGCGACGAGCAGGATGTTGCGGAATCCCTCGGCGAGAAGGTGCCGCGCCTCGCCCAGGACCTGATCGGCCTCGAGGGTCACTCGAAGGATCGCGTTCTCGCGCGAGAATCCGCAGTAGGTGCACGAGTTGATGCACTCGTTGGAGAGGTAGAGCGGCGCGAAGAGCCGCATGGCGCGGCCGAAATGGCGGCGTGACACCGCGCGGGCGCGGCGGGCCATCGACTCGAGGCGATCGTCGTCAACCGGGGCGAGATCCCGCGCAAATGCCGCAACGTTGGGCGTGAGCGGCAGACCGAGTGGCGCGAGGATCAACTCGGCGTCGGTGGCGGGCGTGGCGGCGGAGCTCATCATGAACAAGCAGTCTTTCCCGCCCCGCGGCTTTTTGCAATTGCAAGACCCGCCCCCGCTCGGGGAACCTTCGCGTCCAATGCTGCGCGGAACACCGGAAATGAAACTTATCTCGGGCACGGCTCACCCCGCCTTGTCCCGCGAAATCGCTGAATACATCGGGGTGCCCCTTACCGACGCAACGGTCAGCGCGTTTCCCGACGGGGAGACGTTCGTGCGGGTGAACGAGAACATCCGCGGGCGCGATGTCTTCATCATCCAGCCGACCTGTCCGCCGACCAACCAGAACCTCATGGAACTGCTCATCATGGTCGATGCGGCGCGGCGGGCGAGCGCGGCGCGCATCACGGCGGTGATCCCGTTCTTCGGTTACGCGCGGCAGGACCGCAAGGACCAGCCGCGTGTCCCCATCACGGCCAAGCTGGTGGCCAACCTTCTCGTTGCCGCCGGCGTGAACCGGGTTCTCACGATGGACCTGCACGCGCAGCAGTTGCAGGGATTCTTCGACATCCCGATGGACCATCTCTACGCGGCGCCGGTGCTCATCCGCCACTTGCGGGCGAAAAACATCGAGGACCTCGTGGTCGTTTCGCCCGACGTCGGCGGCGTCAAGATGGCCTCCGCTTACGCCGAGGCCCTCGGCACGAACCTCGCGATCGTGGTCAAGCGCCGCATCAGCGCGAGCGAGATCGAGGCCCAGCACATCATCGGCGAGGTCGAGGGAAAGAACGTCCTCCTCATCGACGACCTGACCGAGACGGCTGGAACGCTGGTCGGCGCGGCCAAGATCCTTCGCTCGGTCGGTGCCCGCGAGGTTTACGCCATGGTGTCGCACGCCGTCCTCACGGGCCCGGCGGCCGAGCGCCTCGGCGCCTCGGCTATCCGCGAACTGATCACCACCAACAGCACCCCGGTGCGGGTGCCGGAAAGCTGCCCCGTCACCGTGTGCTCGGTGGCCGGTCTGCTGGGCGAGGGGATCAAGCGAATCCATGACGAGGAGTCCGTGACTTCTTTGTTTGATATCAACGCCCAGTCCGCGTAGTGTCTCCCGCCCTATGTCGAACCAAGTCAGCCTGAAGGCCTCGCGCCGCTCTGCCACGGGGCGCACCGCCGTCAAGAAAATCAAGGCCGCCCAAGGCGTCCCCGCCATCCTCTACGGCAGCGGCACCGAGCCCACCCCGCTGCAACTCGAGCGCCGCGCCATTGACACGCTCCTTTCCCGCGCCGTCGGCGAGAACATCCTCGTCAACCTCGAGATCGAGGACGGCGGCAAGTCGGCCAGCCGTCTCGCGCTCATCAACGAAGTCCAGCACCACCCGGTCAACCAGTCCGTGCTGCACGTCGATTTCAAGGCGGTTTCCCTCAACGAGACCCTCGTGGCCGAGGTTGTGATCGAACCGGTCGGCGAGGCCACCGGCGTCAAGAATTTCGGCGGCCTGCTCGAGCAGAGCC
This sequence comes from uncultured Chthoniobacter sp., assembly GCA_964609925.1. Lineage (GTDB taxonomy): Bacteria > Verrucomicrobiota > Verrucomicrobiia > Chthoniobacterales > JACTMZ01 > JACTMZ01. The sequence continues at coordinate 22,340 of CAZSUJ010000007.1, read as the reverse complement.
TGCGCACGATCGAGGTGGAGTGTTTGCCCAAGGACCTCCCCGAGATGATCAGCGTGGACGTGAGCGGCCTGAACCTCGGCGATGCGATGCACGTCTCCGGCCTGCCGGCGCTGCCGGGGGTCACCTACCTTGCCGACCCCGAGGTTACCGTCTTTCTCGTCTCCGAGCCGAAGGTCGCCGACGAGGCCGCCCCGTCTGCCGAGACGCCGTCCGAGCCCGAGGTCATTCGCGAGAAGAAGACCGAGGAAGGCGCGGCCGACGCCAAGAAGGACTAGCCTGCCCGCGTGGCCGAGGCCGCAGAGTCACGACCTTGGCTGGTGGCCGGCCTCGGCAACCCCGGCGATCGCTACACGCGCACCCGGCACAATATCGGCTGGCTCCTCCTCGACGAGATCGCTGGAAGCGAGCCGTTCCGCGAGGAGAAGCGCTTCGAGGGGATGGTGGCGCGCGTTGACGGCGCGTGGCTGCTCAAGCCCACGACGTTCATGAATCTCAGCGGCGTCGCGGTGCGTGGGATGGCCGACTATTTCAAGATCCCGCGCGAGAACGTGCTGGTCGTGCTCGACGAGGCCGCCCTGCCGTTCGGCCGCCTGCGGCTTCGGCCTTCGGGCAGCGCGGGCAGCCACAACGGCCTCGAGTCCGTGCTGCTTCATTTCGCCACAGAGGCCGTGCCGCGCCTCCGCATCGGCATCGGTGAACCGCCGGCGCCCGTGACTTTGCACGACCATGTGCTCGGGCGATTCACAGCGGCGGAGGAGGAAATCCTGCCCGCGGTCCTAGGCCGCGCGGCCGACGCGGTGAGGTGCATTTTGAAAAACGGGCTTGCCGTGGCCATGAATGAGTTCAATAAAGAAGGGTCATGACAAAGCGACGCTACGAATCACTCCTGGTGCTCAACACCAAGGGCAAAGAAGAATCGGCCAACGACCTGATCGAGGCCATCGAGAAGCAAATCAAGGAGGCCGGGGTCGAACTCGAGCAGACCCAGCGCCTTGAGAAGCGCACTTTCGCCTACACCAGCCGCAAGCAGTCGGCCGGCTACTACGTGAATTTCATCGTTCATGCCACGCCCGAGCAGGTCGACACGCTCCGCTCCAAGTGGAAGCTCGACCCGATCGTCCACCTGCAGCACTTCGAGAGGCTGAAGCCGGCGGCCCAGGCCGCCTGACCCTCGCTCCCACGCCCATGGCCTCCGTCAACAAAGTCATGCTCCTCGGCAATTGCACGCGCGATCCCGAGGTCAAATACACGCCGAAGGGCACGGCCGTGGCCGAACTCGGCCTCGCCGTCAACCGCGTCTACACGACCGACGGCGGCGAACGGCGCGAAGAAACGACCTTCGTGGACGTGACCTTGTGGGGACGCCAGGCCGAGGTGGCCGGGGAGTATCTCAAGAAAGGCCGGCCGGTTTTCATCGAGGGCCGCCTGCAACTCGACTCGTGGGATGACAAGCAAACCGGCCAGAAGCGCTCGAAGCTGAAGGTCGTGGGCGACAATCTCCAGTTGCTCGGCTCCCGCGAAGGCGGCGGCGGCGAGGGAGGCGGGGCATCCCGTCCTTCAACCCCGCGCTCGTCCTCCAAGCCCGCCCCGGCTGCGGCCGACGAGGCGCCGGCGGACGACGACATCCCGTTCTGATCAGACCCGGCCGTTGCCGGGCGTCGGTTCCTCTTCCTCCTCTTCGACCTCGATCTCCTTGCGCCATGCGTTGGAGATGAGCGGCCGGACGAGTCCGTAGAGCAGGTAGGCGATGAAGATCATCGCAGGCATCCACTCGTAGTTCATCGCGGTGAAGATGAGGACCACGATGGTGGCGAGGAATTTCGGGATCGAGTGGCGCGTGCGCCAGTTCACGCCCTTGAAGCTCGGGTAGCGCACCCGGCTGAACATCATGAACGAGAGGAAGAGCATGAGCGGCGGAAGCGCGAACTTCCACGGGCCGATCGTTTTCTGACCGGCGTCGAGCCAGAGCATCAAGAGCGTGAGCGACGCGATCAGACCGGCCGCGGCGGGGATGGGAAATCCCTCGAAATCCTTCGGCGCCTGGCCCGGTGCGCCCTGCGCGGCGACGCAGTTGAAGCGGGCGAGGCGCAGCGCGCCGCAGGCGAGATAAACGAAGGCGATGAGCCAGCCGTAGCGGTCGAAGTCGCGCAGCACGATGTGGAAGGCAAGCAGCGCCGGGGCCACGCCGAACGAAACGATGTCCGCCAGCGAGTCGAATTCGCGACCGAACGCGCTCTCGTTGCCGCCCAGGCGCGCCAGGCGGCCGTCGAGGAGGTCAAAGATGCAGGCGCCGAGGATGAACCAGATTGCGGCGTGGATCTTGGCGGCCGGGTCGAGGCCGGCATTCATCTGGATGACCGCGTCGAGGATGTTGAGCAGCGCGGCAAACCCGCAGAACAGGTTGCCCGCCGTCATCAGGTTGGGCAGCAGATAAATCCGTGGCCCGTTCTGGTCGTTGTTGGCCTCGGTGCTCATGCCTCAGCGGTTGCGCGGGTTTCCGCCGCCTTCGTGGTGGCCGTCGGCAGGGTGGCCAGGATGGTGGCGCCGCCTCGCACATGTTGCCCGGTCTCGGCCAGAACACGGGCGTCGAGGGGAAGATAGATCTCGGTGCGCGAGCCGAAGCGGATCATCCCGAAATGCTGCCCGCGGTCGAGTCGGTCGCCGACTTTCGCCCAAGGGACGATCCGGCGGGCGATGGCGCCGGTGATCTGGCGGACCACGACGGTCGTGCCCGAGCAATCGAAACCCCACGTCCGCGCCACGTTGTGCGTCGAGGCCATCGGACTCCGCGCGTCATGGTAGGCACCCTCGCAGGCCGTGCTGTGAATGACGCGGCCCGCCAGCGGGGCGCGGTTCACGTGGACATCGAACACCGACAGAAAAATCCCGATCCGCCTCATCCGGGCCCCGGTCACCTCGTCCTCCTCGATCTCGATGATGTCGGTGACACGTCCATCCGCCGGCGAGACCACATCCCGTTCCCCGCCGGGAATCTCCCTCCTGGGGTCGCGGAAGAAACAAAGCGTGAAGACAAGCATCGCGGCCGGCGCCAAGACCAGCCATGGCGTGATGAACCAAGCCCCGGCCCCGAGAAGGACGAGCACCACGACGATCCAACGCGCCTCGCGCAAGGTTTGCCAACGCATGAGACCGGAAAGACTACACCCCCGGCCGTGCCCGCGGAAACCATTTGATTGGACTGAGCCCCGTCCGCCGCTACGTTCCCGCCCATGACGCACCGTGAAATCACGCTGACCCGCGACTGCAAGGTGATCCTCATCCCGAGCGGCGAGGAATCCATGCTGCCGTCCGGCAGCCCGGTCATCATCACCCAATCCCTCGGCGGCACCTACACCGTGGCCACGCAGACCGGGCTGGCCCGGATTGCCGAGGCTGACGCCGATGCGCTCGGTCTGGAAGTGCCGTCCGGATCGCCACCCGCGCCCGCCGCCTCCGGAACCCCCGGCGGCGAGGTGAAGGAGGACGATGTCTGGGCCCAACTGAAGAACGTTTATGACCCGGAGATTCCGGTCAACATCGTGGACCTCGGCCTTGTTTACGACCTGATCCTCGGCAAGAGCGAGGGCGGCGGAACCACGGTCAATGTGAAGATGACGCTCACCGCGCCCGGTTGCGGCATGGGCCCGACCATCGCGGCCGACGCCCGCAGCCGCATCCTCACCGTGCCCGGCGTGGAGTCGGCCGAGGTTGATCTCGTCTGGTCGCCCCCCTGGAACCAAGGGATGATCAGCGAGGCCGGACGGATGAAACTCGGGCTGGTCTGAGCCGGGCGCGGGGATTTGGTTTGCAGAATGGCTTCGGGCGGTTATTGTCCCGCGACTTATGAGTCAGCACAGAAGTTTGCGGGGACAGGGCGCGATCAAGGCAAAGCGCAATGTGCTCAAGCGTTTCGAGCGCGTCGAGGTCCTCAAGCGCCGCGGCCAGTTCAAGGACGGTCAGCGCGTGATCGGGTTGCCCAAGACGAAGCCGGACGCCTGATCCGCCGTCCCACCCATCCCACGGGCCGCCGCCTTGCCGCGTGACCACGGCCCTCCGCCTCAATCGCTACCTCGCCCTTTGCGGCTTGGGGTCACGTCGCGCCTGCGAGGAAATCATCCTCAGCGGCTCCGTTCGCGTGAACGGTCGCCCGGTGCGCGAACTCGCGGTGGTGGTCCAACCGGACGATACTGTCTCGGTGCGGGGCCGCGCCGTGCGTCCCGCGCAAGCCCGCCACATCATCCTGCACAAGCCCACCGGTTGCCTGACCTCCCGGCAGTCGCAGGGAGGCAAGCCGACGGTCTATGATTTGCTGCCGCCCGAGCTGCGCACGCTGCCGCATGTCGGCCGCCTTGATGCCGAGAGCGAGGGCTTGCTGCTCCTCACCAACGACGGCGCGCTCGCGCAGGCCTTGACCCATCCGTCGCGCCATGTGGAGAAGGAATACGAGGTGATCCTCGACCGGTCGTTCGACGCCGCGCTCGTGCCGAAGTTGCTGAAGGGAATCTACCTCGAGGAGGGGCGGGCGCGGGCTTCGCATGTCCACATCGAGGGCGGGAACAACCTCCGCGTCGTGCTCACGCAGGGCATCAACCGCCAGATCCGCCGCATGTTCGCCGCGCTGGGTTACAAAGTGAAGCGCCTCACCCGCACCCGCCTCGGCCCGATCCGACTGGGACGCCTCCCGCGCAGCGCCTACCGTGAACTGCTCCCGCGCGAAATCGAGTCGCTGCACCGCGCCGTCGGTCGCAAGTGAGGCGGCTCTTCCCCGGCAGCGCACGTTCCCCGCACTTTGGGGCTTGCAGGTTTCGCGGGATCATTGAACAACGAACGGCTTATGCGTGAATCCATCACCTCCGTCCCCGGTGGCCCCACCGCCATCGGGCCTTATTCCCTCGCCGTTGCCGCTTCCGGCCGCTTTCTTTTCGTTTCCGGTATGACGCCGATGGACCCGTCCACGGGCAAGATGAGCAACGGGCCGATCGCCGAGCAGACGCGAATCGTCTTGAGCAACATGAAGAGCGTGGTCGAGGCCGCCGGGGCGACCTTGGCCGACGTCGTCAGTTGCCGCGTCTTCCTCGCGCAGTTGACCGAGAAGAATTTCGCCGAGATGAACGGCGTTTACATCGAGTTCTTCCCGTCGAACCCGCCCGCCCGCACGACGGTCGGGGCGCAGTTGCTCAACATGCAGGTCGAGATCGAGTGCGTCGTCCGCCTCGCCGACTGAGCCGCCCGCGGGATTGACGCCCGTTCGCCCCCGTGGCAAAAAGCACCCTCTCGCGCGATTAGCTCAGTGGTAGAGCGCTTGCTTCACACGCAAGATGTCGCAGGTTCGAACCCTGCATCGCGCATTCCTTCCCGCCGCCCTTTGCCGGCGGCTGCGATCGCGGAGGAACGCCGAGGGATTGAGGGCGGGCCGTTCCGGTGATCAGGGGTTTTCCTCCCAGCGGGGGTCGCCGCCGAGTGTGCCGATCCATGTGCCGCGGGGCGTGGAGGCTTTGAGGATGATCCAGTTCATGCGGGCGTCTTCGTCGAGGTCGCCGGGTGGCGGGGTGTATTCGATGACGATCTCGCGCTGGTGGGAGGCGAGGGTGGGTCCGTCGACGAGCCCGTGTTCGGCGAGGTCCTCGAGGCGCGCAGGGTAGGGGGTGGGCAGTCCGCTGGCGCCTTGCGAGTGGAGGACGTTCCACGTGACCAAGGGCAGTTGCAGGAATTGCACCGCGCTGAAGGCGCGCGCGTCCTCGGCCCGCGGGCGATACCACCAGACGTAGGACGCGACCGCTGTTGCGACGGCAAGGAGGGCTGCGAGCGCCCCGGCGGCGATGAGCGAGCGGCGGGAACTCATCGGGTCCGGCCGGCAGCGGGGTGGCAGCGCTTCCTTGTCATCATGGCGCAAGGACTAACGGCTGGCGGCGCGGCGGTCAACCGGGCGGGTCAGGGCGACGGCGGGGCGAACGTGAACCGGTAAAACACGTTGCCCGAAACCGGCACGGTGCGGGCGATGCGCCCCTGGGCGTCGGAGAGGATCGTGGCAACGTTGGTCCAACCGGAGAGGGTGGTGGACGATTGCAGGGTGTAGGTGAGGTTCGGTGCGGCCTGGCAGTTGAGGGTCGCGGTGCCGTTGGAGTTGTCGATGAAGGTGACGGCGGTGGCGGGGAGGATGATGAGGTCGATGCCGCCTTGGGCGTTGAAGGGGTTCGACCAGCGGGCGTCGGTGTAGACGGCGGTGCCGGCAAGGGTGGAGAGGAAGGCGACGAGGTTGGCGCGCTGGGTGGGGGTGAGGTTGAGGTTTTGCACCTGACCACCGGGGCGACGGAGGCGAGGGTCGAGGTTGGAGTTGTCGCCGGGGATGAGGTTGTAGTGGTCAATGACCGCGCCGAGGCTTGCGAACGCGCCGGTGTGCATGAAGCCGCCGTTGGCTTGGCCGTTGGTGCGGACGAGATCGCGGAGGGTCGGGGAGCGGGTGTTGAGGAGGTCGGTGCCGCCGGCGATGGAGTTTGTGACGCCGTTGTTGAGGCTGTTCGGGTCGATGTCGAACTCCGGCGGACGGTGGCATCCTGCGCACCCGGCACCGCCGTTGGGCACGGGGGTGAGGAAGAGTTGCTTGCCGGCGTTTTCTGCGGCGGTGAAGTTGGCGAAGGGTTGGTTGTCCGGGGTGGTCGCGCGCCCAGCGTCGTATTTCGAATCGAAGGACTGGATGCTGCGCACGAACTGCGAGATGGCGCGTTGGATGCGATCTTCGTTGATGGTCGCATCGCCGAAGGTCATGGCAAAGAGGACCCGGTAGTCGGCAATGGCGGACAGCTTGGTCACAAGGTCGGAGAAGGCCGGATCGCCGCTGGTGCCGCTGAATCCCATTTCCGCGTGGTCCTTGATCGGTTGCGTGGACTGGTTCTCGAGGCTGGTGGCCCGCTCGTCCCAGAAGAACCGCGGTTCCTGGCTGAACCGGGCGTTGATCAGGCGCATGGAGTGGCGGCCGGTGGCGCCGCTCACGCCGGTGCTGGCCGTGGCGCCGTCGGAGAATGCGAGGGCTTGCTGGTGACACGAGGCGCAGCTGATCGTGTCGTTGCGCGAGAGACGCTTGTCGTAGAAGAGAACCCGGCCCAGCGTGGCTCCGCGGTCGGTGATGGCGTTGCCGGCAGGGGTGTTGTTGCGGTTGATGTAGGCGGGGATGGTTTGGTTGGCGTAGTTCTCGAGTTCGGTCAGGTCGAGCACGCCGTCCTGCGCGGAGGCATTCGCACAGATCGAGACGGCCAGAGCCCCGGCGAGCGGTAGGATTTTGTTCACGGGGAGGTGGTGTGTCGCATCAAACCCCGCAGGGCGACCAAGGTTTCGCGCGCCTTGACATGCTGGAGTGGGCCCCGCATAGTTACGGGAACCTTTTCTGACGAAAAGTGGGTTTACGCCCACTTTTTTTTATCCTCAAGCCACACAACGACAATGAGCAACGAGCTTCTGACAATGCTGGAATACCTGGAGCGCGAACGCGGCATCGAGCGCGAGACTCTGCTGCTGGCGATGCAGGAGGCGATCATCAAGGCGGCCGGGAAGGGGTTCGGCGGCTACACCCGCGAACTGCGCGTCGAGATCAGCCCGAAAACCGGAAAAATCCGCGGAGTGGCGAACGTGTTGGTGGTCGAGAAGGTGGAGAACCCTCAGGAGGAGATGCTTCTGGCCAGGGCCAAGGTCATCAAGTCGGACGTGCAACCCGGCGACACCCTCGAGGTCGAGGTCGAGCCCGCCGCTTTCGGCCGGATCGCCGCCGGTGTGGCTCGCAACGCCATCATGTCGAGCATCCGTCGCGTGGAGAAGGAGCGGATTTACGAGGAATTCAAGGACCGCGCCGGCGACATCGTCAGCGGCACGGTGAGGCGTTTCGTCAAGAGCGACGTGATCATAGATCTCGGCAAGTTCGAGGCCGTCATGCCCTCTCGCGAGCGTGTCGTGACCGAGGATTACAGCGTGGGCGACCGTCTGCGCGCCTATGTCGTCGCGGTGGAGAACGGCAAGGAGGGCCCGCAAATCGTCCTCTCGCGCAGCCACCCGAATTTCGTCCGCAAGCTCTTCCAGCTCGAAGTCAGCGAAATCGCCGACGGCACGGTGCAACTCAAGGGCATCGCCCGCGAGGCCGGCATCCGCACGAAGGTCGCCGTGGCCAGCGTGGACAGCAAGGTTGACCCGGTCGGCGCCTGCGTCGGCATGCGCGGCGCGCGCGTGAAGAACATCGTGCGCGAACTCAACAACGAGAAGGTGGACATCATCAAGTGGAGCGATGACGCCAAGGAATTCGTGGTCGAGGCGCTCAAGCCGGCCAAGATCAAGTCCATCGAGATCGACGAGGCCGGCAAGCGGGTCAAGGTCACGGTGGACGAGGACCAGCTCTCCATCGCCATCGGCAAAAAGGGCCAGAACGCCCGCCTCACCGCCAAGCTCACCGGCTGGGAGGTGGACATCGAGAAGGATGCGACCAAGGAGCAGGCCTTCGAGAACCAAGTCAGCGGGGCCGTTGAGCAGTTCAAGAAACTCCTCGGACTCGACCAAGAGGCCGCGGCGAAGCTCGTGGGCAGCGGCATTTCCGGTCCCCTTGAACTCGTGGCCGGTGGTGTCGAGGCGGGCGACCTTGTCACGATGCTCGGCATCGACGAAGCCGCAGCGGCCGAGATCATCGAAAAAGCGCAAGCCCTCGCCGGGGCGAAGACGGCCCCCGCGGCCGCGACCGAGTAAACTTCCAAGATGTCCACCAAAGAGCCAGCCACCAAGAAGCCCGCGGGCAAACCAGCTCCCGCGTCGCGGTCGCGTGGTGCGGCCCGTCCTGCGGACGACAAGCCGGCGAAGCCGAAGCCCGTCCCGCGGGCCGCAGTCGAAGTGGTCTCCCTGATCGACGAGAAACCGTCGAAGAAGAAAGCCGCCGCCGCAGCAGCAGCAGCCGAGGTTGTCGAGGCGCCCGCGGCCGCCGTGGCTGCTCCCGAGCCGGAGACTGTGGTTGCTCAGTCCGACAGCGCGGGTGACGCGCCGGAGATGACCGAGGACGGCAAGAAGATCATCAACATCAAGCCGCCGATCATCGTCAAGGATCTGGCTGCAGCGCTGGGGCTGCGTCCGTTTCAGGTCATCAAGGACCTCATGGACGCCAACATTTTCGCCACGCTCAACCAGACGGTTGACCCGGCGGTCGCCGCGCAGGTCTGCGAGAAGCACGGCTTCGTCTTCGAGAAGGAGAAGCGTCAGGCAGGCGCGGGTGTCCACAAGGCCGAACCGGTCGTTGCTCCGCCGCCGGCACCCGAGGTTGAGGTCAAGAAGGACGACCTCGAGGCGCGTCCCCCGGTGATCACGTTCATGGGCCACGTGGACCACGGCAAGACGTCGCTCATGGATCACATCCGCAAGGCGCGCGTCGCAGCCGGCGAGGCGGGAGGCATCACGCAGCACATCGGCGCCTATTCGGTGGACCACAAAGGCCACCGCATCACCTTTCTCGATACGCCCGGCCACGCGGCGTTCACGTCCATGCGCGCGCGCGGCGCGAACGTTACTGACATCGTCGTGCTCGTTGTTGCGGCGGACGACGGCATCATGCCGCAGACCAAGGAGGCCATCAGCCACGCCAAGGCGGCGGGGGTGACGATCATGGTCGCGGTGAACAAGATCGACCTGCCCTCGGCCAACGTCGACCGCGTCAAGCAGCAACTTCAGGAGCACGAGCTCACGCCGGAGGATTGGGGTGGCACGACGATCGTCGTGCCGGTTTCGGCGACCAAGGGCACGGGCGTCGACCAACTCCTCGAAATGATGAGCCTTCAGGCCGAGTTCCTCGAATTGAAGAGCAGCCGAAAAGTCCCGGCGCGCGCCACCATCATCGAGGCGGAGATGGAACCCGGGCGCGGACCCACCGCCACGGTCATCGTGAAGATGGGCACGCTCAAGGTCGGTCAGGCCTTCCTGTGCGGCCTCCAGTGGGGCAAAATCAAGTCGCTCATCAACGACCTCGGCAAGCCCATCAAGGAGGCCGGTCCGGCCACGCCGGTGAAGATTCTCGGGTTCGACGGCCTGCCCCAGGCGGGCGACGAACTCATGGTCATGGAGTCCGAGCGCGCCGCGCGCACCCTCAGCGAGGAGCGCCAGGAGGAGCAGCGCACGACCAAGCTGGCCGCCCCGCAGCGCGCCACGCTGGAGAGCCTTTTCGACAACCTCGCCGACAACCAGCGCAAGTCTCTGCGCGTGGTCCTGAAGGCCGATGTGCAGGGCTCGCTGGAGGCGCTCGTGCAGGCGCTCGGCGAGATCAAGGCCAAGCAGATCGACCTCGAGATCATCCATTCGGCCGTCGGCCCGGTGAGCGAGTCGGACATTCTTCTCGCCACCGCCTCGGACGCCATCGTCGTGGGCTTCGGTGTGAAGGTCGAGAACAGCGCGGCCACCGCGGCCAAGCGCGAGGGCGTCCAGATCAAGCTCTACAGCATCATCTACGAACTCATCGACCAGATCAAAGAGGCGATGGCCGGCCTGCTCGACCCGGAACTCCGCGAAGCCGTCATCGGCCACGCCGAAGTCCGCCAAGTCTTCGATCTCACCAAGGGCATGGTCGCCGGGTGCATGGTCACGGACGGTCGCATCCTCCGCACCTCCCGCGCCCGCGTCCTGCGCCGCCGCCAACCAATCTACGACGGCGGCATCTCGACGCTTCGGCGGTTCAAGGACGACGTCAAGGAGGTCCGGAACGGTTTCGAGTGCGGCATCAAGCTCGGAGATTTCTCGGAATACGAGGTCGGCGACATCATCGAGGCCTACACGCTCGAGAAAGTCGCGCAGAAGCTCGAGTAGCCCGCGTGCCGACGGGGTGACCGCGCCCGCCGGCCCAGCCCAAACACCACTTCCCGATGAAACACCGTCTGGCCCGCGTGGCGGAAATCCTCAAGCGCGAACTGAGCTCGATCGTCCTGCGGGAACTGCCTTCCGACGGCGGCCTCATCACGATCAACGCCGTGGATGTCTCGCCCGACCTTCGCAATGCCACGGTTCACGTTGGTGTCCTCGGCACGGCGGCCCAGCAGAAAGAAGCCCTCGCGCGACTCGTGCAGAACCGCGTCATGCTGCAGGCCGAGTGCTCCAAGCGCGTCGTGCTCAAGTTCACCCCGCACCTGCAGTTCAAGCTCGACGAGTCGGTGGAGCGCGGGCTGCGCGTGCTCGACATCCTCGACGAACTGGGTGACGGCAAGGAGGCGGCCGCATCGTGAGCGCGGGACGCGACGCCAACTTCGAGGAGATCCGCCGCGTGCTCGACGCGGCCGGCCGGGTCTGCGTCGCCAGCCATGTGCGGCCCGATGGCGACGCCTACGGCTGTGCCATCGCGATGGCGCTTCACCTGCGGGGGCAGGGGAAGGAAGTGACCGTTTGGAACGAGGAGGGGATGACGGACAAGTTCCGCTACCTGCCCGAGAGCGGCATTGTCACCGCTCCGCCCGCCGGCGCGTCCGGCAACTTCGATGTCTTCCTCGCCCTGGACACTTCCACGAAGGAGCGGCTCGGCACCACGGTTGCGGCAGCTGGGAGCGTCGGCACTTGGGTCAACATGGACCACCATGTGAGCAACCACCGTTACGGCGACCTCAACTACATCGACAGCACATCGCCGGCCACGGGCCAGATCCTCTACGACTATTTCAAGGCGGTCGGCGCGGCGATCACGCCTGCCATCGCGGGAAATCTCTACGCGGCGATCTCGACCGACACCGGTTCGTTCCAATACGAGAAGACGACGCCGCGCACTTTCCGTGCGGTGGCCGACCTCGTCGAGATCGGGGTGGACGTGCCCGCGCTGTCGCGCGCGATGTATGACAGCTATCCTCGCCGCCGCCTCGAGCTGCTCAAGGCCCTGCTCAACTCGGCGCGTTTCGGTTGCGAAGACCGCGTGGCCAGCTTCACGCTGTCGCTGGCCACAGCCCAGCAGCTTGCGGTGCTGCCCGAGGACAACGAGGGCCTCATCGACCATCTGCGCGCGGTCGAGGGCGTGCAGATCGCAGTGTTTTTCGAGGAGTTGCCCGACCGCAAGGTCCGCGTGAGCATGCGCTCGAAGGAGCCGGCGCTCGACGTCTGCCGGATCTGCGGGCTCTTCGGCGGGGGCGGCCATGCCATGGCTGCGGGGGCCAGGTTGCCGGGGCCGTTGGAGGCCGCGGAGGAACGCGTTTTGGAGGCTGTCTGCAATGAAGTCGGGAAGCACCATTGACGGCGTCCTGCTGATCGACAAGGCGCCGGGCATGACGTCGCACGACGTCGTGGCGATCACCCGCCGCGCCCTCGACACGCGCAAGGTCGGCCATTGCGGCACGCTCGACCCGCTGGCCACCGGCCTGCTCATCATCACGATCGGGCGCGGCACCAAGATTCAGGATCTCCTCATGAGCGAGGACAAGGAATACGTTGGCACCATCCGGCTTGGCGCGACGACGACGAGCCAGGATGCCGACGGGGAGATTCTCGAGGAAAAGCCGGTGCCGGACCTGACCCGCGAGCAGATCGATGAGGCGTTCGCCGGCTTCCGCGGCGATTTCTACCAGACGCCGCCAATGGTTTCCGCGATCAAGAAAGATGGCGTGCCGCTTTACAAACTGGCTCGGCAGGGCAAGACGATCGAGCGCGAGCCGCGGTTGGTCCACATCTACGGCCACGAGATTCTCGCCGTGAACCTGCCCGTCATCGACTTCCGCGTGGTCTGCAGCAAGGGCTTCTACGTCCGCACCTACGCGCACGACATCGGGCAGATTCTCGGCTGCGGCGGGCACCTGCAGGCGCTGCGTCGCACGGCCTCGGGCAAGTTCCGCGTGGACGGCGCGCTCACGGTGGACGAGCTCCGCACGCTGCCGTTGGAGCAGGTCGCGGCCCGCGTGCTCAGCCTGCCGCAGGTCTCGCGCCTGCGCGGCGTCTGATCGCCGATGGAGATCCTTCGCGACCTCGAAGCCCTCGGCACTCTCCGCGGTCCGGTCTATCTCGCGATCGGTGTTTTCGATGGCGTGCATCTAGGCCACCAGGCGTTGGTGGCCGAGGCGCGGGAGGACGCCGCGCGCTCGGGCGGCACGGCCGTGGTGATGACCTTCGAGCCGCATCCCATGATGTTTCTCCAGCGCGATGCGGCGCCGCTGCGTTTGTCGGGACCGCGCCACAAGGAGATCCTGCTCGAGCGCCTCGGGGTGACGCACCTCGCGCTGTTGCCCTTCGGGGAATCGCGCGCGACGCAGGAGGCGGGCGAATTCGTCGCGGAGCTTTGCGCGGCCTGCCGTCCGCTCGGCGGCATCTGCGTCGGCGCCGAGTGGCGCTTCGGTCGCGGACGCGGCGGTGATGTCGCGTTGCTGCAACGGATGGGCGCGGAGCGCGGATTCGAAGTGGATGGGATCGAGGCGGTCCGATCGGGCCGGGAGGTCATTTCCAGCTCGGCCATCCGTGCGGCTCTCCAGCGGGGTGACCTCACTTTCGCGCAGGCAGCGCTCGGACGGCCTTACGCCGTGCTCGGTCCGGTCGTGCGGGGAAGGGGACTGGGGCGCGAGCTCGGATTTCCCACGGCGAACATCGGGACCGCCGGGCTGCAACTCCCTCCCGACGGCGTTTACGTCGTGCGCGTTCGCGACGGCGGCAGCGTGAGGCCCGCCGTGGCCAACCTCGGACGGCGCCCCACGCTGGGAACTGGCGAAGATCGTGCGCTGGAGGTGCATATCCCCGGGCACGAGGGGGATCTTTACGACACGCAGTTGGAGGTCGAATTCCACCGCCTGCTGCGACCGGAACGACGTTTCGATTCCCTCGAGGAACTCCGGCGGCAGATCGCGCAGGATGCCGCTCCGGAAAATCTTTTTTGACACACAGGGGCGTCAGTGGCACAAAGGGTGGACGCTGCGAGGAAGTCGCGCAGTCCGCGGGCCGTGGAACCGATTTTTTCATCGGATTGACGGTTGCGGGCTGCTTCGCCTTTTTTGACGCCGCGAGAATCCGGAACAACAACCAACAACACACTTTGCGGAGTTTGCCCATGTAGCTCAGTCGGTAGAGCACGTCCTTGGTAAGGACGAGGTCACCGGTTCAATCCCGGTCATGGGCTCCAGCCGCGCGCGGCGCAGAATTCGCAACATTCAAACCAAACAAACCAAGCACTATGGCTAAGGATACGTTCAAACGCGACAAACCCCACGTGAACATCGGCACGATCGGTCACGTGGACCACGGCAAAACCACCCTCACCGCGGCGATCACCACGGTGCTCTCCAAGACCGGCAAGGCGCAGGCCCGCGGCTACGCGGACATCGATGCGGCTCCCGAGGAGAAGGAGCGCGGCATCACGATCAACACCGCGCACGTGGAATACGAGAGCGACAAGCGCCACTACGCCCACGTGGACTGCCCCGGCCACGCCGACTACATCAAGAACATGATCACCGGCGCCGCGCAGATGGACGGTGCGATCCTCGTTTGTAGCGCCGCTGACGGCCCGATGCCCCAGACCCGCGAGCACATCCTGCTGGCCCGCCAGGTCGGTGTGCCCTCGATCGTCGTCTTCATGAACAAGTGCGACATGGTTGACGATCCGGAGTTGCTCGACCTCGTCGAGATGGAAATCCGCGACCTGCTCAGCAAATACGAGTTCCCCGGCGACGAGATCCCGATCGTCAAGGGTTCGGCCCTCAAGGCCCTCAACGGCGACGCCGAGGGTGAGAAGCAGATCGCCGCGCTCATTGACGCGGTGGACAGCTACATCCCCGAGCCGCAGCGCCCGCTCGACCTGCCCTTCCTCATGCCCATCGAGGACGTGTTCAACATCGAAGGTCGCGGCACCGTCTGCACCGGTCGTGTCGAGCGCGGCAAGCTCAAGAAGATGGAGGAAGTCGAGATCGTCGGCATCAAGCCCACGGTCAAGACCACCGTCACCGACATCGAGATGTTCCGCAAGCTGCTCGATGACGCGATGGCCGGCGACAACATCGGCGCGCTCCTGCGCGGCATCAAGAAAGAGGACGTCGAGCGCGGCCAGGTTCTGGCCAAGCCCGGATCGATCACCCCGCACAAGAAGTTCAAGGCCGAGGTCTACATCCTCAGCAAGGACGAGGGCGGCCGCCACACGCCGTTCTTCTCGAACTACCGTCCGCAATTCTACTTCCGCACCACGGACGTGACCGGCACGGTCAAGCTGCCGGACGGCGTTGAGATGGTGATGCCCGGGGACAACATCTCGATGGAAGTCGAGCTGATCACCCCGATCGCCATGGAGAAGACCATCCGTTTCGCCATCCGCGAAGGCGGCCGCACTGTCGGCGCCGGTCGCGTTTCGGAGATTCTGGACTAACTTCAAGGAGTCGCACAGGCCAGTAGCTCAATTGGTAGAGTAGCGGTCTCCAAAACCGTCGGTTGGGGGTTCGAGTCCCTCCTGGCCTGCTCTCCACTTGGCGCCATCAGCCGCCGTCCCCGCATGTTCAGCAAGATCAAGACCTTCACCACCGAAGTCCGCACCGAGCTCGGCAAGTGCACTTGGCCGTGGGACCCCAAGGAAAAGGGGTTCCGCCGGTTCAAGGAACTCTCCGACTCCACGGTCGTGGTGATCGTCGCCATGCTGATCGTCGGCGGCTACATCGCCTTCTTCGATCTCATGCTGGTCAATGTGGTCGGCTGGCTCACGCGTCCCTGACACCATGACAACCGCTCTCCGCATCCCTGCACCCCGCGACCAGTGGTTCGTGGTCCAAGTCCTCTCCGGTCAGGAGAAGAAGGTCTACGACAGCATCATCAAGCGGTTGAAGACCGAGGAGATGGGTGATCTTGTCTTCAACGTCCTCATCCCGACGGAGCGCGTGCAGGAGATCAAGCAGGGCAAGAAGAGCGAGACCACGCGGAAGTTCTTCCCCGGCTACATCATCGTCAACATGCACCTGCTCGGGGACGAGGGGGGCTTGGTGGACCGGACGTGGTATTTCATCAAGGACACGCCGGGCGTCATCGGCTTCGCGGGAACCAAGGACCGCCCCACGCCAATGCGGCCGAAGGAAGTGGAGAGCATGCTCGCCCAGATCCAGGAGCGGGTGGACACGGTCAAGCCGAAGGTTTCGTTCCAGGTCGGTGAGAAGGTCAAAGTGGCCGACGGACCGTTCCAGAACCAGACCGGTGTGGTCGAGGAGGTTGACCCGGACAAGGGCAAACTCCGCGTTTCCGTCACCATCTTCGGCCGCGAGACACCGGTCGAACTCGAATACTGGCAGGTCGACCGCGAGGAATAGGAAGAAAAATATTATGGCCAAGGAAATCATCGGAACCATCAAACTGCAGATCCCGGCCGGGCAGGCCAACCCCGCCCCGCCGGTCGGCCCCGCGCTCGGACAAAAGGGCGTCAACATCATGGCCTTCTGCAAGGAGTTCAACGCCGCCACGCAGAAGCAGGCCGGCGATATCCTCCCGGTGGTCATCACCGTTTACAAAGACAAGTCTTTCACCTTCATCACGAAGTCGCCCCCGGCGTCGGTGCTGATCAAGAAGGCTGCCGGCATCGCTTCAGGCTCGAAGGAGCCCAACAAGACGAAGGTCGGCAAGCTCAACCGCAAGCAATTGCTGGAGATCGCGCGCACTAAGATGAAGGACCTCAACGCCCGTGACGACGAGGCCGCGATGAAGATCATCGCCGGCACCGCACGACAAATGGGCGTCGATATCGAGGCCTGACCGCCTCACCCAACGCGCCCCGCCCCGGCGGGACGCCCAACCGCAGGAGTCCGCCAGGGCGGACGCTCGCACTGCAACACAACATGGCTAAAAAAAGAAGCAAACGATACGAGGCGGCGCGCAAAGCGTTCGATCCCTCCCGCAGATACCCGCTGGCCGAGGCGGTCAAGGTCCTCAAGACCATGCCCCCGGCCAAGTATGACATGACGGTCACCCTCTCGATGCATCTCGGGGTTGATCCGAAGCAGTCCGACCAGATGGTCCGCGGCACCACGCCGCTCCCGCACGGCAGCGGCAAATCCGTCCGCGTTCTCGTCTTCGCCACGGGCGCCGCGGCAGAGGCCGCCCGCTCCGCCGGGGCCGAGTTCGTCGGCTACGAGGACATGATCAAGAAGTGCGTTGAAGGCTTCGCCGATTTCGACGTCGCCGTGGCCACGCCGGCCGCGATGGCGGAAGTGCGCAAGCTCGGCAAGGTCCTCGGACCGCGCGGCCTGATGCCCAATCCGAAGACCGGAACCGTCACCGATGACACGGCCAAGGCCGTGGCCGAGGTCAAGGCCGGCCGCGTCGAGTTCAAGCTCGACAAGAATGGCAACATCGCCGTCCCCGTGGGCAAGTTTTCCTTCGCCGAGGAGGCGCTGGCCCAGAACGCCGCGGTCGTCATCGACGCGGTTGCCAAGTCGCGCCCGCCGACCGCCAAGGGCGTCTTCATCGAGAGCATTACTCTCGCTGCCACCGTCACCCCGGGCATCCCGCTCGATCTCTCTTCCACCACCAAGAACTGACCGCCATGCGCCCCGAAAAAGCCAATATCGTCAAGGATCTCAAAGATCAGCTCAACGAATCGCCGTTCCTCTTGGTGGCTGACTACACCGGGCTGAAGGTCGATGAGTTCGCCGAACTCCGCACGCGTCTGGTCGCCGTCGGTGCCGAGTGCCACGTGGTCAAGAACACCATGCTGCGCATCGCAGCATCGGAGTTGGGCCTGCCTGACTTCTCCGCCACGCTGAACGGACAGACCGCCGTTGTCACCGGCGATCAGGACATCTGCGCCACCGCAAAGGTGCTCAAGAGCTTCGCCGCGGAGTTCAAGCGGCCGTCCATCAAGGCCGGCATCCTCGACAACGCCATCCTCACCACGGAGCAGGTCCAAGCCATGGCCGACCTGCCGCCGCTGCCGGTTCTGCAGGCGCAATTGCTCGGCCTGCTCCAGTCGCCCGCCTCCAAGCTGGCCCGCCTGCTCAACGAGCCGGCCGCCAGCCTGGCCCGCGCGCTCAAGGCCAAAGTGGACGCAGGGGGAGGGGCGTCCTGACAATTTTTCCGCGCGGCCGTCGTGTGACCGCGCGGGGAAACCCGAAACACAAACGGTTCCTTGTCGGGCGGACGGCTGTCCTCCTCAAATCCACCGGGGCTCCGGCGGGCGACAACACCACAACCAAGGAAGCCCGCCGGCCCGGCACTGCCCGGTTCGGCGGCTGACAAGTCAGTATGGCAAACATCGCAAACATCGTGGACGAACTGAGCGGCTTGACCGTTCTGGAAGTGTCCGAGTTGGTCAAGGCCCTCGAGGAGAAGTGGGGCGTCAGCGCAGCCGCACCCGTGGCCGCCATCGCCGCACCCGCCGCTGGTGGGGCCGCCGCGCCTGCCGCGGAAGAGAAGACGTCCTTTGACGTCATCCTCGCCGAGGCCGGCGGGAACAAGATCGCCGTCATCAAGGAGGTCCGCGCGGCCGTCCCCGGACTGGGCTTGGCCGATGCCAAGGCCCTCGTCGAGGGCGCACCCAAGGCTCTCAAAGAAGGCGTGACCAAGGAAGAAGCCGAAGAGATCAAGAAAAAGGTCGAAGCGGCTGGCGCCAAGGTCGAGATCAAGTAAATTGCTGCCGGTCGGGGTGCGGGCAAAAAAAGCCTTGCGCCCCGGCCGGAAGCCACTCATATTTCAAGTTCTTTCCCGGGATTTCCGTATCTTAACATTGCAACGTGCTTGACACCCTGTCTCGTGTCGAAGCGGCGCTAGATCGCCGCCTTGGCTTGGGCGGGGTCGTTTTGCCGTCAGGTGTTTTGTAAGGCTCCCGGTTCGGGAAATCATCAGCGCTCCAAGCACAACCATCATCGCACTCATGTCTGACCGTCTCTACTTCGGAAAACTCAAAGAAACCACGGAGCCGCCGAATCTCATCGAACTTCAGTGCGAGTCCTACCGGGAATTCCTGCAGGAAGGCGTGGCTCCTTCGAAGCGCAAGAACACCGGCTTGGAGGCCGTTTTCCGCGAGGTTTTCCCGATCCCGAGCTACGACGAGAAAATGGTGCTCGAATATGTCGGCTACGACATCGGCGAGCCGAAGCGCGGATCGCTCGACGCGCAGCGCGAAGGCGAAACCTTCAGCGCATCGCTCCACGTGACCTTCCGCTTCCGCGATGAGAAGGGCACGAAGGAGGAAAAGGTTTACATGGGCGAGCTGCCCCTCATGACCCCGCAGGGCACGTTCGTGATCAACGGCGCCGAGCGCGTCATCGTCAGCCAGCTCCACCGCTCGCCCGGCATCTGTTTCGAGTCAACGATCCACGCCAACGGCAAGATCCTCTACAGCTTCCGCATCATTCCGGACCGCGGTTCCTGGGTCGAGGTGCAGTTCGACACGAACGACCTCCTTTACGTCTACATGGACCGGCGCAAGCGCCGCCGCAAGTTTCTCGCCACCACTTTCCTCCGCGCCATGGGGTATCCCTCGGACAAGGAAATCGTCGGCCTGTTCTACACCCCGCAAGACCTCAAACTCAGCGGCCGCCTCGACGAGGACGATGTCGCCACCAAGGTCCTGATCGAAGACATCAAGGACGGCGAGATCGTGCTGGCCAGCGCATTCGAGCCGCTCAACAAGGCCACCATCTCCCGCCTGCTCAGCGCCGGCATCACCAGCGTCACCGTTGTTGATGTGTCCGCGGACGACACCATCATCAAGTCGCTCCGCAAGGATCCCGCGCACAACGAGGAGGAGGCGCTCAAGGACATCTACCGCAAGCTGCGCCCCGGCGACCCGCCGACCGTGGCCAACGCGAAGAGCATGCTCAAGCGCATGTTCTTCGACCCGAAGAAATACGATCTCGGCCGCGTCGGACGCCACAAGATCAACCTCAAGCTCGGCCTCAACATCCCGGACGAGAACCGGGTGATGACGCGCGAGGATTTCATCGCTGCGGTCAAGCACCTGCTCGATCTCAAGCGCGAGGAGGGCATGGTGGACGACATCGACCACCTCGGCAGCCGCCGCGTCCGCACCGTCGGCGAACTCTTGGCCAACCAGTGCCGCACGGGCCTCGCCCGCACGGAGCGCGTGGTCAAGGAGCGCATGACGCTGTTCGACTCCGCCTTGGAGCACATCACGCCTTCGAAGCTCATCAACCCGAAGGCGCTCAGCGGCGTTGTCCGCGACTTCTTCGGCCGGTCCCAGCTCAGCCAGTTCATGGACCAGACGAACCCGCTGTCCGAACTCACGCACAAGCGCCGCCTCTCCGCCCTCGGGCCCGGCGGCCTGAGCCGCGACCGCGCCGGCTTCGAGGTGCGCGACGTGCATCCGTCCCACTACGGACGCATCTGCCCCATCGAGACGCCTGAAGGTCCGAACATCGGCCTCATCAGCTCTCTCAGCACGTTTGCCCGCATCAACGACTTCGGCTTCATCGAGACGCCCTACCGGAAGGTGGTCAATGGCCGCGTGACCGACGAGATCGATTACCTCCCGGCCGACAAGGAGGAGAACTTCCTCGTCGCCCAGGCAAATTCCGTCACCGACTCCCACGGCAAGCTCGTCGGCGAGAAGGTTTCTGTCCGCTACCGCGGCGACTTCCTCGAGGTCGAGCCGGCCAAGGTCCACTACATGGACGTGTCGCCCAAGCAGCTCGTCTCGGTCGCCGCCGGTCTGATCCCGTTCTTGGAGCATGACGACGCCAACCGCGCACTCATGGGCTCCAACATGCAACGCCAAGGCGTGCCGCTCCTGCGTTCCGAATCGCCCGTCGTCGGCACCGGCCTCGAAGGCCGCGTGGCCCGCGACTCCCGCGCCGTCATCGCAGCCGAGGAGTCCGGCAAGGTCGCGTCAGTCACGGCGGATCAGATCGTCATCACCAAGGACGGCCACCTGCCCGAGGGCAAGCGCAAGCTCAAGACGGACCCGGAGAAGCACCTCTACGTCTACGAGCTCCGCAAGTTCATGCGGTCCAACAGCAGCACCTGCATCAACCAGCGCCCCATCGTCCACAAGGGCCAGTCGATCAAGAAGGGTGACGTCATCGCCGACGGTCCTTGCACCGAGGCGGGGGAACTCGCCCTCGGCCGCAACGTGCTCGTCGCCTTCATGCCCTGGAGCGGCTACAACTTCGAGGACGCCATCCTCATCAGCGAACGCGTGGTCAAGGAGGACATCTACACCTCCATCCACATCGACGAGTTCGAGATCGGCGCCCGTGACACCAAGCTCGGCCCCGAGGAAATCACCCGCGACATCCCGAACGTCGGCGAGGAAGCCCTGCGCAACCTCGGTCCGGACGGCGTGGTCCGCATCGGTGCCGAGGTCAAGCCCGGCGACATCCTGGTCGGCAAGATCACGCCGAAGAGCGAGACCGAACTCGCCCCCGAGGAGCGCCTGCTTCGCGCCATCTTCGGCGAAAAGGCGGCTGACGTGAAGGACACGTCGCTGACCGTCCCGTCCGGCACTTACGGCATCGTGATGGACGTCAAGGTCTCCTCGAAGAAAGAGGTGACCAAGTCCAAGCTCAGCCCGTCGGAGGCCAAGAAGCAGGGCAAGGAGTTGGAGGAGGAATACAAGAAGCGCCGCGACGAGCTCCACGAGCAGTTGACCGAGGCCCTCTCGAACGTCCTTCTCGGCGAGAAGATCCCCCTCGACGTCGTCAACGGCGAGTCAGGCGAGATCATCATCCCCGCCAACCGCAAGATCACCAAGACGCTCCTGCGCAAGCTGGCCGGCGTTTACAACCAGGTCGAAATAGACCCCAGCCCGATCCGCAACAAGATCCTCGAGATCATTGGGCAGTATCGCCATCGCTTCGATGACCTCGAACACGAGCGCGAGGAGAACCTCCTGCGCGTCGAGAGCGGCGACGAGGTCGATCCCGGCATCGTCAAGCAGGTGAAGGTCTACATCGCCAGCAAGCGCAAGCTCAGCGTGGGCGACAAGATGGCCGGACGCCACGGCAACAAGGGCGTGGTGGCCAAGATCGTGCCCGAGGAAGACATGCCGTTCCTCGCGGACGGCACCCCTGTTGACATCGTGCTGAACCCGCTCGGCGTGCCGAGCCGCATGAACGTCGGGCAGGTCCTCGAGACGCACCTCGGCATCGCGGCCAAGGCGCTCGGCTTCAAGGTGGCCACCCCCGTCTTCGACGGCATCAGCGAGGAGAAAATCTTCGACTACCTCAAGGAAGCCCGCAGCAAGGAGGGCTTCACCTGGGTGCAGCCGAACGGCAAAGCCGTGGTCCACGATGGACGCACGGGCGACGCCTTCGAGCAGGAGGTCGTGGTCGGCTACATCTACATGATGAAGCTCGGTCACCTCGTGGCGGACAAGATCCACGCCCGCGCGGTCGGCCCTTATTCCCTCGTCACGCAGCAACCGCTGGGCGGCAAGGCGCAATACGGCGGCC
>CAZSUJ010000006.1:0-76810 GCA_964609925.1 uncultured Chthoniobacter sp. | reverse complement strand
AACGGCAGCTTCCCAAGCTGCATACGAGGGTTCGATTCCCTTCACCCGCTCCCCTTCTCAATTTACTCTGTTAAAAAACAGAAATCCTGACTGAAAGACGGCTTAGTCCTAATAAAAGTCCTAATAACGCCGAGAACCGAAGACGTCTTCCGCGGCTTCTCCTCACGGCTGGAGATTGACGGTTCGGGGGCCTCAGCGCATGAATTCT
The DNA here is from genome assembly GCA_964609925.1 of uncultured Chthoniobacter sp. GTDB lineage: Bacteria > Verrucomicrobiota > Verrucomicrobiia > Chthoniobacterales > JACTMZ01 > JACTMZ01. The sequence goes on along the minus strand of CAZSUJ010000006.1, from coordinate 76,602 downwards.
GCCATGGGTAACACGGCCTCCGGAGAAAGTTCGTCCGAGTATCTCCGACTCCCAAAACCGGGAGAGAGGTGCCCGGTGACGGGCCTGTCCCGGACGTCGCTCGTCGAGTTGATCGATGAAAGGGATCCGGAAAGCGGGGAGTTCGTAGTGCTCCAATACACGAAGAAGAGGCACGGCAAACAGCGGGGCATCCGCATGATTCACCGCGCCTCGCTCCTCGCGGAACTCGACAAGCGCTCACGGCAGCAATCGCTGCGCCAGCTCAAGCCGGAGTTCAACCCTCAGGGCTACACAGTCGACCAAGTCGTTTCGACTTATTCGCTCTGGCGGCTCTTCGTCGATCCGGATCGTGAGGCGACCCGCAGGGATTGGGAGAAGCTCCCGCGGCCTGCCCGCATCAAGGTTCTAGACGACCTGGGATTTCTTGTTCCGTTGCCGCCGGCCGCGGAACCGTAGGGTCAAAAGGCAGATCCATGGGTTCGATGCGGTCAAGCCAAGGCCGGATTGCGAGGATAGCGCGGCGGCAAGAATGCGACACCGCCGAGACAGACATCCCGGCCTGCCGTGCGAGATCTGTCGCCCGCTCGCCAGCCAGCAAACGCTGGAGCGTCGAAGCATCTTTGTTCCGGATCCTTCCCGCCTTCCTCGCTCTCGCGATGGCGGACTGAACAAGCCGCAAGCGGGTGTCGCTGGGGAGAGTAGGTGCGCACGCGCCTTCGGCCTCGCTCCCGTTGTGAAGGATTTCCAACGCGAGCGGATCTTCCGACAATCTTTTCTGTAGTCTTGCGTGCCTTGCTGATGCGGCTTTGAGGCGACAGCCGGCAATCTGGAACGCCTTCATCAGCGCGCTCAGAATCCGACGACCGATCTCGTCCAGGTCATTTGCGGTCACCGCGTGTTTCAGTTCCACATTACCTGGAAGCAGTTCGTGGAGCGTGATGATCAGCGCGGTTTGTAGACGGCCCTTGTCGCCGCACCATGGGAAGCTGCGCGAGGACAGTCCCTGCAAGGCAAGTCCCGCGGCGTTGAGCGCCGCTTGGTCCTCCGGGTGTTGTGCCGTTTGAGCCCAGGCTTTGGCGACTTGGTTGAGGTGTTGGGTTTCCGTTTCTTGCGAAGCGACTGCTGTTGTGGAGTGGGACGAATTATTCATCTCGCTGCCCCCCTCCCGGGTCTGGTGAATGGCCGCCGACGCCCAAACGGGCGGCCGCGGCTGCTTTCCTCCTGCCGAAAAAAAATCGGTCAACAAACCGCTCCTCAGCGTGTTTACCTAATGATGAGCACGAGCAATTATCACGAAACGGTCTACGACCTGATCAGCACGCAGTGCCACGCCGGTCGTCGGACCACGTCGCTGGCGGAGACCCTCGGTCTGGCACAAATTCAGATCCACGCGTTCGCCGCCGAGTTGGCTCTGCCAGCCGAAGAACAAGATGCGGAGCGCCTTCTACAGCAATTGGTGAGCCTGGGTGCCGTTGCCGTCGATGCAGCTGCGCTTCAGGTGCTTCCGGCACTCGAAAAGGAGGGCGCATGAATTGTCTGCCATGGACTGAAAGCGAAGTGGCTCGCGCCCTCGCGCTCTTCGAGCAGGGCGTGCCCTGCAGAGAGGTCGCTCGTGCAGTTGGCCGCTCGGAGACGGCTCTCCGCCTCAAGCTTCTCTCGCTGGGGATCTCAAGCCGTCGTGTGATCATCGACGAGATCGAGGAACCTTCGGTCCTCGCGCAACTGGACCCAGAGACCGGGCCTCTGGCGATGACCGACCAGGAGGGTGGGTATGTCGAGCGTGCTCGTCGTGAGATTGAGGTTGGCGAACGTCGGCGGGTGGACCGCGAGCATGTCAACCAAGCAAAACAGCGACTGCTTGAAGACCGGATCGTCGAGGAGTTTCGTCGCCAGCTTGGAGAATTGCCGCGGAACTGGATTCCTCCCCTGCCGTCACCTCCTCTGCCCGCGGACCAAACTTCAGAGACCGCAGTCCTCGTTGTAAGCGATGCGCACTGCGGCCAATGCGTTCCCGTGGACGAGATTGATGGTTTCGGCCACTACAACCCCGCAGTTTTCGTGGACCGCGTCCGGCGTTTGGAGATGGAGACCCGCCGCATTCTGGACCGTCAGCCTGTGGACAAGCTCCTAGTCCTTTTCGGCGGAGACATTATCCACGGCAATCTCGGACATTCCCTCGAGGACGATCTCACTGTTCCGATCGCGACTCAGGTCGATCTTGCCATGCATGTCTTCTTCGGCCTCCTGCGCGAGTTGGCTGCGGTAGTTCCGCGGATCGAGGTGTATGGCGTGGCTGGAAATCATGGTCGCTGGCCTGGGATGCGCCGGATGCCGACCGATCGTCGGTGGAGCAACCTAGACACAATCTTCCTGAACGCGTTAGGGGCTCTCAGTCATCACGCGCTTCTTGAGAACGTCACTTTCGACGAGTCGCTGAGCGCCCGTCGAGTAATCGATGTGGGGCGTCATCGTTTGCAGCTCATGCATGGCGATCAAATTCGCGGCGGCGCGTTTTGTGCGACAGGGATGAATCGGGAGGTCAACCACGCGACCATCCGCCACGTCCAGGCCGGTCGCCGTCCGATCGATTACTTCATCATGGGCGACAAGCACCAGCCGACCTCGCTGCCCTTTGGCACCGGTGCCTTCGTGGTCAACGGATCCTTCGTGGGTGCCGACAACTTCGGCCTCAACTTCTTGCCGGCGCCGCCGAGCCAGACGCTGTTCTTCCTTCATCCAACGCGGGGCAAGACGGAGACACACGTGATCCGTCTGGATCTCGGAAGCGCAGTAGAGCCTTACCCGCTAAAGCCATCGCTCCTCGATCTCATTCAACGATACCGCTAACAATGAACACTACAGATCATCTCGCCCAGCTGTTGGCATTGCCTGCGGCAGAATTCGCTCGATACGTCGAGTCAGTCAGCCAGCTGGCGCAGCTGCGCCGGAACATCGAACCTGCTGCTCCGGCGATCAGCGTGCAGGACCCTCCGGTGACTGATGCTCGGCATCCGCTGGCGCCGGTGGCGCAGTTGCCGAAGGTTGCCGCTATCGTCCCGAAACGTCTGGCCAGCCGGCCGCCGATGCGCGCAGCCAAGCCCGGAAGTCTCCGGGGGGATCTCCACGACATCCTCCGCGGCTGTGACAGACCGATGCAGCGCATCGCCATAATCAAAGCTCTGGCCGATCGCCGAGGTCGTGCGGTTGACAAACGTTTCGCCGCTAAAGTCAGCGACCTTTTGGCTAATCCCCACGACCCGTTCATTGCACGTGTATCGCGAGGGGTTTATGCGCTGAGTGAGGACCGAAACTAGACTTATGTGCTCTTGCCTGAAGTGTTACGACCATGCCGTCATGGCCGGAGCCCGCGGTTTCGTTCGCCGCAAGGGTATACCTAAACCGCATCGGATGTTGCTCGACCTCAGCACTGATCGGCCGTGGCTTGTCCTCAGTCTGGTGGAGCTCACTGCAACGCGGTGGCATGAGCACCTACACCTTGAGGGAGTCGATGGCCTTGAAGGCGCGCTGCTGCGCTATCTCGATCGAAATCGTCTCTTTGATGAAGATGCCAGTGACGATTTTAAGCGGTGTTTCGCCGGAATGATACTTGCCGGCGTAGTCGCAGCGCTTGCTGTCCGCGAGGAGGTCGGACGGAATTGATGCGCCGCGTGTTTGAAATCGTCTCGATCCACTCCGGCACGCGCTTCTCCCTTGGCTACTGCCGCGGATACCGGACAACCCGCATCAACTACGTTTTGCGGGGGCCATTTCGCCGAGCGGCCGTGTATGTGCCTTTCGGTGAACTTCCTTGCTCCGGACCATGGACCGGTCCTCACGAGATTTCTAGGTGTCGTCACGAGATTGTCGAGACCAGTTGGCAGGGATGGATGCAGTTTTCAGAGGCCGACATGCTCACCGCAAGCCATCTCTGCATCGAGTGTTCGACGAGGTTGCCGCGTGGCGGCTTTCGCAGATTATGAAGCTGTTCCCCCACCAAGTGGAGCCCTACGCCGAGTTGCGGCGCACGGCTGAAGGATTCTTTTTTGGCGCTTGGCAGGGCCTGCCTGTTCGTCCGCGCTTCACCCGCCTAATCGCCGGATCGAGTGGGACGGGCAAAACATACTTGGCGCGACGTCTCGCAGAGGACTTAGGGGTGGCATACCTGGAGCTCAGCGTAACAAATTGGCTGCCCCTTGGGGCCTCGGATCGAGGTGCACGGCCAACGTGGCTCGACATCGCCGACTTTTGCCATGCGAATCCAGTCGGGATTGTCCTGCTCGATGAGATCGACAAGTGCGGGCAAAACACGCCGTGGATGACGTTTTTGAGGGTGGAGATGTTCTCCCTCCTAGATCATCGGATTGTTTCAAATCTCAACTGGCAACCTCGCGACGAAGAGTTTGCAAATGTCGACGCCAAGCAGGCCCGGTCGCTGATCGCCAACCGGCTACGGGACCGAATCCTCGTTCTCGGGGCTGGTGCATTCCAAGATCTCTGGTCTCTGCAGCGAGCCTCGGCTGGATTTCACGCAGCGAAAGAATCTTCGCGGAGCTTGCCGCACCGGAGGATCACCGAGGTTCTCCCGCTCGAGATCGTGAATCGATTTGTTCCACCGCTCATCTTGATGCCGCCTTTGGTCCAAACAGACTATCGCGCCCTGCTTGATTCTCTCTGCCGCCGCTTACCGAAGCACCTCCGCACCAGGCTCCGCGCTTTGGCGGCGCGAAGTATCCACGAAGCGGCTTCCCAGAATCTTGGGGCGCGCTGGGCCGAACAGCTCCTGCTCGAGGTTGTCACGCAAAGGCAACGCCGGGTAAGCCGAGAAGAGGTCTCCCGTCTTCTGCATCCCGAAGAAGAGGAGGTCAGTTCGGACCTTGCACCAGATACGGAGGTCGCGCCGGAGTGAGGGTTTTCGTCGATTCGACAGTCATTTCGGCTGCGTCTGTGTCACCAAGGTCCTCATCAAGGAAGATTCTTGAGCGAGCGCAAGACCGCGGATGGAGACTGGTCACGTCGCTGGACTGCCGCACCGAGGTGCGGAGGAAACTCGAGCGTCGAGGAACAAGTGGCCAACGGTGGTGGGCGCGTGCGGAATCGAGATTCTTGTGGGCCTCATTTCCGCTGACCGACGAACATCCCGTGCTCCGTGCCGCGGCGAAGGCGAACCCGGTGCTGATGAGCGCGATCATCGACCGCAGTGCACTTCTGCTTACCAACGACCGGCGGTCCTTCGTTCACCTTATTGGCCAGCGGGTTTATGGGGTTTGGATCACCACGCCCGAGATGCTGATGGCCTCCTCGCCGAGATGAGCCGGCGCCCGTCCGAAGCGACGGCTGGTCGCTGCCAGGGCATTCGGGAAGTGAACGACCCGACAAACGAGTCAAGCGGGCCGGGACAGTGGCGGGCCCCAACGGCGCGAATATACCCATCTGGCTACTCAGGTGTGGTTCACCCCTACATGCTCGGTTCCTCCGGCCCTTGCGGGTGCCTACGTTTCCGCGCTAGCTTCATGTTCTTGACGAGCGTTTCCAAATTGTAAGCAACCGTCTTCGTCGAGCTCTTAAGCCTGACCCTAACTCGCTTCGGTGTCATCGTGAGAATGATGTATCCTAGCTGCTGCAGGACGTTCCTGAGGCTGGCCCGCATGCCGTCCCAATTGGCTGCAGCAAGCTTCTCAGCAAGCGTTTTTCGGCCAAGTTTCTTTAATTTGCGATGGCGGACCTGGCGGGGCGTGAGGATGCGGTGCTCTGGCTCTCGGTTGCGGTTGATGGCTTCTAGAGCTTTCGCCTCGATGCGCTCGAACTCCAAGTTGAGATTTTTCCCGCCATGGCCGAAGCCGTCGTTCGTCCACACACGGTCACCATCGTTGATGGTTGAAACGACGATGTGCAGATCGCAGCGGCCCGTATTGTCATCGATGTGCCAGCCGAGCCTCGCTGGGCAGTCCTTGGGCGGCCCCTCGGTGATTATTGCCTCTTCGATGAGTGCACGCTCAGTTGCATCCAAACAGGGCACTATTTTGCCGTTCTCGTCCCGCCGTGTCGAGGGCGGGCTCGAATAGATGATTTCCAGCCATTTTTTGGAACTGCGCTTGCCGCGTCGTCCCTTCCGCGAAAACACGTAGTCCTCAAATTTCAGAATTACTGCGATGCGGAGAGCGGTTACTGAGGCTCCAGGACAGTTGACGTTTCGAACGCCCAAAATTGTCTTCCCGGCGTGGTTCGTGTGCTTCTGGTCTGCGATGTAAGCAGCCCGCTTCTCGAGTTCACTCAATCGCGTGAGCGCTGTGCTCGAGTGTGGGGCGAATTTGATCATTTTGCCGCCTTCTCGATGCTGTCGCCCGCCTCTGGCTGCTGGTTTCGCGCCTCACCCTCATGGTGAATCTTGAAGCAGTTGGAGAGAACGATAACGAATAGGTGCTGGAGTTCGAATTGCGTTGTTGGGTCGGGATGACCGAGATCCACCCGCAAGATGGCAACGAGTTTCTCGAATGCGCGGCTGAGGCGCGCCTTTTCATCCTCGGTGTCGCAAGAATCAACCATTCCTTGCCACCAGCTTGGGCCGATCCAAAACGGCTGCTCCGCGTCCAGTTCCAGCGGAGTTTTCTCGGCGGGTTCCTGGGAGGGTTTCGGGCACTCCAACCAGCCGGCTTTGATCGCTGCGCGCAGGCCGGCGTTGATGGATTTCTGCAAAGCGCGGGTGACTGTCTCAACAGCCTCCCTCTCGCTAGCCTCGCTCCGTCGGCGATCAATTTCTTGCAGCACGCGCAGGCCATTTTCCGCCGACCGGCCGGAGAGGCCAGCCCGTTTGGCCGCGATGTCGCGTGCTTTTCCGGTTGCGCCCTGTGGCAAATTTGCCACAGCGCTCTTTTGCATGCGGACTTCCGCAGCTCTTCTTTCTATGTCCAGATAAGCGCGAAATTCTCGTATGTGCTCGATCGTCGTCTTATTGCGCTGTTTATTATACTCAAGTATCGTTTCGTGATACTGTGGCTCTGGGACATCGCGAACGACCACTGGCACAGTGTCTAGTCCAGCGGTCCGGGCAGCCAGCAGCCGTCGGTGGCCAGACAGAAGCACCCGCTCGGGAGTGATAACGAGCGGCTCTAGGACCCCAAAACTCTTGATGCTTGATAGAAAAACATCATCTACGTCAGTGTCGTAGATCTCGCTGTTCTGAGGATTGGGGAGGACGTTCGCGATTTCGATCTTGAGGACGCCCTTCCCGACGGGCAGGGGTTCTGCCCTCTTCGATGTCGTCGGTTCTTGTGTCATACCAACGATATAGGAGGTTTTCGGTAAGTGTCAATGAAAAACTGCGAATGACATATCTTTTGTCGGTGCCGGAAAATTTCCTACATTTTCTTTGTCGGCGTGGATCTTGTGCAATTGTCCTGGAGGCTCCAGTCAAGTTACCGCCGGCAGGTTAGACCATCAGCGCCTGGGCTCTGTGGTGTTGGTCGGCAAGGGGACCGACCGTCTCGAAAAACAAAAAGGGCTCCCCGTCTGTTCGGAGGCCCGCGCCTGCCGAGGGGTTGCCCGGGTTATACTCTCTTTGTTTTGGGCGCAGGGTAAAAACTGCAGGCCTCAGAGGCGGAAAGCCACTGGCACTTGCCTCACCCGCAGGTCCTCGGGCCACTCACCCCAGTCGCCGCCATGATGGTCACGCAGATCCACGGGCACGCCCTTTTCCTCGGGGCGGCGGCCGAGTTGCTTCAGAAAGAAGGCCACCCCGGCCTTGGCGCAGTGGTCTCTCAGCTCGCGGGCCCACGAGAGGTCGAAGGGCCGGACGACATCCTTCCTCCCGCTTTCCCCGCCGAGGATCAACCAGTCTATGCCGGTAAGGCTCAGTCGGCCCGGCTCGATACGCTCCCAGACCGGCTCGGCCGACACCCCTTTGACCTTGGCCGGGATCCGGCGCAGGTGATCAAGGCGGTGGAGAGTGTCTGGGCCAGTGATGGTGGTCATCGCACAGACGTTGTCGGGAAACCCGCCGATCCGTTGTCCGAATCGCGCCATGGTGTGTGGCCGTTTGGTGAGCCAAAGCCAGAAATGCCTTTGCCCTGCTGCGGAGCGGATGTGCGGCATGACATCTTCCTCGAGGTAGGGAAAGTCGGACTCACGGCTGAATGCGTCGCCCATGTCCGACACAAAGATCAGCCGCCGGCAACCGTCCAGCCAGGGCTTGTGAGGGTTGGCCAGCCCCCGGAGGTCTGGCTCGCGAGCCATCTTGGCCACCCGGCCCGGGAATCGGGTGAGGCGTTCGAAGACCGGGGCATACCCTGCGTTTGCTTTGCGAGACGGGTTGGTGATCGCTGTGGCCCGGTTCAGATGGAGTTTCGCGGCGTAGCAGGTGACCGAACTGGCGATGGCACTCTCGGCCATCTTCGCTGCGCCTGGACCTAGGCGCTTGACGACTTCGACGCGGAACCGTTCGCGCAGGTGCCAGATGTTTGTGGTCGAGACGCCTTTGGTCCGAGAGTTGGGGCCCCTGGCCTTGGCGGCGAGCACGGTGAAAATGCTCAAGCTCGTTCCGGAGGCCCATGGCCCCGCTTGGCCAAGCGCCGAATCCAAACGCTCGCAGATGCTGGACGAGGATGGAAAAAGCTCACATCCGCCACATCCCATGATGGGATTAACGGTGGAGTGGCACCACTGGATCTTGGTTGCGTTGGACATTGTCGACCTGATGGGTGACTGGAGATTCATCGCGGCTGGAGCGCGTGACTCGCCGTATTCATCCGCTGTCTTTCATCCAATCCATGGCGAGCCCTCTGTCAAAAAGTCTTTTTGAAGCGGTCATCGGGGCCTGCCCTTGATCGCCGAGGTCGTCACCCGCGCCAACCACAAGCTGGTTCTGGGGCGCTTTGACTACGACATGGATGAGGGCAGACTACTCTTCCACGTGGGGCATGCCTTCGGGGAGCGGGGGCTGGATGATCAAACCATCGGGCGACTCCTTGCCACGGCGATTTTCACCTCGGACCGGTATTTCCCGGCCCTCATGCGCACGTTGGTCGGGGGTGAGACTCCGGCCGATGCGGTTTACTTGGCCGAGTTGGACCACCACGCAGCGAACGTGGAAGGGCCTGATGGTCAGACCAAGCCCGAGGAACCGCCAGCAAAGTCTGAAGCACCGAAGAAGTCCCGAAAGTCAGCCCGCCGTCCTCGTAAAAATCAGGGATCGAAAAGCACTGATAACATTCCGGGTATCCTCGGACAGCCGAAGGAAGAGCAGGGACCAGAATCGAAGGGAAGGTCTCCGGAGTCGTGAACGGGGCTTTATGACACACAAAACCATTCCAGCGGGGTTCGGTCTGGTTCAGGGTGCGGTTGATGAGCCGGAACTGCACCCTCGCTGAACCGCTGCCCGAAGTCCTCCGCAAGTTCGTCGACTCCTGCCGCTGGACCTTCGCCAAGACCTACGCCGAGACCTGGCCCCACGAATACATCGTCCGAGACCGGGTGGATCAGAGTCTGTTCGTCGCCCTTGTCCGGCACATCCGGACGCACGGCTACCTCGGCCGATTCTACGCCAAGCCAATCACCTATTTCGACGAGGACGGGCTGGTTTACTGGACGATGGGAGCACTGGTCGAGGAGACGACGGTCATCAACCGGTGCCGGAAGGAGCAGACCTACCAATACCGGCTCCAGCGTGGAACGCTGCCAGGCGGTGCGGATACACGCAGAGTGATGCCCGAGTCGGCCGGTCAAAATTGACATGAACTTCGCATCCTCCTACAACATGATCATCTTTCTGCCATTGCCAACATGAAGGGGCCTGACTTTCTGGAAAGCGCATTTGCTGGCAAAGATAACCGCACGCGGGAGGCTGCGGTCCGTGTCCTTGACCTCTACTTGAGCGCACCGATTTGGAATCGTGGGGACAGCGAGTCGGACCGGAGGGCGAAGCTTCGCCAAATTCTGGAGAAGGCGGTTTCCAAGGGCGGGGCGAGGACTGACCAATGACCATCGAAACCCTGACGTTCCAGAACTTCCTCCGGTTCTTCCGCGAATCGGCACTGAGTCTGGGCGGTAAGGGCTCTTCGGGATCTTCGCTGACGCTCGCTCTTGCTCCGAACGACGCCGGTAAGACGTCGGTCATCCGGGGGTTGGAGTTTCTGTTTTACGGGGAGGTCGATGGGAAGAGCGGCGAGGCAACGCTGGCCGAGCTGGTGAACAACGAGGCGATGCGTCTCTCCGGGGGAAAGTCTGTCACCGGTTCGGTCGAGGCTGTTCTGCGTTCGCATGACACGCAGTTGACTGTGCGCCGTGAGGTTCGTGTTCAGCAGGCCGGCCACGGCCAGCGACGGCTCCTGCGCCAAGACTTACTGAGCTTGGAGACCCGCGCCGGGCGCACCGAGTGGGTCGTCGATGGCGATGGCGTGGTGGCCCACAAGTTGGAGCGAATGGTGCCGAGATCGCTGTTCAACTACTTCTTCTTCCAAGGTGAGGGTTTGGCAGATGCCTTGATCGAGAAGCAGGATGCCCGGATTCGTGAGGGGCTGACCGAGTTGCTCCACGAGGACGACTGGGAGGCGGCGATCTCGGACCTTGAAGCGCTGTTGCAGAAGCTGAACACGGAGTGCCGCCAGGTCTCCAGCAAGGACGAAGTCCTCGAGAAGGCGGTCGAACGATTTGCCTTGGCCGAGCAGCACGAGAGCAAACTTCGCAAGGAGTTGGAGCAAGCGGACAAGCAATACAAGCAGTCTGAGGACGAGGTTCAGCGTCTCACGGCTTTGGTTGCCCAGTCTGTTGGCAAAGTGGACAAAGAGGCCGGCGAGCGTCTCCTCAAAGTTCAGGCCCAGCTTCGCGAGCACAACCAACGAAAGGATGCCGCCGAGCAAGGATTGCTGTCCGGAATCGGCTCCACTCGCGGTCTTCCTTTCCTGAAGAAGGCATTTCAGCCCGTTAGAGAAATTCTCGCGGATCTCCGGAAACAGAATCTGCTGCCGGCCGATGTGTCTGAAGGGTTCATTGGACGGATTCTGGAAAAGGGTGTGTGCGTTTGCGGGTGCGATCTGGCCGAGGGCACAAGCCATCGGGCCAAAGTGGAGCAGTTCCGGGCCTACTCGCTTTCAGCCGAACTCAACAACGACCTGTTCTCCCTCTACAATCTGCTCGAAGCAAAGTCGGCCAAGGGCTTTGAGGCTGACATCCAAGAAGGGCTCAGCAGTCTCCGAACTTCCGCCGAGTTCATCGAAGCAGAACGCCGCACGATCACCCGCTTGGAAGCGGAGGAGAAGGCCTTAAGGGCACGCGTGGATGAAGAAGCCCAGAAACGTTGTGAGGACCTCCTGCGGGAGCAGCACAAGGCCATCCGACGGCAAACTGACCAACGGGCCGTGGTTCAAGAGTTGCGCATGAAGCTGCAGAGTGCCACGAAGCTGAAAGATTCGACGAAGAAGGATCTCAACGCGGCGCGGCAAAAGACCAAGCACCGTGGTAATGAAGAGGTCTTCGAGCTCCGGGATCTGACGGCGGCTGTTTTGGAAGTGTTGGAGACAGGATTGGAGGGGCTGAAGGAATCCCTGCACGAGCCTCTGGAGAGCAAGGTGCGCGAGCTTTACGACCGCGTGGCCAAAGACGGCTCGGAGGCGGGGGTGTCTCCTTCCACCCTTCTTCCCTTCATTCAAAAGGGAGGCAAGCGGGCAGGGTTCCTCGGCGGTGGCCAGAAGCAGGTTCTCTGCCTCTCCTACATCATTGCGTTGGCCCAAATCCGCAAGGACCTCAACGAGTCGCTGCGGACAATGAAAATCATGGTGCCCAAGGCCGATGACCAGATTTTCGTCATGGATTCGATCTTCGGCCAGTGCGAGCCGGAATACCAAGAGGCCATCTGCAGGTTTCTCCCACGGCAGTCAGGCCAGACGCTTCTCCTGCTTGCCGGCCAGCAGTGGACCGAGACGACCCGCCGTTTTCTCGAAGATCAGGTGCGTGAGCTGTTCGGGTTCGAGTATCACTCGCCCAACGCCCATTACGACGAATCCAAGCACCAGTTCGCCTTCAAGAAGACAAACCACCGCCTGCTCAAGCCCTGTTCCGATGGCCAAACGGCCTACACGGTGATCCGCCCGCTCTCCATCTGAAATGGCCACCATCCGAATACCCGAATCGGCCACGCCGCTGCTGCCCTACTGCCGCAGCAGCAATTCTGACGGTCCCCACGTCTGGGAGACCTTCGCGGACATGGTTGCCTTTCTTGCGGCCTACGGCTTTTCTCAAGAGGTGGCCCCTCCCGAAACTTTCCGCGCCGCCAAGAGCGCCAATCCCATTGACCTTCACACCTTCCGGAACCGGGGGCTGCATCCTCAGCTGCTCATGGTCGCCATCGCACATACGCGGAATTGGATGGTGGCGAAGAACCCCGATGAGATTTGTGCAATTGCTGAGCGATATGCAGCGGTCGGGTCTTGCTCGCTTGCTCAGGGGGGCACCGCTGAGTCTTCGGCCAGCTTACGACAAGTTTTGCTGGGATCTCTAGAAAGAGATCAATGGCCCCGAGTTACTCCCCATCCACCAACCATCTAGATTACAACTCTATGCTTAACGACATGCTTAAAGAAGACCGCATCGATATTGATGCGATAATGCTCGATCCAAACAATCCGCGATTTTGGTCGGAGAAATCGGCTCGTGAAGTCCCGGATCGAAAAGTGCCTGAGCCGAATCATCAAGCATCCGCTCTCGAGGCAATTTCAGAGCATGGTGTTGAGGAACTCCTCACGAGTATTCTCAGAAACGGCTTTCTTCCGCTCGACAGGATTGTCGTGAGACCTATTGATGGCCATCCTGAAAAATACGTGGTCGTCGAAGGCAATCGCCGACTCGCCGCGTTGAAGACGCTACGGCGTCGCATCGACGACGGGATTGTCGATGAGCCTGGAATAGACGAAGACTACTTGGCAGCGCTGAAGGCGTCGACGGACAATCTTTCCGTGCTTGTCTATCATGGTGGCGAGGGAGAGCAAGTTGCTTGGACCTTTCAAGGTATTCGCCACATTAGCGGAATACGGTCTTGGCTGCCGGCCCAGCAAGGCAAACTCGTCGCTGATCTAATTGATCGAGATGGCTTGAGGTTTCGTGAAGCAGGTCAGAGATTAGGGCTGACCTCGGCCGCCGTCGGGAAGCGATACCGCGCATACAAAGCCTTGGAGCAAATGCGCGCCGACGAAGAATTCCGCGACAAAGCTGACAACCGCTTTTACTCATTATTCGAGGAAGCTCTCTCTACTCAAAGTGTAAAGGGTTGGTTGGGTTGGAGCGACAATGACTTTAAGTTCCATAACCGCGATCAAGTGCGTCAGTTCTATTCGTGGATTGTTCCCGATGAGGACAACGAAGAAAACAAGAGGCGGCTTCACGATCCACGGCACATAAAGAAGCTTGGCGCTCTCATTGCAGGGCAGCATACGACATTGCTGGACCAAGTCGACAGCCACAACATCTCCATTGAGACGGCTTTTGAGAAAGCGCGTGAAACCGGGCCAAGGCATGACTGGAGGAGTTCGGTAGATGATGCTGCATTGCTTCTAAAGGAGATTCCCCAGAGCGCGATCGCTGAGGCGCCTGTTGAGATTGCGACCGCGCTCGACGATGTGGTCAAAATTGTTAATGACATCAAAATGATGGCAACAGCCGTAACCCAACGTCAGCCGCCACAAGTGTGAAGGGATGGATTACCACCAATCCGTTCGCAGCTATGTTTTTGAGGCACTCGACCTCAAGGTGATCCCGCCTGGATCACCATCCACGGTAAATATTATCACGGATTACCGACAATATTGCATTGATCACAGTATTGCAGTGAGCCTACTTGCCGATGAATTCGTTGCGCGGCAGGAATTCGGGTTGGTTTCAGGCGTCTCAGAATACATTGAGAGCTGGAATGCTTTGGGAATACCGGCTCCGGTAGGATTCGTGGGCAAGCAAGGGAACACGCTGGTCACATACCATCACGAGCGTTTCGCAGAACTTGTAGGCCAGGAAGGGCTTGCATCTCATTTTGGTGAATTGCATCAGTGGCTTGGGGTCCAGGCAGAGCGTGATTTTTTGTTCCCCTGTGCCGTTCAGCTCTTGGCTATGGGAGCAACAAGAATACTAATCACGGATACGTCCGGAGACGCCGGAGTCGATCTCATCGGGAAATTTGACGTAGGTCCGCTCTCCGGCACTGTAGTGTTCGTCCAAGCAAAGACGAGCAACAGTGTTATCACGAGGGAAGTCGTGTATGCGGAGTATGGCAAGTTCCGAGCAGGGCAGAACAGTGAGAAAGGGCGTGATTACGCTTCCGCGATTGGAGCCAGTAGAACTGGGGCAGGTCTCGGCCCTGTCTTTTGCATTATGGCCAATGTGGAGTTCAAGGATAACGCCAAACGCGCTGCAAGAGAGCTAGGAGTGTTACTCAAGTCTCGACGCCAGATTAGTCATGATATTGCGAAAGTCTGGTCGTTGCAAAAAATCCATAATGCTAAGATGGGTCTAGGTGAGTTGAGGGCGGACCTGAAGCGAAATGTCTATCACGAGCTGGGGATGCTTCATTAGAACGGACAACCGTGGACGAGGCACAAACGCTTAAGGGAGTTGAGGTGAGTCCGTGCCTTCGCTCCGTGCAACCGGACGCACTGGTGAGCTTTCATGTTTGCGCGTTGAGCAGATCGACTGTCTACCGGCGGGCCGTAGGTTACTTCACGAGCAATGGACTGGCTATGGCGGCTCGTGGGGTGGCGAGTTTGGTGGAGAGGGGTGGGAAGATGCGTTTGGTCGCTTCGCCGGCTTTGGAGGAGGGGGATTTGGCGGCGCTGGAGCTGGCGGCAAACTCGCCGGCGGAGGTTTTGCGGCAGGTGGCAATGCGCGGGTTGGACCGGATTGCGGATTACTTGACCACGGAGAGGCTGAATGCCTTGGCTTGGCTGTCCGCGTCCGGGGCCCTTGAGGTGAAGTTGGCCATCCGGCGTTCGGCGTCGGGTGGGTATGCCCGGGGGATTTACCATGAGAAGATCGGGATCTTTTCCGATGCTGAGGGGAATCATGTGGCCTTCACGGGGTCCTCGAACGAAACGGCGGGTGGCTTGGTGGATAATTTCGAGAGCGTGGAGGTCTTCTGGTCTTGGGATGATCCGCATGGTCGGGTGCAGGACAAAATCGACCACTTTGAGGGCCTTTGGAGCAACACTGTTCCCGGCCTTGATGTTCTGGATTTCACGGAGGTCTCGGCCGAACTCCTGCAGAAATACAAGCTGCCGAGTCCGCCGAAGGCCGAGGATGACAAGGGAAGTTACACCGCCGAACTGCGTGTGCCGAAGGGATTCAAACTTCCAGATGGGTTCGTTCCGCGTGACTACCAGAAGGAGGCGATCCGGTCTTGGCTCGACAATCAAGGCCGCGGGATATTGGCCATGGCGACGGGGACGGGGAAAACGCTGACCGCGTTGACCCTTTCGCACTTGGTCCACCGCAACAACAAGCCATTGGTCGTCGTGGTGGTCTGCCCCTACATCAATCTGTGCGAGCAGTGGATGAGGGAAGTTGAGGCTTTCGGGGTGAAGGCTCTCGGATGTTTCGGGAATTCCGCGGACTGGGTGGGTCGGTTGCAGGACTGCTACCAGGCGTTGCGGGCAGGTGTTCGAGACCTGCAGATTCTTGTCACGACCAATGCGACATTTGGCGGCGAACCCTTCCGCCGCGGCCTGCAACCGGGCCTTTGTCATCACCTGCTCATCGCCGACGAGATGCACAACCTCGGGGCTGGGCACTTGCGTGAGGCTCTGCCGGAGGGTGTGCGATTGCGTCTGGGGCTGTCAGCCACCCCAGAGCGCCATCACGACTTTGAAGGGTCGCAGGCGTTGAGGGACTATTTCGGCAAGATCGTTTACGAGTTTCCCCTCGACCGGGCGATCAAGGAGGACCACTTGGTGCCCTACTACTACCACCCGGTGCTGGTGAAGTTCACCGAGGAGGAGTCCGAGCGTTACCTCACACTTACCCGTCAGATTTCGTGGGCCATGCGGGGTGCCGATGATGACACGCCGCCGTCCCAGGAACTGATGGCGTTGTTGATCCGTCGCAGCCGCCTGATCGGATCGGCGGCCAACAAGCTCCCGGCCCTCATTGACGTCCTGAAGAAGCTGGAGGTGCCGGCGCGGCAGGCCATTTTTTACTGCGGGGATGGCAGCACGGAGTGTGAGATCAGCGGTGAATTGACCCGGCAGATCAAGGCGGTGACCAACCTCCTGCATGCGGAGGTCGGGCTGCGCACTCGGCAGTTCACCTACGAGGAGTCCTCGGCCGAGCGGGAGGACATCTTGAGAAGGCTCCGCACGGGCAACCTGGATGGCATCGTGGCGATCCGCTGTCTGGACGAGGGCATTGATCTGCCCGATGTCCGCATGGGCTTCCTGATGGCCAGTTCGACCAATCCCCGTCAGTTCATCCAGCGCCGCGGCCGTCTGCTGCGCAAGGCGCCGGGGAAGCACCATGCCACCATCTACGATTTCATCGTCGAGCCGGCCGGCCTGGATGCCGAGCACGATGCGGAGATTTTCAATGTGGAGCGCCGGCTTTTCCGGCGTGAGCTGGCCCGCGTTGTCGAGTTCTGTGAGACCGCTATCAACGGGCCGTCCGCCTTGGGGGTCCTGCGGGATTTACGAACGCGGTTCAACCTGTTAGGAGGGAGCACGGAATGAGCGAGCCGACCCCCAAACCTGCCGCAGAACTGACCCGATCCCAGACCAAGTTTGTCGAGGCTCCGGAGCATATTCAGCGATTGATCCGCCAAGTTCTGGGTGAGGAGCGTCAGGTGATGCATTTGTCGAATCGCGTCGGGACAGGGATCCACCAGAAGATCCTCGATCAGGTCAAAAGCGTCATCCGATGAAGATCGAGAAGCTCATCCTCGAAAATTTCCGTCAGTTCCGCGGACGGCAGGAGTTGGTATTTGCCACCGATGAGGAGCAGAATATCACCCTGGTCCATGCGGAGAATGGTTTCGGCAAGACCGCCCTCTTGAATGCTTTGTTGTGGGGCTTCTATGGCCACAAAGGTCTTTCGGAGGACTTTCCCAAGAAGGAGAGCATCATCAATTCCACCGAGGCCGCAATTGCCAAAGATCCCGAGTTGGTGGAAGCCTCGGTGACGATCCTCTTCGAGCACGAGGGTGTTCGCTACACGCTGCGCCGTTCGCTCACGCTGGCCAAGCAGATGGTTGACTCCAAGAAAACCGATCTGCAAATGGAGTTCATCCGGGATGGCCAGCCATTCCAGCAGGCGCGACCTCAGGAACGCATTGAGAGCTTCATGCCGTTCGGCATCAGTTCGCTGCTATTCTTCAACGGGGAGCGGATCGACCACCTCGCGATGGAGGAGAATGCCTCCCGGGTGACCGATGCCATCCACCAGATGCTGGGCCTCAAGCTGCTCAAGGCTGCGATCGCCGACCTGCGCTGCCAAGGTGTGCGAGGCAAGCTGATGGCTGAGCTGCGTGAGAAAACCAGCGACGAGAAGAAAGCTCTTCTCGACCGGCAGGCGGCCATCGATGAGTCGATGGATGTGACGAGTCAGCGCAAATTTGCCGAGGAGGATAACCGCGCAAACGCGGCCCGTGACCTAGCAAAAGTCGAGGACAAGCTGGCGGCCAATCGCACGGTTCACGAACTGCAGAAAAAGCGCAAAGAGCTGGAGTCCCTGCAGAAGTCCAAGAACGAGCGGCAAGCCGAGGTCGAGAAGAAGCTGGCGAAAATCATCTCCGAGGACGGGTTCGCCTTGTTTGTGGATGACCTGACCCGCCGAGGTCGCGAACTGGTGCGGGACCTGCGGTCGAAGAAAGCCATTCCGGCCCGGGTCCTCAACAGCTTCATCGAGGAATTACTGGAGGCCAACCGGTGCATTTGCTGCCGTCCGCTGGAGGCCGGCACCGAAGAGCGTCAAGCGGTGGAAGCCCAGCTTTCGCTGGCCGGGGATCTCGAATTCAACAATGCCGTCGGAGCCCTCGATAATGCCCTCGGCTTCCTCGAAAACGGCCGGGTGCGGACGGCAGAGCTTCTGTCGGAAACCAACCGCGAGCGCATCAAGCTTGCCGAGGAGTTGCTCGAGATCGGCGAGGAGATCGCAGCCATCGACAAGAAGATCAAGCACGATGGTCGGGACGATGAGGAGGCCGCCCAGTTGGACGCCGAGCGCGACCGCCTGCTCCAGCGGGAAAGGGAATGCACCTCGGAAATTCATCGGCTGGAGGGGCGGCTCCAGCAATTGTCTGACGAGCGCCACGAGCTGACCCGCAAGATTGAACAGCTCAACGACCAGGAGGCGGCAGCCCAGTTGGCCCAACGTCGCCTTAACGCGGTGGAGCAAGCGGCCGATCTCATGGAGGAAATCCTCAAGATCGAGACTGAGGAACTCCGCCCCCTGCTCAACGACGAGATCCGTAAGCACTTCCAGGAGATCATCGACCAGCCATTCTGGCCGGAGTTGTCCGAAGACTTTGTCCTCTCCGTCAAAGAGCGCATCACCTCTGAGGACTTGGAAGACCCGGTTGTTCTGGAAGTCGGACCCTCCACCGGGCAGAGGCAGGTGACGTCCCTTGTTTTCATCGCCAGTCTGGTAGCGCTTGCCAAACAGAGGGCGAAAATCCCGACCATCCTGCGAGGACTCACCGGGGCGGAGTATCCCATCGTCATGGACTCCCCCTTCGGCTCCCTCAGCACACGGTTCCGGGAGGGCGTGGCCCGATGGATTCCTTCATTGGCCCCGCAGGTTCTCGCCATGGTGAGCCGCACTCAGTTTTACGGTGCCGTTCAGGACACCTTTGCCACAACCAAGAAAGTCGGACGCCGCTACTACTTCCAATTGCATGGTCCGGGCCTTCTGGACCGCGAGGGCGATCGCTTCGAGCTGAACGGCGTGGACTACCAGCAGTATTTCGAGGGACCGGAAAAGAAAACTGTCATCGTGGAGATTGAGGAATGAGAAGGATTCGAAGAGACATTGAACACGAGGAGTTCTTGCAGGAACTAGTAGGCAGTGACTCGCCCATTTTCAAAGACCTGTGGCGCGTTCTGCTCTTTGCTGCCATGTTGGGATTCTCTGCCAAGCGCCGTGTCCCACTGAGTAGTTATGATTCTGGTAAAGCCATGCCAGACACTTATTTTACCAATTCGCCGGTATGGCCAGGAGTTTTATATCTGCTCGGACTCGTTGAGGTTCAAGATACTTCAGTCATGAGCAACAAGGCGGAGGATCAAGATAGGCTCGCTACCGTTTTTGAAGAATACGCCAACGGCGGCCTTCATGTGATGAGGGAATCTCTTGAGACGGGGGGCAATCGACTGAAGTGTTTGGTTGATATATGCCAATCCGCAAGTTCCGGGAGTGAGCTTCGAAATCCCGACTTGCGCTTCGAGCCCCTATGAAGTCAAAGAGTCAGTTCTTTGAGAAAATCAGGCGGCAAGGTGACTCGCGCAACAAACCACTGCTGATTTTACAAGCTCTCGCGAGTATTTCGAGGGGTGAAGAGCGGCTTAGGCCATTTGCGGAAATTGAGAAGCTACACAAAGCGGCGCTCTTGCTTTTCAGCGGTGGTAGCAAAAATCCGAATCCGTCATACGCCTTCTGGCGTCTTCAAAACGACAATCTGTGGGATGTCGAATCAAAGTCGCCGCCTAAGCCACGCAAGAGTAACTCCGACCCAACCGCAGCAGAGTTGCGTCGTGTTTGTGCAAAAGGTGGCTTGAAAAGGAGCATTTTCGACGCCTTGAGCAAGGACAGTTTACTGTTGCTCGAAGAGTCGGAAAACTTGATTCAAACCTACTTTCCAAGTTGCCTCCACGGTGCAATCCGCGAGTTTTTTGGCCTGAATGCAGGTGACAGCGGGTTTAGCAGTTCGGTTTTGGCGGCCTACAACAGCAGATGTGCCATTTCAGGATTTTCGGCACAAGTGGGAGCTTATTCTATTGGCATTGTTGCCACGCCGATCCACTGGTTGGATTGTGGAGGGGCACCAGAAGTAAGCAATGGTGTTTGCCTTGCGAAGCACTTTTCCGAAATGTTCATGTTAGGCTGCTTCACTATAGTAGTGCAGGGCGGCATCTTTCGCGTTCTGTTGAGCGAGAGGGTGGATATTACAACCAAGCGAGCCGCCGGAGGTTATCTGATCCGCGGCGGCGAACCACTGACGGTTCCTGACGGGGATCTTGCTCCTGACCCAAGATTCCTGATGTGGCACAAGCGGCACGTGTTTCTCGGTTAACGCTCGTCTGGAGTGAGCCAATAGCCGAGGATGTCGGCGACTGAATTGTGATCCCTATCAGCGACCAAGTAGCCCAAACCTCGATGTAGATGGTTTCTCAGGGTTGAACTCAAGCCTTCTGGAGTTGACTCCAGCCCGTCTGTTCTAGCTCTTGCGTGAAGGCTGTAGGCCAGGATCTCCGACCACTCTCCAGAGAAAACCTTCCACGACATTTCGACTCCGCCCTCGTATGCGAGATTGTCTAGCTGAGGTGGAATAGACTTTTCGGCCAAGGAAGCACAAAGCGCAATTCGCGACAGTGAATTCCAGTGGTCGATACCGGTAAGCCTTTTCAGCTTGATTAGCTGGTCGCGTCCTTGCTGGCTGACCCTAACCGTTTCAACAGGCGCTTTCATAATTCCAGAAGTAACCAGGTTCGATCTTGGTGGATCGCAGGGTGTCGTCGTGGTGGAGTTGGTAGCATCGTCCGAGATACGGTTGGATGGCGCGGAGATTGGTCTCCGTGATTTCCTCGTCCGTGGAGAGGAGGATTACCTGGTGGGAGGCGACGGGGAAGTAGCGTTCCAGGAGATGGCGGCGATGGGAGGAATCCAAGCGCCCCAGAGGTGTGTCGATGATGGTGGGCAGAGGGCGTCCGGAGGCTTTGGCGAGCCCCCAAAGCAGCGAGGTCGCAAGCAGTTGCCGCTCTCCCGCAGAGAGCCGATTGAAAGGCAGGGGTTGGCCGTCGCCCCCCGTCAACTCGATCATGAAGGTGTCCGGATCAATCCGCAGGCTGGAGACCAACGACGTCTTGCGCAGGAGTTGGGTGAATGATTCGAGCATGAGGTGCTCAATCTTGGCGGCGTGGCGGCGGATAATTTCCCTGCGGAACGAGTGGAGCGTTTCGCGGGCCTTGGCCGAGTGTTTTAGGACCCGCAGGCGGGACTCATCTTGGATGAGGCTGTCGGTGTGCTGGGCGGCTTCGCGGTCGAGCTGGGTGCGGGCCCGTTCCAGTTCCCTGCGCAGGGAGGCCGTGGTCCCTTCCTGGGCAGAAAGTTCTGCCGATTTGGCCTCATGTTCGGCCCGCGTGCGGGCAACTTCCGCCTCATGAGCCGCGATAGCGTCTGCGGCCGGGATCCGGGCGATTTCGGATTCCACCCGGACGAGTTGCTCCTTGAGGCGTTGAATCTCGCCGATGGTGGCAACCATGGACGCCTTGGCCTCGGGGAGAACGGAGCTGAGAAGATGTCGGATTTCCAAGGCGAGATGTTCGTCGGCATCGGGTGACTTCAGGGCGGCAAGGTTCTGGCGGCGAGAGTCACGGTCCTCGGAAAGCACGGTCTCCACGGCGCCGAGCGCCTTGGAGCTGAGCTTTCGCTTGGCAAGGGCCTGTAGCACCGCCGTGTCGCGATCCTCCAGCGCTTGGAGCAGGATCCAGTTGCGTTTTTGTTCGCCGGCAGCACGGATCTCCTTCTCCGCATCTTGCAGGAGCGGCGTGATGAGGAGCAGAGGAGCAGGCCCGGCAGCCAGTTCGCGCAGGCTGTCCTCGCGGGTCGCCAACTCCACACGCAGGGCCGACTGCTTTTGCTCCAGCTCATGGCGGCGGAGGTAGAAATCTCCGCCCTCCTTGCGGAAGCGGTCCTCCGCACGCTGGAGTTCGTGGGCTTTGCGTTCGGTCTCGGTGCGGAGCCGGGCGGTCTCTTGAACGGCGGACTCCAGCAAGGCCTCGAGCCTTTGGACCTCAGCTTCCTGGTGGCGCAATTGCTGGATTTCCTCGGCCGTGTGGCCCTCGGCTCTCTTGCGGCGTTCCAGCACAGTGAGGTCGGAGTCGAGACGGTCCACCAGCTCCAGTCCCAGCAAGCTGTGGATGGCCGTGCCAAGGAGCTCGGCGGCCTTTTGCCCTTCCGCAAGCTCGGTGATCTGCTCGGCATCGAAAAAGAACAGGTGGGAGATTCCGCTGGGAATGTAACTCTCGATGAATTCATCCCAGTGCTCTGCAAGAAGTGGGTCGGGTTCGCCATCAACGTGCACATCGAGCAATTCCTCGACGCCCTTCTCACTGACCCACCATTTGCGGCGCACGCTGTAAGTGTGTGTGGCCCCGTCAACGACCCGCCGGAACTGCAACTCCAAAGAGGCCCCATCCGCAGGATCGGCGCCGCGGTGGATGGACTGACGGAGTGCCTCCTTGTAAGAGCGCGGACGGTTGGACAAGCGGGCCTTCGGACCAAACAGGACCAGTTGGATCGCATCGAGCAGGGTGGTCTTCCCGCCGCCATTCCAACCGCCAAACAGGATGATGGGATGGTCGGCATCGGGCGGCGTCAGCTCGATCGGCGGCTGCACACCGCCATAAACGCCGAAGTTCTCGATGGTGAGGAAGTCGAGGATCATGGCTTAGTCCGCCCCGGCCTCCCCGGCCTCCCGCACGGAGACGCCGTCTGTGGCCGATGTTCGCCGGGCGGTTTGTTTGGCCGCAGCGTGCCTCAGGGCTGTGTTCACGGCATCTGCCCGATTGTCATAGAAGTGCCGCTTGAAAGATTTCTCCAACTGGCCGAACAGGCCGGCCCGACGGGCGTTGGAGCGCTGTTGACGCTCCACGCTGAGAAGCTCGCGGACCAACTCGTAGTGCATGGTGTCGGGTCCGCAAAGCGACTTTAAGACCTCCATCTCTTCCCCGCCGAGGACCAGATTGTCGTCCAGACGCTTCCCGGGATATTTCTCACCTGTGGCCTCCTCATAAATCCTCGGCAAGCTGTCCTCAATCTCGTGCTTTTCCACCACCCAGATTCGCCGGATCTCTTGGAGTTCTTCGAGGGTGATGAGTTGGATGTTTCTTACGTCGCTGGGGCCGTTACGCCGGATCCAAGCCTGCGCCTTCAAAAGCTTTCGGAGCCAATTTTGTCTGGATTCTTGCGTGTAGGGCCCTGGGACCACGCCTCCGCCGTCCATTGTCTGCACGATTCCGCTCATTCTCCTGAAATCTCGAAGATGATGGTCGTTGGTTCTGTCCTCGTCAGCGTTCATCTTGGGATCGAGATCATTGCGCAACTCAAGAAGAGGTAGCATCCATTCTTTCTCTGCATCGTTCTGGATCATCGCAGTCATCGACTTGTCCTTTTCGACAAGAGTGCACACCCAGCAACCAAAGCGGCTGTCACCACAACTTGGAGTGCTGGAGTCGACTACGAGTGGGCATTCGCCGTCAGCTGAGGCTCCTGCATACATCCCCAGCAGGTCTTTGTTACTGAGGCCCCACGCATTATCCACCTGCATCAAGAACATCCAGACGTCATTGTTCGTCCAGTCCTCGATGGGAGTGTAAATCATGCACCCAGTTAGGGTGGCACTCGGACTCAACCTGTCACGTATGCGGAATTTCTGGTTCTTGTTGAGAACTTTCGCCCGAGCTGCGCTTTCTGCCTTGCGTGCGCCCAAGCAGAGAATGGCCTCACCGTTGACGGTGACGATGTTGCTGATGAAGCGGTTGGAGGGCCGTATTTTTAAGCGCTCGGTGCACCACCTAAATTTTGGGCGAGGCGCTGGGTAGCCCTTTCCAATCAAGTTAACCCAAAAAGACTCCTCCACATTGGGCCGGAGGAGCTGCGGCTTGATTGGTATGCCATTGCGGTCCGCGCTTTCCCTCATGGACTGCAACGAGCGCTCCACCCAAGCCGCCACCACCGGATTCTCCACCAGCGTATCGGTCGAGATCACATGGATGGTCTTGTGGCGTTGTTCGGGCGGGAGAGACTGGACGGCGAGCCAGACGAGTTGGAGGGTGGCGGTGGAGTCCTTGCCGCCGGAGTAGCCGATGATCCAAGGGACATCGTCAGCGCGGTAAAGCTCGCGGATCTCCTCGCAAAGCAAGTCGATGGTGCCCTTGAGGCCCAGCTCGGCAAAGGCTGAGGCGGCTTTCGTGGCGGCGGGTGTAGCGCCGGTGGCTTTTGGGGACGGGGACGTGGTCTTCATGGTTGTGCTTCAGGGTGTGCCATGCGGGATAAGCGATGCAGCGTGCTCTACGTAAGGCGCAGGTCCTTCCGAAAAAACTGCTGGGAACCGGTCAATTTTCGCGAGTGAAGCCGCGAGAGGCGTGCTGATCCATCCGATGATGGTTGTGGCGTAATTGTGGTTGGTTTCGAGGTCCGGTCGGTCCCAGATGGCGTGATGATGAAAGGCCAAGTTGCGTAGCTTGCGGATTGGCTGCGCCATGGATGAAAGAGTCGCTCTTGTTCGGATTCGACGCGGCATGTTGGGAAAGGCCTTCGCGATGAAGCGAGGCCAGATGCGTTCGTAGCGGCGGTCCAAGAGGCTTGTCCAAAAGCCGAAGCTCAACTCGGCCACCAAGCGCGGCTCGTCGATGGGTTTATGGTGTCGGGTTAAGCTCTGCTCCGCCTGCGAGATCGACGCCAGCTCCCGCTCGTGCAGGAAGGGGTTGTGTTGGCGCAACCATTCGGGCTGGCCGATGGCAGCGCCCAACTCCCTGTGGACGGTGTTCCGAAATCCGACCTCAAGCGTGTGCACCGTCGGGTAGAAGGCCTCGCAGAGGGCGATGTTCCAGAGGTAATGGCCCAGTCCCTCAGCATCGGAGCCAGATTTTCGGAACGCGCCAAAGCGTGTTGCAGATACGGCCCGGGTGAATGCGGCGGCGAAAGGAGCTTGCGAGGACTCGGGGTTCATGGAATGCTCCTTCTACAGTCCGGGGGCAACTCCTCTCCCAGTGCCTTGGCGCTGGTGAAGAATCCCCGGTTCTTTTTTGTCTTTTGAGATCCGGTGCCGTCTGCGGCGTCCGCAAAGCGAGCTCCCTCTTCCCTCTTGAAGCTCTGGGTTGGGCGGATCACCGGCGTCCTCCTTTCCGGAAGGCCTCTTCGATTTTCTGCTGCTCCGGACTCAGCGGCAGGCCGAGGGCCTTTTTCACCACGTTGGCCGTGAGGATGATGTTGGTGGTGACCTTGGAGACCTTGCCGCCGATAAGGGCGCGACCCTCCCAGAGTTTGGCGTTGGAGCGGGCCCAGTTGATTTTGGAGAGCGGTTCGAGGCGTTTCTGCCAGTCGTCGGGGTGTGCTTGGATGAGGGCATTGCCGGCGAGGCCCAAGGCCTGCAGGGCGATGCCGTGGGAGTGGATGAAGCCCTCGCGGATCTCGCTGGCCGGCGTCTTGCCGTCGCGCACGAGTTTCCATGAGGGGAACTGCTCCGCGACCGCTTCCCAGTAGCGCCGAGCCAAGCCGGCATCGGACTCGAGGTTGCCCGTGGCGATGTCCTTGATGAGGTCGGCGCTGGCGTTGAAGAACGCGGAAAGGGTGAAGAGCTTGCGGGAGCGGGGGGCGAGGGAGCTTTTTTCCAAATCCACAATGTCGCGGAAGACCGGGGACTTCATGATGATCATCCGTGCCAACTTCGCCTTGTCGTTGCGGTGGTCGTAGAGCAGGCCGAGGGACCGGCTGGGGCGGATGGCGTAACGGTTGAGGTCGGCAAACATCTGCTGGCATCGTGACAAGCCGACATCGAGGAAGAACACGACGGCAATCGTCTCGTAGGCCAGCTCGGGCCGCTGGTCGAGTGCGGACAAAATGGCGGCCCGGCGGTGCTGGCCGTCATTGATGATGAACTTCGCCTCCATGGGCACTTTGAGCACGCCAAGCCGGTCATTGCCCGGCACGGGCTCGAAGATGACCGCGGAATCAATGGAGGCCGTGATGGCCGAGAAAATGTAGTCCTTCGGGTTGTTGAGAACGTAGTTGGCCATCTCCGGGATGCGGGTCTTGTTGAGCACCCTTTGGGCCCGCAACTCCGGGGGAAGTTCCTTCTCGTCGAAGATGGAGACCTGCCTCATCATCCGCAGGGTCCACATCGACACGTAGTATTCATGGCCGGCTTGAACGCCACGAATGGCCGGAAATTGCAGGATCGAGTCGAGGTGGAGGTCGTTCATGGTTGACGCCGCGTGTATGGCAATACACAATTTGTATGGCAAATGACACCCATACACAAGGGGAATTTTTTATGAACACGACATCGCCGATCTATTTGGATTGCAACGCGACCACGCCGATGGAGCCGTCGGTGGCGGCCTTGGTGCGTGAGTTCTTCGAACGCGAATTCGGCAACGAGGGGAGCAGGACGCACGTGTATGGTGCGTCGGCCAAACAGGCCGTGCAGAAGGCCAGGGAACAAGTTGCCGCAGTGGTGGGGGCGAAGAGGGAGGAAGTGGTTTTCACGAGCGGGGCCACGGAGAGCAACAACCTCGCCATTCTCGGCCTTGCCGACTTCGGGAGGAAATCGGGGCGGCGGCATATCGTCTCCACCGTGATTGAGCACAAGGCGGTCTTGGAGCCGTTGGAACATCTGGAGGCCCGGGGCTTCGAGGTGACTCTGGTGGAGTGCGGTCTTTCGGGGGCGGTGTCCCACGAGGAGGTTCTGGCCGCGGTCCGCGAAGACACTCTGTTGGTCAGCGTGATGGGGGTGAACAATGAAACCGGTATCCGGCAGCCGATCGAGGAGATCTGCTCCGGGCTGGAAGGGCGTCCCGCGTATCTGCATGTCGATGCCGCACAATCCTTCGGCAAGGAGCTGAAGGTCTTGAAGAACCCGCGCATCGATCTCCTCAGCGTGAGTGCCCACAAACTCTATGCCCCGAAGGGTATTGGTGCCTTGGTGACGCGGCGCAGAGATTATGACAGGCCGCCGATTGAGCCGCTTTGCTTCGGCGGCGGACAAGAACGCGGTCTGCGTCCGGGAACACTGCCGGTGGGTTTGATCGCAGGATTCGGGTTGGCTGGTGAAATTGCGGTGAAGCAGGCAAAGGAACGTGCCGCCAAGAATGCCGTCTTTCGGTCAAATCTGCTGAAGCATCTTGCGGCCTTGGGTCCTGTCTTCCATGGAGACCAAGATCTCGCCGTGACCCACACGCTGAATTTCAGCGTTCCCGGCGTGGACTCCGAGGCGCTGATGGTGGCCTTGAAGGATCTTGTCGCGGTGTCAAACGGCTCGGCTTGCACTTCAAGCAGCTACAGTCCGAGTCATGTGCTCACGGCGATGGGTTTGACGGAGGATCAAGTGGCCGGTGCGGTCCGGATGAGTTGGTGCCATATGACTCCCGAAGTGGATTGGGGCCGGTTCGTCGAGGTGGTTCAGTCGTTGAGATGAGAGTCCTGTTTGCGCTCCACAAGAGGCGGCCTGCTCGATAAAAGATGCCAATGGCTCCCGCGACGGCCACAACCTCAGGCACAACCTCGGTGCGCCCCCGGGATGTCTGGGTGTCATTGGAACCAGAGGAAAAGATCGAAGCGGCGGAAGCCTTCCTGAGCATCCCGAAGTTTAGAGACGCGGCGTTGGGGCCGCTCAGCCGCAAATTGAACTTCCGCCTGCAAAGTCTGCGGAGGCAGAAAACCGAGTGGCTCGCGGGCAAGTTGGCCAGCTACATGCTGGCCGAAGATTTGATCGACCACATCGACGATGTTCTCAAGAAGTTCCACTTCGAGCGCCGTCGGGAACTGATGGTGGCTTTCCTGGAGGCAGCCCAGATCCCCCACGACGACAATGGCGGCATCAACAGTGCCGAGCTCGATCCTCCAACTCTTGAGCACTTGCAATTCGCTTACGAGGCGGTTCGCGGGAATTTTCCCAAGCATCATGTTTTGACGTATTTTCGCACCTTGATCGCCCTCGAAGGACCTGAAGGGCTTTGGGGGAATCTTCCCCACCTGCTGCAAGAGATTGAAAGCCGAGAAGATTTGGCTGTCCCTGCTGAAGATGTCCCGGCACCAGCTGCCGCCGAGGATGCAGGACTTCCTGAAACTTCCGAGGAATTCACCACCCTCGACAACCTGCTGATCCAAACAATCGTCAATACGGCCCTACGGATCGAGGGGGCTCCGAGCCGTGAGCAACTCGATGATTTGACCGACGAGTTGCTGAGCTTGAACGGGAACAGAAAGCGGTCGTTTTTCCATCGCGGATTTTATGACGCCATTTTTGCGGAGGAGGTTTCGGCCAACCGCGAGGGCGAAAACTCCGAAAGTCGGCTTTGGTATGTCGCCGGGGCGGTCATGGGCTGGGCTAGACAGCGCAAGTCCAGCTGGATCGTCGATTTCTTCTCAAGCAACCCCGACGTCTTGGAGGAGGTGGTCAATGACAACAATCCCTTGCGAATTCGCATGCTCTTGCCGGTGCTCTATCCCGTTTGTCGAGAGCACGGCTTGCACCCCTCGTGCATTCGGTTGCTGAACGGTGGGCTTTTTCATCTGCAGGGCCCGAAGCAGTTTCTGCTCTTCCAGAAGGTCTTGAGCGATGCGTCGGCCTTGCTGAGGGCCGGGGATGCGGCCACGGCCCTGACGTATCTCGAAACTCTGCCTGAACCAGACTTGGACGACAAAGAGTTGCCTGCGGATTTTGCCTCCTTCGGGCGCCGACTGATCCGCAAGAAGGCTCAGTGCCTGCAGCTTCTCGGGCAGATGGAGGACGCCAAAGTGCGCCTGAACCAACTGGCGGCTTTGGGCGATTTTGAAGAGAGCATCGAAGCACTCACGGACCTCGGGTTGATCCACTGCGGGTTCGAGAGCCTCTATGGCGTTCTTCCAGACAAAGACCGTGATCTTTACGCCACGAAGATCCATGCGTTGGAGGGAGGGCGGATGTTGTTCGAGCAGGCGATTCTCCGGGAAGCTGGCCCGCATGAGGTTAGAGGCCGGAATGCCCGCTTCGCTCTCGGGGTTCTGGCCTTGTTTCAGGCAGCGCCGGACTACGCCGGGGCTTCAAAACATCTGTCTCTCGCACTTGCGGGCATGATGCGGGACGAAGAGGCGTATCGCGCTGGCTATCTGCTTGATTGGACACGACTGCTTTGCGGGATGGCTGCTCTTCAAACGTGTGACGAGACCAAGGTGGCCTCGGCATCTTTGAATATCCGGCAAGCTTTGCGGGGAGACGCATCTTGGCCGGCCTGGCTGCTGGCGGAGTGTCTCGAGACCGCATCGCTGCACGAAGATGGTCCCCTCTTGAAGGCCATCATTGAAGCCTTGCTGAAGGCGGATGAGGCGGGGGCTTTTCCAAGGATTCGCAGGACAGACGCCCTCAAGAGGATGCCGACGCTTCTGCTGAAGTATCGAGCTTGGATCGAGGAGGCGAATCTCTCCGTGCATGCGGCAGAAGCTGAGTGGTCGTATCTGCTGAAGACGGCGCTGGAGGTTGGCAACCTGGCCTTGGCGGAAGAGGCCCTCGAAGCCCTCGAGTCTTTGGCCCATGAGTGGAAGGACTTCACGGATCGCTTTCTTGCGTTGCTCCGCGATGCCGAGAATTACTCGCCGGCTTGGTCTCCCCTCGACGCCGACGAGGCGGCGATCCGGCTCTTGGATTCCAGGGGCCGATTTGACGAGGCCGCCAGACTTCTTGGAGAAAGATTCTGGACTGCCCGCGCTGAGCGGACACCTCAAGGCAACGCGGAATGTGAGGCCATTCTTGTGGCTCTCGAAGAGATGGGCCATCCGGGGGAAGAGTTGGCGGCCATGAGAGACAGTCTCCCGGAGTTTGCGGAGGGTCGTTCGGGCGAGAGTGGAGGCGAAGATCTTGCCACGCAGAAGCTGAAGGAGGGAGCCCGCGTGTGCATCCTGTTTGTTGGAGGGAATGAAACGCAGGCCCGATATGACGAGCAGGTTCGCGGAGCCCTGACCAAGGAGTTCAGTGGTGTGGCGGTTGAGTTTGAGCATCCCGGATGGGGAAGCAATTGGGCGCCGGTTTGTGATCTAATCGAGCAACGTCTTGGTTCGTATGATGGCGTGGTTTTGAGTCATCTCGTCCGGACAAACATGGGAAGGAGATTGCGAAAAATGTGTGGAGAATCGCCGCCGTGGTTTTCCTGCCGTGGGAAGGGAGCCGCTTCCATTCAGCGAAGCATCAGGCAGGCGGCGATCCGTTGCTACGAACTCCGGTTTCGGAATCCCCAAGTTTGACCACACCGGTAGTCAGAGATTCATGGAAAGCATTTCGGTGAGACCACAACCATGAAACAGATCGACTTGGACGATGACTTGGTGGATTGGCTTCAGGACCAAGAGCGTGTGGCCGGAGTTTCCCCGTCAGAATTTCTCAAACGGGCTTTGCGTGGCTGGAGTGGCGCCCCAAAATCTCAGAGACTCAGGAAGCCACGACATCGAGGATCCTCAAGTCAGATGGCGGTGTTCCTGCGCATCCTTGGCGAAGTCCATGGCAAATACCCAGACACCTTTGATCGGATCGGGAATATTCAAGGTCGGCCGAGGATCTACTTTGCCCGGTCATCAGCTGAAATCGAGGCGTCCGGGAAGAGCACGATGCCAGTTGAAGTCCCTACTACGGGTTGGTGGGTTGTGGGCAATACCTCCACGCGTGATAAAGCGAAAATCCTAGCAAGGGTCTTCCAAGAGGTCGGCTGTGCTCCTGGGGACACCCTGCAATGGGAGAGTGAATTCGGAAGTGTTTCTGTGCAGACGGCAGAGGCATTGGCCGGAGAGGTCACAGATCATGACCCGTTCAAGATTTAGCACGCATCGCCGAGAAAGCTGATTTGTTGAAGAGCGGCTGCTTCTCTTCGGAGTGGTCGAAGACTTGGACGAACTGCGTGCGGAGGTTGATCTTGATGCGGGTCAGCAATATTGGTTCCTTCCGCTTCTCGAACTCGTCGTAGTGCAGGAAGGTGAGCTTGCCCGAGCGCACATGGATCTTGATGAGGTCGGCTTGTTCAGGATCGCCGTAGCGCAGCGCACCGCATTGCACGTAGACCCGCAGAATCGGTGGAAGCCGATCCAGCAGGCGCCGATGAAACGTGAACTGCATCTCGTCCTTGTCGTAGACGCCGAAGTCGAGCTGCTCGATGGCCAGCTCAATCTCCATGGGGTCGCCGGCTGCGAAGAGAACCTCGCGGGCCTTGGTCTTCGCCATGGCGAGGTCGCCGAAGAAGGCGCGGACGTCATTTTTGGTGCGTAGAGGAATGTCGCGCCGCAGGAGCTTCTTCCGGAACTGCGTCATAGCCAGATAAACGAGCACGTCCTCGGTCCGGGCCTGACAGGAAGATTTCCACGCAGCTTCTCCATGCCGGTTGATCGTGAATCGGAAGGCCTTCGTGAGACTTCCTCCCGCGGCGCGTCGCAAGTCGGCGATCCGGTCGAATTCGCCGGCTTCTGGGAGCCGCCCAAGGTCCAGCAAGGTTGTCCAGAACTCATCGAAGAGTTCTCGGTGCAACTCGTAGCGGTCCACCTTGCTGCGGGAGCGCTTCGGCGCGTAGGTGGAGCGAAGCTGCGTGCTGATGTCCGTCCAATCGATATGGCGACGGCTCCGCGAGGCTTGGAAGGCCTCCGCCTCGTCGGGATCGCGGAACACGGCACAGACTCCAAGCCCGAGTGTGATGGCCTCGGCCCCCGTAGTTTGCTCGATGAGGTCCTCCAATTCTCCGGGCGCGAAGAACTTCTGGAAGGTGTTGTTCTTCGTGAGGAAGCCGTCTTTGAAAGCTCGGACATGTGCGTCGGTCTCCTGGCCTGCGACGAAGGTGGAGACGATCAAGGTGCGCTTGCTCAGCCTGAACGCTGCGCGAAGAGCTTCAACACGCTCGCCCGTGTGCTCGATGACGTTTAGCACGTAGCCAAGATTGACCACATCCGCTGCAGTCTTTTTGGCATCCGGCCGGAACGCCGGGTCCCAACCATCCGCCTTGTAGCCAAGAGCCCGTAAAGCCTCGACGTCCATGCCGTGCCCGCAACCGTAATCGAAGAACGTGTGACGCTTTTGCAGCAGGCCGCGGTTCAGCGCGATCTTCAGCGGGCGGGAGAGATCGTAGCGTTTGATGGCCGTGCGATGCCGCTCCACCGCAGCAGAATCCGGGGCGATGTCGGATGGTTCCCGCTGCTGTTTGACCAATGTGTGACCGTCGAATCCAAGTCCATGACGCCGCAGGAGGGTCTGCCAGTGGACCTGCATCCCGATCCGGGTGGTGTCCTTGAGGAGGCCTGCGGCCTCTTCGGCCTTAGTCAGTTCTGCAAACTGAGCGTGTCGCGGGTCCGAGGATGGCAGGAAAGTCTCCTTCCGATGGAGAATCGGCGGATTGCTCCTCTTCCGGTAATCGGAACGAACCACCGTCCCCGTGTTGAGGTTGATCTTCGTCGCCTCCGCCAACGCCGGATGGGGATTCTCGTCGAAATCGGGATAGGTCAGAAACGTGAAGCCAGCCTCGTTGGTGTGAATCTTGAGCAGATTCCAGTTCGGGTCAGGCCGTGCCGCCGTCTCGGCGCGACGGATGGCCGAGCGCAGCGCCTCGGGAATCTCCCAACCATCCTTGGGACGAGCGATGTAAACCGCGGTCGGCAGGCGCTTTCCGAAGCGAAGTGCCGCGGTCGCAGTCCGCAATTCGTTGAGGGTTGCCATCCTGTGCCAACGAGAAGATTGATCGCGACAGCGTGGGGGCACCAGAAGAGTCTCTCGTCCGAGTTTGAAGTGTTGGGCTCATGCAAACCCCGGGTTGAGGCAGAACTTCTCGTTCCGGGGCTTAGCGGAACCTCGTGATCCCCTCATGCTTTGGATAGACTCGAAGGCAAGATCGCGCCATCAACACCCATCATTTTTCATGGTCGTAAACGGTCGTCTACTAAAGACTGTAACTGATCTCGTGGCTCAAGATACGAAATCGTTCAACAGCCTCTTGAATGATCTCAAGTAGTCGTAGAGAGCGGTCTCCTCAGAAGGAAAGCGGAAATGCCTGCAGAAAAGATGACGCCCAGAATGGTCTTTGACGAAATAGTTCCCAATAATACCTAAGCTTTCTAGAACTTGCTTGGCTCTTTGCTCTCTCCCTTCAGACCGATCCCAAAACTGGACTTCTGTGAATTCAGGATGTTGCATAACCACATCAATTCCTAAGTGCGCGCCCTGCCAGTGCAGGCCAGTAAAGTAAGCTGAGACGTTCTGGTAGTTCGCAACTTGAGAAAAGGGCGATAGTTCGGCACGAAAGACCTCAATGACTCGTTCCACTCGGTAGAGACTAAGATCCTTCAACAAAGATTGTATCGCGCATGCGGACTTATACCGGGGTTCATCAAGCATCAATTGGTAAAATGCCTCTAGTAGTGGCTTGTTCATATGAGGATGGCCTAGGAATTCTAATAGTTCTTTGTATTGCCGGAGTAGGTATGAAGCGTCATTCTCTGGAGGCGTAGCTGAAATGCATGCATCTAGCCAGCCTTGAATCATGTCTTCACCTGAGCCATCGTAGGCGCGGGCGATAACGAGACGTTTGTCAACGCGCTTGTGGTCATCAGGAGTCCAATCTGTCCGATCGGGTCCGGTATGGCCGGTCAGTCTGAGATACAGGATGGCATCACAATGGAGATTCTGTGCTTCAACGTAGTCGAGGTAGCGAGGTATCTGCAGTCGCATGTCCGCGGCCGCATTTATCTTGTTCTCGATGATGATGACCCTTTTCGTGTCATCATTCACGATGAGGATGTCTACTCTCCCCTGCTCTCGAGCCACTCTCGCCTTGGTGTAATTGCTGGCTGCAACCGCCGGATGCAGGCCGCTGAGCCACTCCAAGAAAGAATTCAAAAATGCTGATCCATGGCCATGAGCTCCGGCTGGATCCAAAATTGCACTGATCACATCGCTGTGTAAGTTCTCCCGGTAGTAGGTATCAGAAATGACAGCGAAGCAGTTAAAGCCAAGGTCTAGCCTTTTTTGACTCTGCACAGCGGCGGCCGCATCCGAAAGCGAGGCGATCCGATGGTCGCCCAGCAGGGCTCTCGCCTGACGCAGCAGGTTGGTGTTCGTTGCTTCAAACGCTACCAGAAGATCGTGGATCTCGCTTAGGCGAGCGTCGAGGGTTTTCGCCTGCCTATCCAATCGGACGTCCCCAAAGTTGCCGCTTGGTTTGCTTGGAGAGCGATTCATGGGATCGACTCTATGAAACTCGATGACCTCGGACACCGCAAGGCACGGTCTGGGAGTGGCGCTCATCTGCGGCTACGATGCAAGGGCAATTTTGGGGACAATCCAAGCCATGGACGGCCGAGGGAGGTTGGTGTGAGACTGTGCCCGTGCCGAATCTCTCAAAGTCGAAGTTGATTGCCTTCCGGCAGTGTCCGAAGCGGCTGTGGCTGACGTTGCATCGTCCGGATCTGGCCGAGGCCCCGCCGGGGCAGGAGGCGCGATTCCAAGCTGGCTTCGCGGTGGGAGACATCGCGAGGCGGCTTTATGACCCAGATGGAACTGGCACGTTGATTGATGTCGCGGGCGAGGGGTTCGCGGGCGCATTCTGCCGGTCACGGCAGCTTCTCCAAGAGGGTGATCGCATCGTCTTCGAGGCGGGGTTGGAGGCGAATGGGGCCTTGGCGTTTGCCGACGTGATGATTCCTAACCGCACTGAGCGGAGCCAAGTTCAGTGGAAGATGGTCGAGGTGAAGTCTTCGGGTTCTGTGAAGGACTACCACCGCGACGATCTCGCCGTGCAGGCTTCAGTGGCCGCGTGGATGGGGTTCGACCTGGCGGAGATCTGCTTGGCCCACATCGACGGCACATGGGTCTATCCCGGTGGCGGAGACTACCGGGGGCTCTTGAAGGAGGTGGACCTAACCGCCGAGGTGAAGCCGCGGGAGCCGGAAGTCTCCGAATGGGTGCGCGACGCGCAGAAAGTCGCGGCGTCGAAAGAGGAACCTGTCGTTGCCACAGGTGACCATTGCTACAGGCCGTTCGCCTGCGAGTTCTGCGCCTACTGCCATCAGGGGCAGACGCAGCCCGAGTTCCCCCTCAATTGGCTGCCGAGGCTCCATGCCAAGCGGCGCGAAAAGTTGGAGCAAGAGGGGATCGAGGACCTCCGCCATGCCCCGGATCACGTGCTCACGCCGCTGCAGCGGCGGGTCCGGGATTGCAGCCAGTCGGCCGAACCTTTCTTCGATCCGGCCGAGGCCCGGCGGGCGATGCAGCCAGCGAAGGCGCCACTCTGGTTCCTCGATTTCGAGTCGGTCAGTTTCACCATTCCCGTCTGGGCCGGCACGCGGCCATTCGAGCAGATCCCCTTCCAATTCAGCCTGCACCATCTCAACTCCGCTGGAGAGTTGCATCACGAGGAGTTCCTCGACCTCTCCGGCGAGGATCCTTCGCGGCGGTTGGCGGAGGAGCTGATCCGGCGCTGCGGAGATCGGGGTAGCATCATCGTTTACAGCGGCTTCGAGAAGAGGGTCATCAACCACCTTGCGGCCCGGCACGCCGACCTGGCCCCGGCGTTGCACGGATTGGTGGCGCGACTTTTCGACCTGAAGACCGTGGCGGCCAAGGCCTACTACCATCCGGCGATGTGCGGCAGTTGGAGCATCAAGGCTGTGCTGCCCACTGTAGCACCGCACCTCGACTACGCGGGGTTGGAGGGCATCAGCGACGGCAACATGGCGCAGCAGGCCTGCCAGGAGGCGATTGATCCGCGGACAACCGGAGAGCGTCGGGAGGAGATCCGCCGCCAGCTCTTGGCCTATTGCAAGCTCGATACGCTGGCCATGGTTGAGCTGTGGCGGTTCTTTGCGGGCCAGTCCCGCTAGGTGCCATTCGCCCCACGAGCCTCCAAGGGCGCTCTGCTCACGCGAACCCGAATTCCCCTTGGCGAGTGGTCGCTACGTGGTGGGGGCGGGGACGCTTCGGGAGTCGGATGATCCGGCAAACCTCTTTGGCGAGTTCTGAACGCAACACAGACGAATGTTCAGGGTGTGAGCCGATCCAAGCGTGCACCTTCTTGGCCTGCTCCTCTTCGATGCTGCTGTTGGCGCCCCCGCGGAGCTGGTCCAAGGCCCATTGGTGGCCGTTCCATTTTAGTCCGATGGTGCTGCGGGTGGGACCGGTCATCCGGTAGGCGTAGTAGACGCCCACAGCAATGTGGTCGGCGTAGTCGGCGATGCAGTGCCTGAGTTGCTTGCCCTCTTCCACCAACTCCGTGTTGGAGGTGATGGGCTGAATAAGGTCCGAGCCCGGAAGTGGAGGCTCTGGCCACGGAAGGGAGCCATTCCGGCCGAGCACATCGCGAACAGTGGATCCGAGATGGTCCAGGAGGCGTTGCCTTCGCAGGAGATAGGCTACGGCATCTTTTTCGCGCTGGAAGCCGCCGATCCGCCGGCGGCGTGGAAGAAGCGCGAGGCCAGGCGCGCTTGCTTCGCGGTTCTGGATGGCCAACACCTCAGCCGTCAACCAGTGGCGCCGTGCCATGGGGAGGCGGAAGAACCAGGCTCCGCGCTGAAGCTCTGGCTTATTCAGGAAGATTTCAGAGGGGCTGAACTCACTGGGACCGAAGGCCAAACGCCTGACTTGGCTGCGGCTGATCGCCTCGTGCCGCAGCAAAAGATCGGCGGTCTGGGGCTCATAATTCAGAAGTTGGCGTAGTGCCGTTAGCAGGCCCTCCAGCCAAACGCTTTCGAGTGCTTGGCCCCAGCTGGCGTGGAGGCGAGAGAGGAGTCGGAGCACTGGGGAGGTGGGGGGGAAGCCGAGTATGCGGCAGATCTCTAGGCGCCTCAGGCGGGCGGCAGTCGCGAGATTGTCCTGGGAGCACGCAACGTCGTCGCTCGCCCACGGATGCAGGACAGCCAAAGCCAAGGCGAGGCCGAGGTTGGAGTAGCACAACTCTCTCCAAGCAATGCACTGACGAGCCTGCCAGAGGTGGCGGCGGGTCTTCGCGCACGGATCACTGTCGGCGAACTCGTCCTCAATCTCCTTGGCGCAGGGATCCTTCGACCAGTCGACGTGCGGAGCGTGGGTGGCCTTGAACCGGGAGGAGTAGAACCAACCCTGAAGGTTGCGGCTGAAGCTTCCATCGGTCTCTTGGCCATCGAGGCGGATGACGTCTTGGAATCCCCAATGACGATGGACTTCCGCACTGGTGGCCCGGACCATGTAGAGGTGACCATTTCTGGGAAGCTCCCGGCCGTGCGCCCGAGTCTGAGCCGTGAAGTCTTCGTCAACGCACAAGACGATGTCGCCGAACACGGGCTCGCCGGGCAGAAACTCACGCACTTCCATAGCGGCACTTCAGACCAACCCGCGCTGTGGAGATAGGGAGTGGTTTGTCCCCAATTGGCAGCACTAAGGACACGTTGCTACACGACGGGTCTTGCCGCTAAAGCGGCAGGAAGTTGCTGGTCAACCGAGATACTGCAGGGCTCTGCCTTGATTCCTCGGACTGTTGTTCAAGCCAACGTTCGATCCGTGCCTTTGCAAGAAGGCATCGGGATTCGGAATTTTCATTCGGCCAGGGAATCAAATAGCCGAGTTCCCACCTAGCCCGATAAACTTGACGGTCCGGCTCATGTGGATAGGCCAAGACCACCAAGGCGCGGATCGGCTTGAGCATGCGGTAAAGACAGCTTCGGCCCAGGGCAATGAATCGACTGATCTTCGGCTCAATCATTGCAAAGTCAGAGCAGCGACTCTCAGGATACGCCTCGGCGTGGTTTCTGATTGGAACGATCCATTCCGTTCCGGGAAAAGGGTGCTCGGGCCACGGAGCAAACCTGCCGACATTCACGCATGTCTCTACCATTCGCGCACGATCGGCGCGGAGTCGGATGGTATACGCTACCGCATGGTCCTCATCCCGGAACGAGTCCAAGTGAGGATGGTTGGGGTGTCTCTCCCGAGCTGCTGTCTCCGTAACGAAGTCTCCAACATTCCTCCCGTGGAGATCCCAAAGAGTCCGGGCCAACCAACAGCGCCGGGAGTAGGGCAAGCGGAAGAACCACTCCGCCTGCCCGATGAGGTCGGATCGAAAAAGGACCGACCAGACCCACTCGCTGATTTCAAGGCCGCAAGCCAGATCGACAACGTCGTCGGGAGTCAGTTGATCCTGTCGCGACATGAGCCGGTCGGTGTCCGGCTCGTATCTCAGCAGACTGCCCAGAATGCGCAGGATACAGCGGGCGTTCTCTCCTTCCTCGAAGCTGCTCCACCATACACGATTGAAACGCCCGAGGATCCGAAGCGTGCGCTCGTCCGTCGGCAGGCCTGTTCGGCCTAGCAGTTCCAACTCGCTACAGTCCAAGCCTTGGTCTAGGTCGCGATAGAGGGCATGGTAGCCGTCTGCATGCCAAGGGATGAGCATGGCGGCGGCGAAGGCGAGCCCGGGATTGCGTTGGTTCAGCAGTGTCCAACCCGTGTGCCAGCGGGCGGGCCAAAACTCATCGAGTTCCGAGATGAGCTTGCGGCTCGGCGTGGTCGCCGGGGGCTGCGCGTCTTCGGTCATGGCCTCAGCCTCGTTTGGCTGATCTCGGTCCCCAAGGGAGAGGTTTGTCCCCAATCGCGGGCAGTGGCGGGTGTGGAAGGCCGCCTTGCCGTTGGCACGCCCGACAAGCGGCGCGGTGGGGGGCAGCCTCTGCTCCGGTAGATGAGTGGCTTCGGATCAGAACTTACTGGCCGTCCGAAAGGCCCCACTCGAAGCGCATTTCTTCGATTGAGCGGAGAACATGCGGCACCGAACTGCTCGAAGCGATGAGGCGGGTGTAAGCGAGGTTTGCCTCTTCCGCTGTGCGTAGACCTGTGCTGTCGAACGCCCAGAATTCCAAGTCAACCTCGGCCAGATCCGCCGCGAGCAGTTGGAGAATGGTCATGAGGCTGCGGTTCCCACCGAACGCCCCGCATCCCCAAAAGCCCGTGTGCACGACCACACGATGGTCGGGCAAGCCGAGGTGAGCAGTCTCGCACCGTGCGGCAAGGAAGCCTGTATACGCGGTGTTCAGGATGAGGGAGATCTGCTCGCCCGTGTAGAACCCCTGACCATACGCCGGGGCCGCGATCGCGAGGATGTTGCTGATCGGCGGAGGGTTCAGTGCCTGCGTGGCGGCAATGACCTGCTCCTCCCGGGCCAGTTGAAACTCGTGGCCGTAAAGCCCACGAGGACAAGAAGGCGAGGGCGCCGTGTTGATTGCACAACGGCGCTGAACCCCGGCGATCGTGATGGGTGTTGGTCTCCCTTTGGAATCCACGGTGAGGGGAACGGTTCCCTCCGCCACCAGCGCCTCACGGAGCGAGCCGAGGACCGGGTGCTCGGAAACCTGGATTTCGTCTTGGGCAAAAAGGTGGCTCGAGTAGGCCGTGAATAGGCAAGGATCGGCGAAATTCACATGCCAAGCGACCGACTGCTCTTCCGGTGTGCGGTATTGGAAGAACCCCCTGTGCAAGCGAAAGGGCTGAGCTCCCTTGACGATTCGCTGCGGGGGCGCTGCTTCCTGCCAGCGTGCATAGGTGATGTTTCCCGTGAACGGATGAGGAGCCGAACAGGCAATCGTGAAGAGCCTGCGTTTGTTGCGTCCGTTCCAGATCGGCTCGAAGTCGCGGATGAGTTGTGCAGCTTGGAACTCACGGCGTTGGAGGGGT
Source organism: uncultured Chthoniobacter sp. (assembly GCA_964609925.1). Lineage (GTDB taxonomy): Bacteria > Verrucomicrobiota > Verrucomicrobiia > Chthoniobacterales > JACTMZ01 > JACTMZ01. The sequence continues at coordinate 37,016 of CAZSUJ010000006.1, read as the reverse complement.
GTCATCATGGACGTTTGTCAATTAGTCGGGATTCGCTTGCTGGGCTGCGGACTCCTGCCCGCGGGCGGTTAGCGCGTGAAAGGGGCGTGGGCGCTTGGGCAGCCGGATGAGCCGGCAAACCTCGCTCGCCACCTCAGAACGCAGGGAGCAACCAAGCGCCGAGTGCGAGTCCATCCATTCCAACACCGCCTTGTGCTGGCTTTGGTCTATCCGGCCATTGGCGCGAGCGCGGATCTGATCCAGGTTCCATCGGGTTCCGCACCACCGCAGTCCAATCGTGCAACGGGTGGGGCCCGTCATGCGATAAGCGAAGTATACCCCTAAAGCGATATGGTCCGCATAAGCGGAGATGCAGTGCTTCAGCTCCGCCGATTCGCTCAGAAGTTCCTCCATCCCGATGATGGGCTGGATGGTGTCTGATCCGGGCAAAGGAGGCTCAGGCCACGGCCCATCTTGGCCCGTGGCGAAGGCCCGGCAGCCCCACGCGGATAGAATATCCAGACTGCGCTGTCGGTTTCTCAGATATGCGACGGCATCTTTCTCGCGTTGGAATCCTCCGAGCCGACGCGCCCGCGGCAGGATGACGACTCCCGCCGTCTCACCTTCGCGTGCCTCGACCTTCTCAAACTCTGCAATCAGCCAATGCCGCTGAGCTGCTGGCAGGCGGAAGAACCATGTGGCACAGCGGATCTCCAACTCATCAGCAAAGAGGTGTGACAAGCTCGTGTTGTTCGTGCCAAAGGCGAGCTGTGAGACGTCTGCGCGGCTGATCAATCGGTGACGCTGCAAAAGAGCGGAAGCTCCAGCGTCTTGCACCAGAAGATGTCGCAGGACGGTCAGCATCCACTCTGCCTGCGTCGTGTCAAAGGCCTGGCCCCAGGTGTGGTGAAGTCGGGAGAGGACCTGCAAGGAGGATGCCGAAGCCGGGAAGCCGAGCAGACGGCAGATTGCCAAGCGGCGCTGGCACGCAGCCTCCGCCAAACCGTCCTGCCAAGAGGCAGGAGCCTCACAAGGCGAGGGATTCAGGACGGCCAGAGCTAACCCGAGTCCGAAATTGGATCCGCACAGCTGTCTCCAGGCACCGCATTGGCGGGCATACCAAAGTCGGCGCCGAGGATCATCACCCACGGGGCCATCTGAGGCTGTCTCTGGCTTGACGATCTTGGATCTCGCATGTTCTGGCCGCTCGTGTTGCGAAGTGGCCACGGCTTTGAAATACAAGGAGGACCACCAGCCCCTTACGTATGGGTGGAATGCATTCATGCTGGGATGGGGAGTCAGCTGCATGATGTCGTGATCCCCCCACTCGGCATCGAGGCAGACCTGCGTGCGACGGACCCGGTAAACTTGGCCCTTTCGCGGCACCTCCATACGCTGCAGGCGCACGCGAGGAGACCAGCTTGCGTCCCAGCAGACCACCACGTCGCCCACGGCAGGTTCGCCGGGCAGAAAGTCGCGCACTTCCATCGGCGCATCTCAGCACGCCAGGCAGCTTGGCGACAGGGATGCGTATGTCCCCAATCTCGCCCTTGGGGAATGCGGTCCTCCGGCCGGCTATCTGGCCAGCCTTCGCAGGGCGGCCAACCGCTTTGGATCCGTGCGGATGTCCCAGCCAAGGCGCCGGCAGAGGAAGTCGTGGCGTTTTGTTCCACGCAGACCGAGTTTTCGGGCCTCCTGATCGAGGGTGGCGAGTTTCGCCGCGTCCTTGCGGCGCTGCTCGGCATTCTCGGCCAGCACGAACCCCTGCCGGTGCTGTCCGCGGGCGCGGTGCAGTTTGCTGACCTCGCCCCATCGGAGGTCCCGCTTGGGATCGAGCGACCAGTAGGCTGGCACGAAGATCATCGTGCCGTAAGGCGTGAGGTTGACTGAGAGTTTCAGCACAAGGGGTTTGCCCTTCTCCATGCCGTAGAGGTTCCACTTCGCGCAGAAGGCATCGAAGACGGCTTGAAACCGCCCTTTTTCTGCGTCCCAATCGAAGCCGAAATGTCCCCGCAGGTTGCGCTCAGGCACCATGGTGCGCCGCACGACGCCCTTGTGATCGGCGAAGCGTGAGACATCGAAGGCATCTGTGATCTTGCGCCAGTCCGCCTTGAAGGTCCGGTTTGCGGCGATTTCCTTTTCGACGGCCTTGAACTTCGCCTGCGCGGCCGGGACAAGGTGTTCGTAGCGGCCGGCATGCACATCGTGCTCATGGGCTGCGAAGACCTCGACGGTCCGTTCCTTGGGCAGTTCTGGCAAAAGATCGACGAGCAGGTGCATCTCTTCGGGAATGGGCTGTCCGCTCTCCACACGGTCGAGAAGCAGCGCAAGAAGCGACCGCATGTTGCACGGCCACATCGTGACCGGGCAGAGGAACCAGCCAAGCACCCGCTCCACAGTGCTGCGGTTGGCGCTGTCATTGACGGCCAGCCAGGAAAGAGCGCGATCGCGCAGGGGGATGTCCCAATTTGCCCGGTGGTAGGCCTGATGTTCGAGCCCTACCTCGGCTTTACTGGGGCGTCTTTTCACGTGCCCATCCTGTCCCCACCAGCATAGTTCTTCAACTGGTAGTGCCCGCGCCCGATTGCCTGGCTGTGCTTTTTGGCGTTCATGGCGAGCCTCACGTGCCGGGTGCCCAGTCCTCTAGGAATCATCCTTGGCGGGGGTGAAAAAGGTCGGCGCGGGCCGGTTCGTGTCCGCGATCCAATCTCGCACGATGTCCACGTTCCGCCAGCTCACCCAGAACTCCATGCTGACGTTGTCGCCTAGTTCGTCGAGCAGGCGCTTGCAGGTCTCCCGGTCTTCGGCGATCACCGCGTAACGGGCATAAGCACTTTTGGTGCGGGCCGACTGCGGGTAGCGCTTCACCATGAACTCGAATCCGTCCCGCATCTGTGGCCACGGGATGTCCGCCTCCTTGAACAGATTCGAGTAAGCCCAGGATTGGGCCCAGGGGATGCGGGCGGACAACTCCTTGCCGAGGTCTCCTGGAAAAGAACGCGAGTATTCTTCCCATTCCTTGGGGCGGCCGCCCCAGCGGGGCAGAAGCCGATGGGCTTCGGAAAAGTAGTAGTTCCAATACTCCGGCCACGCCTGTGTGGCCTCAGCCAGCATCTTCTTCACCTTCGAGTCCGGCCAGCCTTGCCCCAAGGCAACACTCTGCATCGTGTTGGTCCACTCGGGGCACTCCAAGCGCCGGTCATACACGCTGTCGAGGAGTGCCTTCGCTCTGGCCAGACGTTCGCCCATGAGTTGCCAGCCTTCCTCGGTTACTGTGTTGGCCCATCCACTTCCCCGCGCACGCCACGCGTAGGAGCATTCGAGGGTGGCGAGCAGGATGACCGGCTCGATGGCCTCCGGACGCTGGGCTCTCCATTCCTCCAGCTTGCGCCGAAATTCAGCGAATGTTTCCTCGCTGGCTTTCGAGCCCGGGGCGAGCGTGTTGTAGAAAACGAACAGGTGCCATCGGCCGTCGAGCATGCGTGCTTCCGGCTTTCTCCAAGCCGCCGCGACCTTCTCCAACTCCTCGTAGCGACCCTCGATGAAAAGCTTCTCCAGCTTCCACCGGAGCAACGCCCCGAAAACCTCGCCATCGGGCGGGACATCGTCGTATGGCCCCGGAGGTGTCCGGGGAGGAAATCCCGGGGCCCCCGTCGCGACAGCCATCAGGTCGATCGAGTCGTCTTTGATCATCTCGATCTGGTCAAGGGACGTGATGGCCATGGCAGGGCCATCCTTCCCCGTTTCGACCGTGCCCGTGAGTCGGACAGCAAACCCGGGGCTCATACGGATGAAGTTCTGCAACTCCTCGTATTCCTTGGCCACTTTCCCGCTGAGCTTCTGTCTCGGGTAAGCATCGCCGAAGTTGAGGTAGAGTGTTCCGCTGCGCGGCGAGGAAGAGACGCCCTTCACGCGGTCGATGATGGTCACTGTCTGGCCGGCGTGCTTTGCCACGTCTTCCAACGGGACAACCGGTGCATCCGGGGATCTTGGTCCGGAGGACGCCGCTGAATCCGGCGTCGGAACTGGTGTTCCGGTTCCCCCGCCTTGGTCGGCATTGGCACCGCTTGAAGCCGAAAGTGTGGCGAGCCCCGTCAAGATGAGTCCGGTCATCACAAGGGCGGATTTCACGCCGTTTGAGTGGCACTGCTGCCGAGCGGAGGCAAGGTGGAACTTTGGGTGAGTTGTCCTCTGCCACCGCGGAAGACGCTAGGCCCTTCTTCTGCTCTAAAGCCCCTGTGGCTGCGGGGATGGTGATACCCAGATTACTCGCAGGGCGGAAGGGAGGGCTCCTGAGAATTCCGACTCTCCTCCGGCTCGGGGAGCAAGACGACTTCGGGTGTTCGGTGGGCCGCTGCACAACGGCCCTGGCGGGTTAGCGTGACCAGCGGGTGAGAATCCTGGCCTGCGGGGGTGGCAGGCCGCGGCGGAGGAAGCGCTTGAGGAGGCGGCGGAGAAACGTCATGGGTTGCTGCAGAGGTAACGATGCCAGATGCCGCGGCGGATGGAAGCGGTCACGGCAGCCAGCGTCGGCGGTGGTCGAGAAGTCCAGTCTCTGGCGGTGTCTGCTTGGATGCCTCAGGCAAGGGGCCGAATCTCGACAAGATCGTTTGAATCACCTCGTGCAACGCTCGGGCACTTGGGCGTTGCATGGCCATCAGCCTGCTTTGCTGACGCATAAGTTGTCCGCGCAGGTGAGGGGGGCAGTCCCCCAAGCGCTCCGAGAAAGTGTCCATTTGCTCATTCATCGTCTTCACTCATCGGCATGATGTATGCACGTCCGTTGACCAACACGCGTCCTTGGTCGTCAACTTCTGGCGTATCGCCGATCACGGCAGCAACTTCCGCTGCCTCGTCTTCTGACAAACCGTTCAGTCGCGCCAGCTCATCGGCGAATACCTTGAATCCGTCGAAAGCCAACATGGTCTTGCCATACCTTGGCGACCGTCGCCGAGACAAGAGCAGAAGGTGTTTATGACACACTGGAGGCTTGTCTGGATCGAACGTCAGTTGGAAAAGAGCGTCGATCTTGGAAACCCAAGAGGAGCACGATGACGCCAAACTACATGAAACTGCTGGGGTTGGAGGACGCTGCAAAAAGATGCAAAAACCGAGAGGCGTTCAACCAAGCCTGTGTAGATCTGCGTCCCCGTATGGAGCATTTCGGACTCTCAGAGGGGGACTATGCCATCTACTGCCAGGCAGCATGGCGCAGCTTCCGTGTGAAGCCGACCCGGGAGACTGCTACTCGCCAGACATGGAGCGAAGGCATGCGGCAACAATGATGGAATTCTGCTCGCCCCCGCCTGAGAAGTGGCCGCTTGCGTGTTCAGGTGCCGCGAATGGTGCACCAACGTTTTCGTCGAGCCAGAGCAGATGCTCGGGTAGAATGATCAAGTAGACATGTGGCTCGCAACCAAGCACGGATTCTTCTCGATCGTTCGCAAGGGCGACGTTTTTCATGTGCGCGCTCGGTCCCGCGGGGATTTGCTCTCGCTGGTCGCGACAACGAAGGGAGTTCTCGGTCCTGAGCGGATCAGTGAGTCCCCGACGGCGGATTACCGATGGCGTGTCGTTGTCTCGGACCAGGAGATGCAAACTCTATGGGCGTCTCTTGCCGCGAGCGTGGATTACCCGAACTTCAAAAGTGAGGTTGCCGCCACTTCCGCTCAGCGGGATAAGCTGCCAATTTACCACAAGATCTGGCATCTGCTGCATGACTACCAGAACCGTGATGGGCGCAGTTCTTGATGTCCTACGACGGACGGTGGCTTTGCCCGGGGCCGGCGTGAGGTCTGCACGTAGACGGGGCAATCGCTGTTCGTGGACCGCGGGGTTCTGTAAACTGGGCTCTAGATCATGAGCGAGCGCCGAGGACTTCTGCTGAGGGTGGGCATCGACACAGGGTGTGGAGGCACGCTGGGGCCTATCTTTCCCGACGGCACGTTCGAATACGTTCCAATTCCTGAAACACCGCAGAAGGCTGGTCCGCGAGCACGACATTTCACGGACCTGCCCGCCAAGGGTGGGGGCTTTCTCGATCAATATGTCCCCGGGCGATACTCCCAAGGGCCTGCCCATTACGATCCGGAGTTTGAGACTCTGACTTACGGCGATCCGACGCTCCTCAAGCGGCGGCAACTGCTGAAGATGAAGGCAGGCGATCTCTTGGTCTTCTACGCTGGGCTGAGAGCCGGGGCCTCCACCAAGGCGGCCAGGCTTTTCGTCATCGGATACTTCACGTTGGCTAGCGTGCAGGAGATTCCAGAGACCTCGCCCTGGCCGCCCCGGAACCTGCGGCACCTAGCCAACAACGCGCACCTGCTGCGCGCCAAACATGATCCAGGCTTGGTTGTGGCGCAGGGCCAAGCCGGAGCCAGCGGGATCCTGGCCAAGGCGCTTCCCATCTCCGATGAGCGGCAGATGGCGACCGAGTGGACTGCCAAGTGGCTGGGTGTTCACGGGTCCCTCATGCGGGCGATTGGGCGATGGGTTCCTGCGGATAGACTTCCCCGCTTGGAGGTCTTGCTCGGCGAGAACAGAGTTTCCAAATAACCCAATGCTATGAGCATCACCCGCATCCTCATTTACAAGCGAACCCACATCGGCGATCCGCATCCGGCCACGGGAGAATTCGGATCCAGTGCGGGAGAGAAGAGCAACGGGTGCATGGGCCGCGTTCGCTCTTGGCGCTACGACGCGGTCATCGGCGTTGGTGGTATTCGTCCCGATCAAGGCAGCGAGAGAATCAAAGAGAAGCTCACGTGGATTGGTATCGAGCCGCTCAAGAAGGGCGACCCCAAGCTTCCGCTTGTCTCGTTCCGCAAGTTCCGGTGCTGGGATGAGCGTGGGCCGAATTTCCGGACGCTCGCCCCAAAGTTCGCCGCCCGCCTTTTCGATGGAGGCGCCCGTTTCCGTTTGGTTGATGCGGGCAGTGGCAAGGAATGGAGCGAAGCGCTGGAAGTGCTGAAGCTGGCGGCGAAAGCCCCGCCTTCGGGTCAGGGATCGACCACCGTGGCCTCCCACAGCAACGGCTGTTCCAAGGCAAAGAAGAAGCCGATTTGCGGCTAATCGGCAGGCGTCCCGACTGAAGAGTTCAGAGCCACGCCGAGGATCAACCTCGGCCAGATCCTCATCGCTGCGTTTAGCCCCAAATCCCTTCAAGGTCTGGGGCATCCAAAGCCGTGATCCGCAGGTCGGGATCAAGTGGTGAAGGCCTCAGCCAGCAGCTGCTTTGCCTCATCAATCCGCCCGCTCACGGCCCGGTAGCATGCGAGGTTGTAGGAGATGAGGGCTTCCTGCAGGAACCGGTCGCGGGCGGGTGCGAGGATTGCTGCCGTGGGACCAGCCTTGGGCAATCATGGGTAACCAATATACAAGCTATCGATTAACACATGAGATCCGACAGCCCCAATAGGGGAAAAGAAGACGCTGTTGAGATTTGTGTACCGGTCAAGGTGAACCAAGGAATCGGCGTAATACGTTGTTCCATCCTGCGTTCTGGCGGAACATGCAATCAGGTGTGACCCATCTGGCCGGGGGATTGTCCGAAGGCGAATGCCAACCCATTCGTCGGTCGGCATTGTGCCAACAAGGATGCCACCCGTGATTAGAATGCGGCCAGAACTGTTGATGTTGACGACAGCACCTTCCTGTGCGTGTTCGTCATCAATGTTCGAAGTTCCGAAAACCCGAATTGAGCCAGCACTCGTAGATGGAATAAAGATGCTAAAAGCGACAAGCGTCTCGCCTCCAAGATTAGTTTCATACTCGGTATAGGCTCCATTCGTGTTTCCAGTGAATCGAATTGCGAGATTGCTGCCAATGATATTTGTTGCGAAGATTGCAGGACTCCCTGCGGGGCCGTTGTCGTAGGTTGTTCCTCCCAAAGGTAGGCCGCCATTCACATTGCTGTTGAAATTTTCCTGAAACACCCTTGCCGGAGGAGTCAGAGGAGTTGCCAGGCGAACTCCCAGCGGGCGCGGGGTGATGAGGGCAACGCGCCCGGAGTGCCAGAGTCCGCTCGGAACGCCTGGCGTGGTTGTAGGCAGCCCGGCGAATGGGATTTGAAGATTGGTGATGGAAGCGACCCAACCGTTCATCGCGAGGCTCACGCCGGGATCGGCGACTTTTGAACCTGATTCACGCGGTGGAGCGAGCATCGGCAAGGGGGTCGTCGTGCCGAATCCATGGTTTGTGCCAGTCGCGAAGCCGTTCAGATCATTCCCGTTGATTGTGACCAAGCCGCGGTCCGACCAGTACTGGTTGTTGCTCGCTCCGAAAGCCGTTGTTGTCTGGCTGTTTGTGATTGCCAGGAAGCGAGGGAATGCGTCGCGACTATTCACCGGGACGAGGTCTGAAACCTCCTGGCGACCTGCCGCAGTGAGTATAACCACATTGTTGCGAAACCTCACCGCATCTGTAAATTCGTTGTTGGTGCGGTCGTCCATGCGCACTATTTGGATTGGGTCCCAGCCGGGATTTAGGAAAACGTTGTGCTGCACAATGTTAGATGCCCCGTAATGAAAAGTGAATCCTGTTTGTTCCATATTCCTAATCAGGTTCTGCTGGACCGTAATACCGCTGGAGCCTTCATCGAGGTAGATTCCAGCAATCTTCGAGGTGCGACGATAGGCGGCGCAGTCAGTAATCCAATTACGATTAACGAAGGTTGCCGGAGAGCGTCCGAGCAAATAGATGCCTCCACCATCGCTCAACACTCGGTTGCCGATGTTAGAAATGTGATTATCTGCGATAACATTGTTGCTATTGACACTTGGCTGCTGGTAAGATGTCACTCGGCCCATCGCGATACCCGAATAGTCAAAGTTCGCAATGCGATTTTGAGAGACGCGAATATCGTGAGCGTGGCCAACAACAATCCCTGTTCCTGTCGGGAAAGTGCGTGAGCCATCAGAGATGATGTTGGCACTAATGACGACATCACGAGCAATCTTGTCGCCGAGGGTGGTGGGGTCAAACAACCGGAAGTCGCTTGCCGGTGTGGTGTCGCCGATATATATTCCGCCAGAGCCGATGTCGTGGATGTGATTCTGTATGATGTCAACATCGCGGGTCGCTCCGAGGAAGCGGATTCCGTGCTCGCCTGCCCCGAAAATTTCGCATCGTTTTACTGTAACTCTTTCAACCGCATCACCATAAATAGCGGCCCTGAAATCAGAATGTGTGTTGGAAAGTCCGTCCTGTGCAGCGCCCACCTCCGACTCGCGGGCGCTGTAACGGAGAATTAAGTTGTCTATGGTGATGTTCGTGACCCATTGATTTTGGGCTGAATTTCCATTGAAATGGATGAGTGTGCGCAGCGCGGGCGCGTGAAAGACAAACAGGTTAGGATCGTCCGTGGCACTCAGTGGTCTGTATCGAACTTTTGGAGTTGGGCCGGGCACCAGCTTCCACTCCCCCGGAAGAAGCGGCAAGTTTACATTGTTAAAGTAGAACCTTTTATATGGATCTGACATGGTCAAGGGGTATCGTGCGTTTGTCTTAAACAACAGGGTGTCGTTTTGTGTATTCACACTCTGGACGATAAGATTGTTGGCATTCCAGCTGTGGAACAAGACAACCTCGGTTTGGTCTGGGATAATGACCGAGGTGTCGGTCAGTATTGTCCGGTCGAAAATGAGGCCTTGCGATCGCCACTCCTGCTGGGGAAGTGCGTCCTTCGCGATGAAGTAGCCGGAGCCTACCGGAAGGCGGGGGCGCGAGAGCCGGTTGGTGCCGAGGTACAACTCTCTGGGAGGCTTCGCGGCAGGGCCCCACCATGTGATCTCCCATTCTGGGCTTCCAGCCACCATTGTCCAAGTGTTGGGCGTGCTCATCAAGGCCCCGGACAGCACAGGTGGCGCGTTTGTGTGAGTTCCTCGGAGGATTGTCGGATCAGTTCCCGTTCCGGAGTCCTCGGCAGTGAAAACAACGCTTTCAGGAAGAACGTGGAAGCCAGGTGCGACCTCTATGACATAACCGGCTGCTCGGTTTGCGACATTGTTGATGCGATTGGACCGAGCAAGGTCTTGCGCTCTGCGAATCGTTCGCACCGGACTATTAGACGAGCCATTGTTTGAATCAAAACCATTGGTCGCGACGAAGACTCGCGCTGATGGTGCGGCGTCGGAGTTGCTCGCGAAGACTGCGAGTGTGGCGGTCATTACGGCGAGCACGGCCTTGATCTTCTGGAAACGGCACCTTGGACGACTCTGTTGGGCGGTCACATCCATGGAGGCATGGCTGCGAGGTATGGCGCATGCCATGTAACCTAAAAAGGGATGATGCAAAGCGATTTGTTTTGAGCGAGGGGACTGTTGCATAGGAGACACACTCTGATGCTGGAGTCCACGGCAGGTAATCAGGAATTCTGCAACAACATGGGATGGTTCCGCCGGTGGAACATCTCCTCAACTCACTTGGTGCGCCATATAGACCCTTCGGTGATCCAAGTGGCAGTCATTGCGTGACGACCGTAATGCAAGAGGCGCGTTACGATGATCTGCCTCCCGCCGAGGCGAAGGTCATTCGTGCTCAGTAGTCCAGACTGTAGGGAGTGCTCACCTGAAAACCTCGGACGTCCCAAAGTGAGACGTAATAGATGTGCGCCTCGTTCGGCAGCGTGACTTCGATCCGGTTGCCGGAAAATGGCGCGGGGACTGAGCGCCATTGGCGCTTCGACCATTGGCTCCGCGTGTCGGATGTGTAGATGAGCTCGGCTTTCAATGGCGGCTCGGCAGCATCGAAGTCAACGATGACTGTCCGGGCCACCAGCTTGCTGTTGAGAACCCTTGGCAGTGGTCCGCCACCTTGAACCACGCTGTCGGAAAACGCCTGAATTTCGCCCGGATCCCCCGCTGGCGGGTGACCGTGTTGCATCTCCCTGTGTAAGCTGATTGTGGCAAGTGAAGGAGGCATCTGTTGGTGGCTCCTCTGCCAGGCCGGTGGCCAGAAGTATTTGTCGTTGGTCCCATTGACCCAGAGCACTGGACATCGAATGTCCGGGATGTAGTTCTTGGCATCCCACTGCGCATACCACAGGGCGGACTGCTCGGGCGGAAGCTTCTGTAGTTCGCTGGCGAAGATGGTTTCCTCGTAGTTGCCGCACCCGTAAACGGGAGCCGCGAACTTCAGCCGTGAATCCAGTCCGGCGACAAGGCATGTCAGGTAACCGCCCCATGAGATTCCGGTCACGCCCGTGCGCTCGGGATCAACGTGCGGTTGGGCCAGAAGCAGGGAGTGAGCCAGAATAGCCGCGGTTGCTGCTTGGTAGGGCCACTGGTCCCGCAAAGGCGCACCCAGCTGCGCGAACGCTGCACCACCGCCGGGAGGTCCACCCGAGGGGTTGCGCGGCCGTGGTTTGGCGTTTTCGGGATGTGGCAGCGTGCCAAAGTGGTCGATAGCGATGGCCGCGTAGCCGCGGTCTACCCAAAGTTTGACCCACGACTCGAAGGCGGTGCCTCCGCCCCCGTGAAGGAGCACGATGCCGGGGGCCTTGGCTCCTTCCGCCAGCTTTGGCATGCCGATCCATGCAAAGACACGCGTCGGTTGGCCCCGATACAGGGGGCCGGCGAAGAACAGCGGACGGATTCGGTCATCTGAGGATGGAAACTCCGGTGCCGGAAAAACCTCCGGAGATGCTTTAAGCGAAGGGATGTCCCAGGGATTCTCCGGGGGGGCGGCGCTGCTCTGCTGGCCGGTGAGTGCCAGCGTGATCATGACTGCGACGAATAATGTCACCCGACCGGACATATCACCGGCCCACGCGAGCGTGGAAGAATATCGTAGGTTGGGCGGCGGCGTCATCATTGGACGCCTCCGAACCAATCACGGTGCGCCGGGTCAACCCCCATGCCCATGCTCCCCTTCAAGGGCGGCACATTGACCTTGGGTAGGAACTGCGCGTGTTCGCGGATCACGGGTTCCATTTCCGGTTGCTTGGCGAGGTTATGCCACTCATTCGGATCCGAGCGATGTTCGTAGAGTTCCTCATCCCCGTTCGAGTATCGGATGTAGCGATAGTCGCGTGAGCGCACGGCGTGATTGTTCACGAAGAATGTCGACACCACGGGATCACGAGGAGCGGTGGGATCGCGCATCTGGGGACCCAGAGAGGCGCCCTCCAGATTTTCCCTCGGTCCGTGCCCACAGAGTTCGAGGAGCGTGGGGTAGACATCGATAAGTCCGGCCGGCTCGGCGGAGCGCCCGTTGGCGGGGAAACCGGGGGCTCGAATGATCAAGGGCACGCGAGTGTCTCGTTCCCAGAGCGAGCGCTTTCCCCAGCGGAACTTCTCCCCGAGACTGTGGCCATTGTCCGAGAGGAGAACCACGATCGTGTTCCTGGCGTGAGGGCCAGTCTCCAGTGCGTCTAGCAGACGGCCGATCTGGGCGTCCACGAAGCTGATGGAGGCCAGGTAAGCCTGCACTGCCTCCCGCCATCGTCTGCTTTGCTCGAAGAACGGTTGTCGCGGGGAGTTGTTGGCATAAGTCAAGGCCAAGGCGAACTCACCCACATCCTTGAGGTCATCCTCCTTCTGCGGGGGCAGGATGATGTCCTTCTCTTCGCCCTGCTCCTTCCACCAAGCGGGCGGAGCATAGAAGGGTGCGTGCGGGCGGAAAAAACCCACGGCCATGAAGAAGGGCGGCGGCGAGGAAAGTTCCCCGAGCTTGGCGATGGCCCAAGTGGCCATGTCGTAATCGATCGTGTCCTCGTCGCGCTCGGGAAACCGGCCCCAGTCCCAAAGCGGGCCGCCCGGAGCTCCCTCGACGAGTTTCTTGCCTCCAGCCGGGAATGGCCCCCAGTCACCAAGTGGACCGTATTCTTGGAATGTCTCGGTGGCGGTGCTGTCGTGGAAGACCTTGCCTACCCCAATGGTCCTGTAGCCTCGCGAGGCAAAATACTCCGGCAGCGTCGGGGTCGCTTCCTTGTTGCTCAGTGCCGGACAATCACGGCGGAAATCGAGGGGACCAATGGAATAGAGTCCCGTTGTGGACGGTCGTATGCCGGTCAGGAAGCTCACACGCGACGGGTGGCAGATCGGCGCCTGGCAATGCGCGTTGACAAACAAGGTGCCCTGCCGCGCCAATCGGTCGATGTTCGGGGTCTTGGCCTGCGGATGGCCTCCTATCAGCCCGATCCAGTCATTCAGGTCGTCAACGGCAATCAGGAGAATATTCGGCGAATTGGACGAGGCGCCGTGAGCTTCGACGCCCTGCGCACTTGCTGCGTGGGGCATGGCCAACGCTGGGATGACCGCCAAGGTTTTGACCGCGCAGTTGGAAGCCAGGGCTTTCGAGAGATTGCGGAGGGCGGAAGACCCTCTGACGGGCGGCTTCTTCACGGAACCGGACACTTCACTCGGATTTCTTGGGCCGGGCTTCCCGGATGTCGAGGAGCGTCATACGGTCGGCACCCTTGGCAACAGCATCGCGAAGCGGGGCGGGAGGAAGAGTCTTGACCCAAGCGAGGGCTGAGTTCCGCAGGCGATCGACTACATCCTGATGTTTTGCCGCGACGTTATCCAGCTCCTCGGGGTCTTTTGTAATGTCGTAAAGCTGGGTATCCGCACCCGCATAATCACAGTAAAACTTCCACGGACCGTCACGGACGGCGAGCGGCGGGGCGAAGAAGGCAGGGTTGCCTACCACCTCAAAGAACCACTCCCAATGCACGGGGCGCTGGCGGCCCGCGGGACCTCCACGCAGGGCAGCACTCAGGTTCTCGCCGTCGATACCTGGCGCATCGCACGGAATGCCGGCGAGGGCGGCCAGTGTTGGCATGAGATCGACGCCCGACATCACTGTTTCTGTATCCACGCGCCCGGCTGGGATCTTGCCCGGCCACACGGCAACAAACGGAACGCGGGTTCCCCCTTCGTAGAGGCTTCGCTTGCGGCCGCGCAAGGGTCCGGGGGAGCCCATTCCAGCGTTGGCCGAGTTCCCGATGGCGTAGTCTTCGGGGCCATTGTCGCTGCTGAAGACGATGATCGTGTCGTCCGCCAGGCCGAGTTGAGCAAGGGCCTCGCGGAGACGTCCGACCTGTCGGTCGACTTCGGCGACGGCGGCAAGGTAGGTCCTCAGCTGCCCGGCGGGTGCTCTGGCGGCCTTGAAGTAGTCCCTCATCCACTGTCCGAACGACGTTGGATCGGGCTTCAGGTCGCGGAATGCCTGAAGTTGCTCGGGGCTGGGCCTGAGTGGGGCGTGCGGCAAGGGGGACCAGACGTTGACGTAAAAGGGCTGCTCCTTGTGGTTGCTGATGAAGTCGATCGTGCGATCAAAGGTGGCGTCGGTCAGAAGGAACGGATCCTCGTTCTGGCCCTCTTTTCTGAGCTGTTCTCCAGAGCCGCTGGTGACGGCGGATACATCAAAGCCGTAGGCGGTGGGAGCGGGGGCACCGGCATATTTGCCCAGGTGCCACTTGCCGAACTGGGCGGTGGCGTAGCCGGCCTTTTTGAAAGTGTCGGCAATCGTGCTCACCTCGGGGTCGAGCCAGTCCGGAATCTGGCGCTGCTTGTTGACATCGGGCTTGCTCGTGATGTGGTGAAACCCGAGGCGTGCTGGATACATTCCGGTCAAGAGCGCTGCCCGGCTCGGTGAACACACCGTGCCGTTGACATAGAAGTTCTTGATGAACGTGCCGTCTGCGGCGAGACGATCGAGATTCGGGGTGCGTGCGTAAGGGTGCCCATTGTAGCCTGCATCCCCCCAGCCTTGGTCGTCGGCGAGGATGAAAATGACGTTGGGGTGACGCGTTTCCGGGGCCTTTACTTGGGCGTGTGCCGTCACGGCAGCCAATGGCGCGCAAAGCAGGGCGGCAACGTGTCTGGTGTTGGTCCCAGTGATCATTTTATGGGAACTGGCAGGTGTGCGTTGAGCGGGCTATGACCCGTTGAGAAGCTGCTGCACCACCGCCGGATAGGTTTCGCCCTCGGTGGTGCCCTCACCGGGAAGTCCGCCGCCATAGGTGATACTGTCGCCGAGGCAGGTGATCGTCCCGCCGGTCAACCCCAGAGACTTGATGCGCTCGGCCACTGCCTCACCGATCTTTCGTGAGCCTGCCGCATTGGGATGAACGCCGTCCGGTCGTCCGGAGGCTGCCGTTGTCGTGAGCAAGCCCTGTGCGTTGCCCTCCTCCCAGGTGCCCGGGACGAAAACCAGATCGAGGTCAACCAGCGCGCAACCCTTCTGCTGGGCAATTTCCTTGATAATGGTATTGGCCTGCTGGATCCGCTCGTTGGGCGAGCCGCTGTTGTAGAGTTCCCGCTTGTGCCGTCGAAAAAGATGTTCCTCTACACACGGCGGCAAGGTCGCCACGACCACATGCTTTGCGGATTTCTGCAGCGCATCGACGAGTGCGTCATAACGATCGCGGAATGTGTCCAACGGCGTGAGGTATTCGCTGTTGATCATGTCGTTGGTGCCGACGATGAGCACCACCACGTCGGGAGATGGTCCCTCCTTCAGCAATTTGGGCCAAGCCTGGGCGACTTTTCCAACGCTGTAGCCGCGCATTCCCCGGTTGATCACCTCGAACTGCGCGTGGACGGTGCTGGCTGCAGCCAGAAGGGCAAGGAAGGATAGACTGACGGTGCGCAACCGCCGCCAATGCGTGGTCATGGTTTCCATAATGATGCGTTATTGGGGTCGGAATACTTGGGATAGACGAGCGCTTCCGCGTGGCCGTCCACGAAGATGAAGTTGTCGTATTTGTCGTTGTGGCGGGCGCTTCCCTGGTCCTTGGCGGCAAGCGTGGGGGCCAGCGTGTATTGGCCGCTGGGGACATCACCAATCAAGATCATCCCGCTCGGGAGGGCCGAGAACTTCTTGTTCGCGAGTTGGTTCATCCCATAGCTCAGGACTCCATTGAGGGGGTTGGTGTCCATCGGGCAGATGAAGCATTTGAAGTTGCTTGGGTTGTAGTTCGGCTTGCCCGGCCCCTGCTGGAAAGTGGCGGGTCCCGTCCCCGGAACCAAATAGGAGATCACCCGGCGATGCCAGTAGGTGTCCTGAACAATCGGGGTGTTATTGTTGTTGTCCTGAGCGTAACTCAGAGAGCCAAGATAAAGCTGCCTGAGGTTGTTGAGGCAAGTGGCGTCCTTGGCCTTGTTGTTTGCCGAGCCAAGGGATGGGAGGGCAACGGCAGCGAGAACCCCCATGATCGCCACCACAACCAGCACCTCAACTAGGGTAAACCCGGCCCGCGGATGCTGGGGGACTCCGGGTCCAGCGTATCGGACGGGCGGGATGTTGGGCTTCATGGGGAACAGACACGGGTTGCGGTGGCCCGCTTCCAACACAAAGCTCCGATATTGCTGCACGCCGCACAAACTCCCAATCGGCCGAACCGGCCAACGGTTCCACCCACGGAACCGCCCGGGCGCGTCACGCGCCGGATGAGTCCCCGCGTTCGGCATCCTCCAGCGCATCAGTGGGGATTTTCGGAACAAGCAGGAGGACGGCCAAGCCAAGGCCAGTGACGAGGATGAAAAAAAGCGGATAGCCGATCGCCTCCTGCACGAAGCCACTGGCGGCGCCGGGTAACGTCCATCCGAGGTTGGTGATCCCAGCCACAATGGCGAAGATGGTGGCCTGGGCCGGACCGCGGGAGACAAGGACTTGGACGTAGATAAACGGGGCGAAGCCGAGTGAGTAGCCGAAGGCCTCGATGGCCAAGAAGATTTGGGGAAGGACCGGGATCGAGAGCCCGAATGCATCGACCGACCAGCTGGAGGGTTGGAGCGAGAGGTAGGTGAAAAGAAGGTTGGGCAGATTCATCAGCAAGATTCCCGGCAACAGGGTGCGGCGGAGGCCCAGACGCTCCACCAGGACTCCTCCGATCACGCCACCGACAACCAACACGAGGAAGACCACCACGCCGTTCATGAACCCCACCTGCTGGAGATCGAGTCCGAGCCCCCCCTCGCTGGTTGCGTCGAGCATGAACGGCACCTTCATGGCCGACAGCATGGACTCACCGACACGGTAAGCGGCTAGGTAGCCCAGGACCCACCACATGCCGGCATGGCGGAGCAGTTCCACAAAGACCGCTTTGAACCACGCGAGGGAACCGCCGCTGTGGCGTCGGTCGGGTTGGTCGTCCGGCAGGCGCGGATAGGCAAAAAAGTGCCACAAAGCCAGCGCCATAAGGATGCATGCATGGATGAGAAACACGATGCCCCAGCCGTGTTTAGGGCCTCCGTAGATGGCCCCGAGGGCACCGGCGGCCATGACGTAGCCGCCCTGCGCAATCGCATTGCCGATGCGGAAAGCCTGCACTTTTAGCGTAGCGAAGAAGGCTTTGCGATCTGCGGGCGTGCCGACGAGGAAGAATCCGTCGTTCGAGAGATCGAGGAATGCGCCAACCACCGCCGCGAGGCCGAAGCAGACCAGCACCCAAGCGATCGGCGCACCACCGAGGATGAGTGTGCCCGAGAGTGCGGAGACCAGAACCTGCGCGATCTGTGTCCAGAGGGACCAGAGGCGCTTCGATCCATGGCGGTCCACGATCGAGCCGACAAGAAATCGCAGTGCCACCGGCAGGTAGAACAGGGAGGCCAACCCTACCATCGAGTTGGGTGCTCCGATGCTTTTCAGGAAAACGCCGGGCAGAATGCTGACGTAGGCGAAAGTCAGAGCTTGGAAAAGCCCCATGGTCGGCACGAAGCGCCAAGGGCGGACTTTGTGGTGGACGGCGGGCACAGAGACAATATGCGCGGCTGGTCAAGGGACCGGGCGCAGTCGGTAGAATCTCGAGCGATACTCCTTCGTCGGTGCTGAGTCGCGGAAAATAAGGGTTCTCATGATGCCGGCAGCGGAGACCTCGACGTTGGTCATCCGCGCCCAAGAACCCCGCAGGTCGCTCGTGGTCCAAACGCTGTAAGCCCCGGTGTTGGCGGGAACGCCCAAGGCTGTGATTCTCATCCCGCCGAAAACGTTCGTGCCAGCATTAAGGAAAGCAAACTCGGACGACCGGAGTATATCAGACGCATCAACCGAGAAGTCAAAGCCGGGCAGCGGCTCCTTGTATGCCTCGTATGCGGTGGGACGGTCGAACGAATCGGGCAGGGTCGTCCAGGTTGGATCGCCCGTAAGGCCGGCGTTGGTCCATGCTCCACCGGAAAATCCGATGGCCGCCGCGCTGGTGGGGTTTCGAAAGCGGAAATCGCCGTTCTCCGGGTCGACAAACATGGGGTCGGCGACACGCGAATTGGCGTCCAAGCCGGACAGGGACTTCCACTGGTCGAAAGAAATCGAGTTGTTCGTGGAGGTGTTGGGCGCTTGGAAGGTGACGGTCTTGCCATCCGCACGCCAATAGAGGTTCGAGTCGCAAAGTGCGAAGCGCGCTATGCGCAGCTGGTCGGTGGCGCTGTAGACGTTGCCGTAGTAGTGGTAAAAGATGTTGCGGGAAAGAGTTAGCCGCTGGGTGTCGTTGCCATCCCACCCCATGCCGAAGGGGGCCTTGCCGGTGTTCAGGGCGAAGATGTTGTCCTCTACGGTGATGTCCCGGCAGAAGTTGATGCCGAAAGCCTCAGCCCCCGCATGGTAGACAAGGTTGCCCTTGAAGGTGACACCCGATGTTTCCTGGTCCGGATAAATGCCGCGTCCCAGATGGGCTACCCACGAAAAGACATCGTGGATCACATTGTGCCTGACCGCCGTGTTCAGGTTCTCGCCCACCGTGTAGATGCCGGCGAGGTCGCTTGAGACATTCTGGCCGATGTCGTGAATGTAGTTGTATTCCACTGTGTTGTTCTTGGTGAACGTCGGTTGCGTGTCCCAGTTCCATCCAATCTGCATGCCGCTCCAGTTGAAATGGGCGATTTCGTTGTGCGAAATGACATTGTCAGACGTCTGGCCGAGTAGGATGCCGACCGCGCCTTCATGGATAATGCCTCCGTCGTGAATGAAATTGTTGTGAATGGTGTTCTCAGCGACCGCTCCGTATAGCCCCGGGTCGTAACCTTGATTCATGCGCAGCCGCTGGCCCACGTAGATTCCGCCTCCGCCCAAATCGTGCAGATGGCACTGCTCGATCCGGTTGTTGCGGCTCCCACGCCCGATTTCCACCGCATGCGCCCCGATGTGCGCGATTTCGCACCGGAGCAAAGTGATGCTCCTTGCTCCAGTCATCTGGATGCAGGCGGGGATGGCTGTGGCGGCCTGATTGGAACGCCAGCCTTCGCTGAGGCCGCTCCCAAGAGGTGGTGTTGAGTAGTGGCGGAATGAAAGGCCCTCGAAGCGTATGTGCTCGACGAACTGATTGGCGTCAGGACTTCCCTGAAAAACCACGGCTTGCATGTTGAGTGGAGCAACGATGGTCTTTGTTGAAAGATTCTCGCCTGCCAAAGGAATGACGGTGAGCAACCCCAAGGTGCGGTCCAGATACCACTCGCCCGGAGAATCCAAGGCATCGGGAGCATTCTCCACAATGTAGCGCTTGGAGACGCCACCGCCGGTGACTGTCGGATTGGGGTTGAACCCGTAAGGCATGTGGGTTGCCGAGAAGGCCGTCCCGGCGGCCTCGTCCACGCTCGTGAGAATCAAGGTGGCAACCTCCCAGAGGTTGTAAACGCGGAGGTTGACATCGTTGCTTCCCAGGGTGCTCCAGTTCTTCAGGTCTCCCGGCCGAAAAGTGAAGTTGTGGCTCTGCCAGTAAGGCTCGCCATAGTATGGCGAGGCGGGTGTGGGAGGGATGCCTTGGACGTAGAAGTACCCGGCATTGGGACTACGTGCGAGGGTGTAGCGCACATCGTCCACGAACAACTGCCGTAAGAGCCACTGCCGATCGGCTGCCCCCGGCACGGATACCGAGAACGAGCCGTTGGGCATGGCGGTCATCTGTGGCAGACGTCGGCCGCCCGAGAAGACCGGCATCTCACCAGGATAGGCCCTGTAAACGACCGGGTCCGCGGAGGTTCCGGAGTCCGCCGGTTCGAGCACCAATGTGGGGCTTTCGTAGTAAGTTCCTCCCCGGACAATGACGCTGAAGGGAGCGGGCCGATTCCCGGCGCGGAGAACGCGCAGGCGGTCGCGTGCTCCGGTGAGGGTGGCCAGTGGTCCGTCGCTCGCATTGGCAGATGGCTCGGCAAGGGCGCCGCTCCAGTGGTCGTTGCCTGAGGGGGAGACATAGACAACGGTCTCCGTCCCGCTGAAGGAGGCCTCCAGAACCGCATCCGCGCCGTTGAGGGTCAGGGCGCTTTTCAGTTCCGACGGCGAGAGCACCGAGCTGATGATCTTCCCTTGGTCGACCCATCCATCGAATGTCGCCTTGAATTGGTTGAAGGCCGTTGTTGATCCGACGTCGGTGAAAACGATTTTGCCCGTGTCGAACTGGACTTTTGCCACGGGGTCGCTGAAGACCAACGTTCCGGGCTTGTTAGCCAAGGTCAGGCGCACCGTTCCTCCATTGACCACCAAACGCTTGTCGGTCGATGGGCCGTTGTTGCTGGCCTGAAAGTCGATGAACGGTGTGGTGAAGACGGCACCGTGATTGACGAACATCTTGGCCACCGAGCCCAGCGAGCCGGAAAAGAACGTCCGCTGGCCGGTGGCCACCGACAGCGAGGCATCCGTTCCCAGCGAAACCACTGCGGCCGAATTGGTCGTTCCCTGAGACCCCAGCACCAGGGCGCTGCTGAGATTCACCGCGCCCCCTTGCACGGTGAGTTCTCCAGTGCAGCCAGAGCGTGAGCCCAACCGGAGCGCCCTGCCCATGTTGAGGCTTCCGTTCTGGCTGACCGTCACGGCTGCCGAGAACCCGAAGCCAATGTGGCAGTCGTTGGTTGTTGTCAAGGTCCCACCGGCAATGGCGATTGCGCCGCCTGCAGCGGAGTTTCCCAATACGAAATTGCCGACGGTGGCGGTGTTGGTCAATTGCACCGTGCGGCCTGAGTTGATGCGGAACGTGTCGCCCAGGGAGGGGACGAGTCCGTTCGCCCAAGTCGTGGATGCATCAAAAGGGCCGGATTGGACACAGTCGATGGTTGCCGCTTTGACCGCTGCAGGACCCATCAGAGCCGCAGCCACCGTAATGGCAATCTGCAAGCTTGGGCGCATGCGCCCGAGCCCGATCCCCTGAGTTTTCCACAAGACCATACGCGGCCATTGTGGCCGAGGGAGGCCTCAGCGCCATCCGGCAACGGGGCTACCGGCCCGATGGGTTCCAGCCGTGGAACGGTTACTTGGCTCGGCCCTTCTGCCTTGCAGGCTCGCGCACCGTTTTGCGCGGTGCACGAATGCAGACCTCGGCCTGCAGCAATCTGCTGAGGCGCCTGACGTGATGCTCGAGCGATTCGTCGATGCCCACCCCACAATCTTCCGGGGCGACTAGGATGGCGCATCCGATGTGCGTCGACTTCGACGGCATGTCCAGACGGGTCCCGACCGACCAGTAATCGGCGTTTGTGCGGTTCCATGCCACCCCGGTCTTGCGGACACCCCTCAGTTCGCGGATGAAGTCTGTTCTGATCGGGCTGGTCTGGTCATGTGTAGGCAGAAAGTCCGACCAAGTGTCTTCGGGCATCTGGGCGATGATCGATTTCCCGATCGACGAGATGCGGGCCTCGGACGTCTGGCCGAGCGCCAGGGAGGAGGCGTTCCGTCCGGCGGCCGCAATGACCGTGGTCATGTTGCCCGAGAGTGCAGAAAGGAAATAGGTAGCATTGTTGAGTTGCGCCTGCTGGATGAGCAAGTCGTTCAGCTTTCGGTTTGGGTAGGACATCTCGATGACCTTGTGCATGAACTGGAACAGCAGGGGGCTGATGTAGTATTGCCGCGTCAGGCTGGATTGCTCGACGAAGCCAAGCCGCATCAGGATTTTGAGGATCCGGTGGGTGGTGGACTTGGCTAGTCCCATCTCGGCGGCGACATGGGTCAGGCCCCGTGAGGGACTGCCGTGCAGCAGGTGTGTGAGCACGTCGAAGCCACAGCTGAGCAGGTCTTCCTTGGGTGCCTTGGAAGGGGTGGGGGCTTTCCTCTTCATACCTCGCTTACCTGCGCAAGCTATTCCCTGTGCGCACCTCCTGCAAGCGGTCTGACCCGAGGCAGCCTCAGGGTGTTCAGCGGGTTGAACAGACTTCGCCGCAGCGCGTGATGGAGGGCGAGATCACGCCGTGGTGGCGGTAAGAGTTGCCTGCATGAAACCCCTATCAACTCTCCGACTTCGGTTGCCCCTCCTCGCTTTCTGCGGTGCTTTAGTCCCGCTCTCCGCATCGCATGTCGCTGCCGTCGATGGCACTTGGAACAACACAGCCGGCGGCACTCTGGCTTGGACGAACCCTTCCAATTGGTCCGGCGGGACCCGGCCCGATGGCATTGACGCGATTGCAGATTTCTCGACGGTCAATATCGCGAACAACACGACGGTGAGCCTGACGGGGACCAACCCCATTCTGGGCACCATGCTCTTCGCCGACACATCAGGGGCACAGACATGGGGAATAAACAACACGGGGACACTCAACCTGAGTGTCACGTCAGGTTCCCCCATCATTTCCAACAGCGTCACGACGACGATCAACGCTGTGCTGGCCGGAAGCCAGGGATTCTCGAAGCTTGGCAGTGCCGTGCTGATCGTTGGGGGCGCCAACAACTACTCCGGAAACACCACAATCTCTGATGGAGTGTTACGCTTGGGCGCCAGCGATGCACTTCCGAATGATTCCGTGGTGGTCTTCGCGAACAATGCAAACAGCAAAGAACTCACGGTGTTTTCCGCGACCGACACCATCGGAGGCTTGAGTTCCAGCGGCGGGGCTGGCTCGATCTTGGTGCAGAACAACCGGGCACTCAATACGGGCACATTGAATCTGAATGTGGCCGCTGCTACCTCGCTCAGTTATGAGGGTATCATCCGGGATGCTGCCGCGGGTGTTTCGGTGAACAACCTGAACATCACCAAGAGCGGATCCGGAACGCAGGTCTTTTCGGGTGGTGCCAACGTGAGCTACAGCGGTGCCACAACCGTGGAGGGAGGTGTGCTGGAGTTTTCTGGCGCGACGGTGAATAACAACACAGCGATCAGCGTGAGTTCCGGTGCCACCATGCGGTTCAACAATACCAGCACCATCGATCGCAGTGCCGCCGTTACCGGTGGAGGCAACCTGGAGAAGTCAGGCAGCGGTGTCCTGACGCTTTCGGGAGCCAATTCCTACACGGGAAGCACTATATTGACGGCTGGCAACCTTCGGTTGGGAGCCAACGAGCGAATCGCCGACACCTCAGTCATGCGCTTCACGGGAGGCGGTGGATCGGACAGCCGGTTTCAGATGATGGGTTTCAGTGAGACTTTAGGCGGGGTAAACTCCGAGCTGACTTCCGGCACCCAGGTGATCGAAGGATCGACTGCGGCCGCGGCCACCCTCACGCTAGCCGTTGGATCGGGGTCCTACAACTATGCTGGATTCCTGCGGGACTCCTCAGCGGGCACCAACGCGAACAATCTCTCCTTGGTGAAAAACGGCGCCGGAACCCAGGTGCTCTCGGGTGTGGGCAACGTGAGCTACAGTGGCGCGACAACCATCAACGGAGGCTCTCTGGAGTTCGCCGCCGGCACGGTGAACAACAACACCGCCATCAACGTGGCGGCCACCGGCGCGGCTATCCGCTTCAATGTCGCGAGTGGCACAGCCACCCGGACCAATACCATCACCGGGACCGGGGCTCTGGTGAAGGTTGGCGCCGGTGCCTTGATTTTGGACAACGTCAATACATACACGGGGGCGACGGTTCTCACCGAGGGGCAGATCCGGTTGGCGGCGAACGAGCGCATCAGCGATGTCTCGTTGCTCCGGTTTGACACCTCCAGCGATGCGCGTTTCCAAATGCAGGGCTTCAGCGAGACGCTCGGCGGCCTCGATTCGGGCAGCAGCCTCGGCACGCAGGTGATCGAAGGCGCAACCACTGCCGCGGCAACGCTCACCCTCGCCGTTACGTCCGGATCCTACACCTACAGTGGCTTCTTGAGAGACTCCGTTTCGGGCACCAATGCCAACAACCTTGCGGTCGTCAAGAACGGCGCCGGCACGCAGGTGCTCTCGGGTGGCAATACCCGCTTGGCCTACAGCGGCACGACAACCATCAACGGGGGCACCCTCGAATTTGCCGCCGGCACGGTGAACAACAATACCGCTATCAACGTGGCGAACAGCAGTGCAACCCTGCGCTTCACCAACGACGCCAACTCGGTCATCCGCAGCAACACCATCAGCGGGACCGGGACCCTGGAGAAGTCGGGGACCGGCACCTTGACCCTCAGTGGGAACAACAGCTTCGCCGGCAATTTGCAGGTGCTGGCCGGGACACTGAATCTGAACGCAACCGCAGGCTCCGCCGCCGGTGCCATTACCAACCTGACCGTCACCAACAGTGCCGTCCTTCTCGTATCGGCAAGCGATCAGGTCAGCGATTCCGCTGCCGTCTCACTCTCCGGCGGAACTATCGCGAAGGGTGCCGGCACACTCAGTGAGAACATGGGAGCACTCGCGCTGGCAGCAACCTCCTTTTTGGATTTCGGCACAGGGACCGGAAACTTTACCTTCGCCAGTTTCAGCCCTGCCAGTTTTAAACTTACTTTCCAGAACTTCAACCTAGGTAACTCGCTCACGGTGACCACCGGCACTTTTGCGGCAGGGGAGTTCGACTTCAATGGCTTTGGCTACTCACTCTCGGGCATCCCGTCCGGAGGTTTCACCATCACCGCCATCCCCGAGCCGTCCACAGTGGCGAGTGCAGCTGCATTGGTTGGCTTGTTGGGTCTTTCGATCTTGCGCCGCAGGGCTCGCTTCCCGGTCTCAGGAAGTCATCCGCGGGCAAGCTCGCTGCTCCCCGCGACGGAGCGTAAAGTTCGCACATTGCTCGAACGTGCATGACGCGCCCTGAATTTTATGAAACCCCATCCCCCCCTCATCCACCGTCTGGCGTCGCTCGCGATCTGCGCCTGCGTGTGTTTTACCCTGACATCCCGTCTGGCCGCAGCCGATGGAACATGGACCAATCCCACGGGCGGTGCTTGGACCAACACCAATAATTGGTCCGGCTTTGTCCTTCCGGAGGGCGTCGATTCGGTGGCGAATTTCGCCTCTGTTGACATCACCAACAACTCCACCGTCACCAATTCGACGACCGGCACACTGATCGGCACTTTTCTCTTCGGCGACACCAGCGGAAGCCAGACTTGGGGGGTGACCGGGGGGGGCTTCACGCTGGCCACCTCAAGCGGAACGCCAAGCATTTCGAACGGCGTCACTACAACGTTCAACAGTGCTTTGGCGGGAACAAACGGACTGCTCAAAGCGGGCAGTGGTGTTCTCATCCTCGGCGGCTCGAACACCTACTCCGGCAACACCACCCTGTCGGAGGGACAATTGCGGCTGGGCACCTCGGGCGTGCTTCCCGACAACTCGGTTGTGGTTTTTGCAAGCAATGCGAGCAGTAAAGAGCTGACTGTCTTTTCGCAGATAGAAACCCTTGGCGGCCTGAGTTCAAGCGGCGGGAGTGGCACTCTCTTGGTGCAAAACAATCGGGCAACCAATTCGGGCACCTTGAACCTCAGCGTGGCGGCTTCTACCTCTCTCACCTACGAGGGAATCATCCGGGACTCCGGCACCAATGTGTCGGTCAACAACCTGAACATCATCAAGAGCGGCGCCGGCACTCAGGTGTTTTCGGGCGGGGGCAATGTGGCCTATAGTGGAGCCACGACAATCGAAGAGGGGATATTGGAGTTTTCCGGCGCGACACTCAACAACAACTCGGCCATCAACGTGACTGGCAGCAATGCCGCGATTCGCTTCAACATCGCCACAGGCGATATGGTCCGCACCAACACGATTGGTGGAGTCGGGTCCCTTGTAAAAGCTGGCACCAACAGCGCCCTGACGTTGTCTAACGACAACACCTACACGGGGGCGACGTTTTTGGAGGCGGGCTTCATTCGTCTGGCTGCGAGCGACCGCATTGCCGATGCCTCGGTGCTTCGATTTGCCACGACCAACGATGCGCGCTTCCAGATGCAAGGTTTCAGCGAGACGCTCGGCGGTCTTGATTCGGGCAGCAGCAGCGGCACGCAGGTGATTGAAGGAGCGACGAATGCCGCGGGCACACTCACATTGTCCGTTGGTTCCGCATCTCATGCTTACAGCGGCGTCTTGAGAGACTCGGTTTCGGGAGTCAACGCCAACAACCTCTCTCTTATCAAGAATGGCGCCGGCACTCAGGTGCTTTCCGGGGGCAATACCCGGGTGGCCTACAGCGGCACGACGACCATCAATGCGGGCACGCTGGAGTTCGCCGCCGGCACCGTGAATAACAACACCGCCATCAACGTGGCTGGCAGCGATGCTGTGATTCGCTTCAGCAACAACACCAACTCCGTGACCCGCAGCAACACCATCAGCGGGCTTGGCGGACTGGAGAAATCCGGCACCGGCACCTTGATCCTGAGCGCCACCAACAGCTACGGGGGAAACACCACAGTCAACGATGGTGTCCTTCGCCTGGCCACGAACGGCTCATTGCGCTTTGTCATCGGGGGGAGTGGGACCAACAGCCAACTCCGGGGCTCGGGAACTGCGCAACTCGAAGGCAGTCTGCTCTTCCACCTGGCCGGTGCTGCGACGAATACCAACGCAACTTGGGTTATCATTTCAAACTCGGTGGCCGTGACTTACGGAACCAACTTCCTCGTCAGCGGGTTCAACGGCGCCGGTGGCAATTGGACTAACACCACGAACGGAGTGAACTATGTATTTGCCCAGTCGAATGGCGTTTTGTCCGTCCAAGCCACCAACGCCGCGGACAATTATGGCTCGTGGGTGGCTTATTGGACCAATCTTTACCCCGGGTTCACCAACACCGCCGGCACGGACAACCCTGACGGCGACCCGTTCGACAACAATGAAGAGTTCGCCTTCGACGGCAACCCGAGCGTGGGTTCGCCAGCAATGCTCACAGCGCTCAAGAGCGGCACGAACGCGGTCTTCAACTACGTTGCGCGCAAGAATCCTCCGGGCGGTGTCACCTACCAAATCGAGGTCACAGCCAACCTTGGCGCCGGTCCGTGGACAAACGCCGTGGTCACAGTCTCCAATTCCGCCAACCAGACCGGGCTTAACATCCCGGCTGACTACGAGCGCAAAGAGTTCACCGTCCCTTCTTCCGGTCAAGGCTTCTATCGAGTCAGGGCCGTCATCGCTCCCTGAGTGAACTGATGGACAATTTTGGGGGTGGGGCCGGGCAGGGGTGCCCGGCCCCTTTTTCTTGGTCCGATGCCGCCCTGCCCCAAGGAAGATCGAGAGGGGATGGCCCTGCCCAAGTTGCTCTACACAGCTTTCTCCAGAGCGTCGATTTGTTGCACTCTTGCTGTGGGGCCCTTTCCCGAGATCTCGAGGGTTGCGATCTGCCAAGGCTTTAGGGGCACATCAAAGGCTTGGCCCGAGTATCGCACTCGGGCCTTGGTTGTGCGGCCAGCAAACTCCTGGATGCGGAGCACGGTGCTTCCGGACTTCTCTGATGGTTTGCAGGCCAGCACGGAGATGTTGGCAGGTTCGACAACGAGAGTCTCCTGCTGCCAAGGTTCTGTGCCCGGATGAGCGCTATCGATGATCGCTTCTGCCGGCGCTTGCCACTCGCGAGCAAGACGTTCCAAGTTCATCTGCTTCAGGCTTCCGCGGGCTGCGGTAAGCCAAAATCTTCTCTCCTGCCATCCTTGATCCAGGAACCGAACATTCCGCGTGTCGGTGTATTCGAAGGGCGGATGCTCGGCGTGCGGCACACCCCTAGCAAGCACCATGCGAAGGGTTCCGCGTTTAGAATCGTAGCTGTAGCTCGAGTCGTTCAAGAGCGCCAGCACAGCGGACCGACCATCAAGGTGGCCGGATAGAGCCAGCCAATCGTGGCATGGATACTCGTCACCGTCGGGATGGCGTGTGGCGACCGCGGCAGGCATTTTGGCATAGACGATGCAATCGGTGAGTTTGGTCTTGATCACCAGCTTGAGAATCTCCCGGCGCTCCTGCCAGTTGACGTGGAAGTGCAGGCCGATGATCGGCGTATGCGCGTAATGGACCACATCCATCCAGATGTCGGAGTGTTTCCAGCGCGATTTCTGGCGCACGATCTTGACCAGAGGGCCGTTTTCCAAGGTTTCAGTCTCGGTGATCTGAGGATGTCCCAAGACATCGCCGTAAGCCGGCGTCCCGTGGCCCCAGGTGCCACCTTCATCGCAGATGGCCACGGTGCCAACCGGGGCCGCCAACAGTTCACTACCGTCCTGAAGTCGCACCGATCGCAGGGCTGCTCGGGTAGTCGTTTTTCCGCGGGCTTCGATTTTCGTGACCGCCCCGGAGAACTGCCGGTTTGTTTCATCGCGAGGCACCGACAAATCAGCGGGTGAGCCCTCCAGGGGTTTACCCACCATGCGGAAGGCTCGGTAACCTGCTGCGGGCAAGTCTAGCACCGCCGCAAGTTTTCCCCAAGATAGTCCCCATGGTCCAAAGTTCGCATCGGCTTTCATCCATTGAATCGGCACATGGCGCCCATCTTCCGTTTCCAGATGCGTCACCTGCACCCGCCCGTTGGGTTCAGGGAACGTGTCAATTGTGACGAGTGCACGCCGACGCCAAGGGAGTGGATTGGCAGCGAACAGCACGCCCCCTTCTTCTCGTCGCGTGTCCACCTTTCGTGACATGGCCACGACGGAACGCAGGATGGTTTCGCGGGCCTCAGTCAACACCGATCCGAAGCGGTCGCGGGTCTCCTCCTGCACCGAGGCCACGCAGGTGCCGGCTAGCACGTCGTGGAATTGATTGAGGAGCAACCGCCACCAGGCGTCATGCAGCAATTTTGGGTGCGCCTTGTGCCCGAGCCGGATCACCTCCAGGGCCTCTGCTGCGAAAAGGGCTTGTTCGGCATGGCGGTGCTGCCTCTTTGTGGCCCCATCGGCGCTGTAGCACCCGCGGAACACATAGCCGAGGTCCCCGCTGATGACGGGCAATTTGGCGGCCGAGGCAGAGGTCCTGACTGCGGCGAGGAACTCCGCCACCGTGCTGAAACGGATTTCAGGCAGAGTCGGGTCGCGCTGCAACTCAAGCATCCGCTTGATGTGCTCGCGGGTTGGGCCACCGCCGTGGTTGCCAACCCCGAACCACATGACCCCGTGTGTGAACCCCGGCATGAAGCCCGCCTTGACAGAGTTCCTGACCGACTCCTCAATCTGGTCCGCCGTGGCTGCGTAGGACTGCGAATACTGCACTGGAATCCGGCAGGCGAGAACCCGCGACGAGTCTGGAGCTTCCCACCAGAACAAGAGCGGCAAGCCTTTACCCCCAACTGGCTCGGGGCGCATGAAGACGTAGGAGTCGAAGCCCGTGGCCGCAAGGATCTGCGGCAGGCCTCCTCCGTGGCCGAAGGTGTCCGGGCAGTAGCCGACGCGGGTGTCTCCTCCATTCCGCAGAAGCTTCCCCAAGTATTGCCTCCCGTAGAGCCCTTGCCGGATAAAGGACTCTGCCGAGGGCAGGTTGCCGTCGGGCTGTTCGATCCACGCCCCGACAACTTCCCAGCGCCCCTGCTCGGCGAGACGCCGAACCGAGCGCAGGAGTCGCGGGTCAGCTTCCTGGAGTGCGCGGTAGGCGTGGGCGGAAGATCGGGTGAACTTAAACGCGGGCGTTTCCCGGCAGCGATCTACGGCGCTTTGCACCGTGGTCATGACCTCGGAGACTCCGTCGCGCAAGGGCCACAGCCAGACCGGGTCCAAGTGGGCTTGGGAAATCAGATGCAGAACGGGACGAGGGGTTGCCATGAGAAAGTGATATTGCGGTGAGTCAGACTGTAGAGCATCCACCCTTCGGCTCGCCTAGCCTGGGGATTGGTGGTCGGCAGGCTCCTCCACCTCCAGATGGCGCACGTCGACGCTGGTTGGCTTGCCCGGTTCTATGTCCCAGCCAATGAAGTTCACCTTGGTGACACTCGCGCCTCCGGCGGCAGGTGCCAGACCCTTCCGTTCAAGCAAGACCTCGCCATCGGCACGCAGGGTGACATCCCACGTGTTCCCCTGCGGGTGAACAACAAACTCGGCGTCGATCCAGCGACCCTCAGGAAGCGGCGTCTTCCCTTTGCTGCCCGGAATCGCTGCGAACTCGGATTGCAGGCTCAGCGTAAAGACGTGGTCGGCTGTGCTGACCGCACGGTCCGTGACTCGGAACTTGCCGGAGAAATCCGGCCCCAAGCGGAAAGTGGTTCTGACCCTCAGCCCGCGATCGATGGCGAAATCCCGGTCAACCCACAGACTGGGAGCGCTTCTGTCGTCTCCCCGCGCACGGAAGAGTTGCAGGATCACGGTGCCATCGGAGTCCTTGGTCACTTCGGCGTCCCCGCTGGCGCGGATGATCGGGGCGGGTAGCGTGCCGAGATCATTAGGACCAAGCTTCATCCGGTAGATGCTTCCGTTGTCGAATACGGAGGCCATCGTGCCGTGGAGGTCGAGTTTTCCCGGAGCGAAAGCCCGCAATCGGTAGGTCCCGGGGGAATGAATGACGGATTCTTCGAAGACCGGGCTGTTTTCGTCCGGCCGGCTCAGGTCGGTGGTGTAACGGACCACGGAGGTCGGGTCGCTTTTCGACACCACCAGAGTGACGTCTTCGCTTCCGACGGCATAGGCAGAAGGGGGCTTGATGGAGATGCGCAGCGGTTCACCGTAAAAGCGGGCCCGCCATTCGCCCTGCGGACCGGTTTCGTCCGTGTGGATTCCTTGCCAATCGGTGGTGGCCGACGGGCTGTCCTTGGGCAACCGGAAGTCGCCCGCGTCAGGATCAGCAAAGCCCGGATCGTCCGCCCGCCCGGCGGCGTCTTTACCGCGCTGGCGCATCGCGGCGAGGATTTCCGAGGCCTGGTCGGGGTGATCCGGTGTCCAGTAAACATTTCCGTCCATGGCGAGGTCCTCCAGCGCGGCTGACTTGGCGTGATCGCCGGGATTGTCCCTGTGGACTAACGGGGGCGACGAGTCACCGGCGGGATGGCGGTAGTAGAAGATGTTCCCGGAAAGCGAGGCGCCCTCCACCGGACCGCGCTGAACGATCGTGGCGGAATGCACGTGCTTTTTGTTCGGACGGACATTGTAAACGATGTTCCGGTCGAAACGGTTGACCTGTTTGAGGGTCAAAGCCCCGCAGGAGACGTTGTCGATGACGTTCTCAACCACATCCGTGCCCCACTGCAGATCATCGGTGCGGATGGCGTAGCTGGAATACCCGCCCAGCGTGTCATGAACGTAGTTGCGCCGGATCACGTTGCCCGGGCCCGCTCCGGCCACGTAGATGGCGTTGCCATCACCCAGCCGCATCATGAAAGAGAAGATGTCGTTGTATTCGACCAGATTGTCGCGGCCGTGCAGGAAGGGCATGAGCTTCTGCTGGAGATAGCCATCGGTGGCGGAGCCGCCCTCTTCGAGAATTTTCCTCAGTTCTGCGTTGGCAGTGCGGAACGTTGGCATCGTCTCCTCGCGGCGGATCGTGCGCGCCCGCTCGCGGACGTCCCCGCGTTTGTAGTCACCCGGCCAACTGCCGGTGATGACGATGCCCATGTAGGGAATATCGTGGATGAGGTTGTGGTGGACGTGGTTCGCCGCAGTCTGAAAGAGGACAATGGCTGGGCTGGCTAGGTAGTCGCGCCCGATGAACCGGATGGCATTGTGGGCGATTTCGTTGCTGCCATTGACATCCTTCGTGCCGGGGCCGTATCCGGCGATGACGATGGCGGCTCCGCCGAGGTCGCGGAATTCGTTGCCGATGATGCGGATCTTGCGTGCGAATAAATCCAACCGGACGCCGCTCGAAGCGCCATCGATAAAAGCGCAGTCTTGCACGAGGCAATCTTGGGCGGCGCGGAAGCGCAGCATCGCGTTGGGCGCATCGTGAAGCTCCCAGTCGTGTTGCAGCCCCGAGGAGCGTTCGTCCCATGTGTGACGGTTGGTCTCGGTGAAAGTCAGCCCGCGGAATTCGATGCCGCGCACTGGCGTATCCTCCCCGTCGACCTGCACTTGACCTTCGACCTCGATGAGCGCGGTCGTGATTGCCGCACGCACCTCACTGGGGTCTTTGTTGTCGGGAGGCCAGAGATAGAGCAGGCGCTTCTTGCTGTCGGAGACCCACCGGCCGGGTCGATCCAGAAACTCCAAGCTGTTCTCGATCCAGCAACTCTCTTCTAACTCATAAGGTAGAACCAGCGGACCTGTGGCGCGCAGCCCGGTGCGAACGACCTTGAGCTTTTCATCCACGGAAGCCAGCGGAAGATAGTTGAACTGGAACTGACGGAGCGGGGTAATTGCCAGCTCCACGTCCTGCAGATTAGACCAGGTTTTGAAAGTGTCCCGGCGGAAGCTGAATTGGTGGTGGCTGTCCCACGCACCCTCGTAAGCGGCCGGCTGCGTGAAGATCCGAACCTGTGCCGAGCGGGCCCGGGGAAGTCGTGTTCCCCCGGCAAAGAGGGCGTGGATTGCCTCACGGGCCTCCTCAGGCCACGGAGCCACCAGTATGTGTTCGCGGGCTGAGGCCGGCGTCTCTGGCGGGAGAGCGCCTGCCTTACGCCAGCCCTGCACGCGGGTCGATCCGCTCAGCACTGCACTCTTCCCCTCGGCCGAGCGGATAACCAGACG
This sequence comes from uncultured Chthoniobacter sp., assembly GCA_964609925.1. Classification (GTDB taxonomy): domain Bacteria; phylum Verrucomicrobiota; class Verrucomicrobiia; order Chthoniobacterales; family JACTMZ01; genus JACTMZ01. The sequence continues at coordinate 4,390 of CAZSUJ010000006.1, read as the reverse complement.
TCCCTCGCCTGGGGGAGAGTCGGCCAAGGTCATGCGCACGGGTTTGAGCACCTCGTGTCGCCCCCCTACGAGCAGGATCTCAACGGTTCCGCGGCGCACTTCCCCTGACTGACTTCGCACCACCTCCAACGCAGAAGGCAGGTCACCGACGACGGCGGCATAACGTTCATCCTGCCCGGGTTCTGACGTGCCCGTTCCGACCAGGATTCGGACCGGAGTTTGGCCCCAGACGGCCGACTGGCTTGAAAGCAGGACGCCGGCGAGAACAGCGGTCAAGAACCTCATGGCCCCAGCATAGAGTCAGCATAGATCGCCTCAAGGCGCCCCAGCCGGGATTTTGCTTCGGGTTCCACACTCTGAACGTGGTTGCCGCCCATGGTTGTTCTATCCGTGGAACACATCGGCTGACCAGCGGGGCCACCCCTTGCCGGGTGCTGCTCGCACCTCATAATTGAGGCATGAGTAAACAGGCCGAAATGGCCGATGTCGTAGTGTTTGGCGGTGGGCCGGCCGGAGTTTCGGCAGCCATTGCAGCGGCGCGATTGGGATCCTCTGTGGTCCTGATCGAGCGTCACGGATTTTGCGGCGGCATGGCTACTGCGGCGGGCCTGTCCGTCTTCATCAATTACCGTGCGGGCACCATGGATCTCTCGGCGCCCATCTACCGCGAGATCATCAAGCAGCTCGATCTTCTCGGAGCGCATTACCGCACAAATGATCTGCACTGCGACATCTTCGAGCCCGAGGCCCTGAAGATCGTGCTTGATCGCATGCTGAGCGAAGTTGGCGTGCGCGTTCTTTACCACGTATGGCCCGACCGGATCGAACAATCCCGCAGCGGGGAATGGGAGGTTGAGTGCCACGGGAAGAATTGCCAGCTGACGCTACAGGCTCGATGTCTCATCGATGCAACCGGCGACGCGGATGCGAGTCGTCTGGCTGGCGTGGAGACAACCTTCGGCCGCTCCCGCGACGGAAGAACCCAGCCGATGACGATGGTCGTGCGTGTGGGCGGATTTGATCCTGTCGAGTATCTTGATGCGGGTGGGCAACTCTTGGAGGGGCGCTATGTTTTCGAGGGCTCGGCGCGGTCGGCAGAGATTGCCGAGGCCAGGAGGCTCGGGCTCTGGGACATACCCCGTGATGACATTGCCATGTTCTGGTCCCAGCCATGGGATCCAACCGCCGTCACGATCAACGGCACGCGGATTCACGGCAACGCAGCGGACTTGGCTGGCTTTTCGGACGCCGAGGCCCAGGGACGCAAACAGGCATGGCAACTTCTGGAGTTCATGCGCTGCTTCGTTCCCGGTTTTTCGCAAGCATTCCTTGTCGCCACCGGACCGCAGATCGGAGTCCGCGAGACCAGACGTATCATCGGCCGAGCGACTCTGACCGAGTCAGATGTTCTTGGTCGTGTTGTTCCCGAGGACACAATCTGTGAGTGCGCCTATCCGATCGACATCCACGACCCCGACGGATCGTCTGACACCTTCGATCTCGGCCAATCAACCCGGTATGGGATTTCGTACAAGTGTCTGCAGCCTGTCGGGGTGGACTGGTTTTTGGCAGCTGGACGTTGCATCAGTGCCTCTCATGAAGCCGCAGGAAGCTTCCGGGTGATGCCAACATGTTCGTCCATCGGCCAAGCAGCCGGAACGGCTGCAGCTTTGGCTGTCGCATCGGGAGTCCCACCCTCAGAACTCGATTCTTTGCGCGTCTCCGATTGCCTTAACGCACCTTTGGTAGGTTGCTGAAAGCCGCTTTACCGGCACTTGATCCTCCGGACGAGCGAGGAGGGTAATGACGCGCTCTCCACGAGGAGCCGAGTTCCTCTGCCTCCGTTCATAAAGTGGGACTGGATGGTGACGGACATCTAGGGCCGTCTGGTCGTGACGCGAACTCAACGGTCAGCGCAAGACCGAAGTGGTCCGAAAGGCTCGTGTCCCGCTTTGCAGGCCAAGTCTCTGGCTTGGCGTCTGTGGCGCGGATTCCCCGTGAGAGGCAGATGTGGTCGATGCAGGCATGCCCGTCGACCCAAAGGTCTCTGGTTGCGCAGCGCAGGCGGTTTCTGGCAAGGGCCCGACGCAATAGGGCTTTTTTGTCCTTTGACCCGTAGTAGTGGCCTTCCCTAAGGAGGTCCTGATTGAAATCCCCGGCCACGACGAGGGGAACAGCCGGCTCGGCCTTCCGCAACTGCTCCCAATCAATCCTCTGGAAGTTCAGGGCTGCGGCAAAAGCTTCCAGGCCTCTTGGCCCATACCGATCGTCGTTGTTCCAAGGCAGCACGGTGCCATAGACGACGAGATCTGCGGGCCCTGAAAGACGAACGGCAGCCGTGCGCTCAGATCTGAACGCAGGCAGTTCCTGTGCGTCAAAAGCGGAGCCGACCCAGATCGCGATCCACCGTTCACCCCCTCCGCGGTCATGGCCCTGAACGGACTCGGCGATGAGGCGGAAGGCTGGTCCCGGATCGACTTCTGGATGGGCCTCGGTGATGATCCACACATCAGTGTCCACCGCGGCCATCTGTGCCAAGATTTCGTGGGCCCGCTGCGGTGACATGCCGGGTCCCTCGATGTTCCAAGTTGCGATCTTCATGGCAGTGCCGAGGTTGTTTTTATTTGGATCGGTCCGGACTGCAGGCCTCAGAGGCGGAATGCTGCTGGCACTTGCCTCACCCGTAGGTCCGCGGGCCACTCGTCCCAATCACCTCCGTGGGCGTCACATAGATCTACGGGAACGCCCTTCTCCTCGGGGCGGCGGCCAAGCTGTTTCAGAAAGAATGCCACCCGGGCCTCGGTGCAGTGGTCTCTCAGCTCTCGCGCCCATGCCAGGTCAAATGGGCGGACAACATCCCTTCTTCCGCTCTCACCACCGAGGATGAGCCAGTCAATGCTGGCGAGGTCCAAGAGTGTCGGCGGAATCCGCTCCCAGACCGGCTCGGCCGACACGCCTTTCACCTTGGCTGGAATGCGGCGCAGGTGGTCAAGGCGGTAGAGAGTGTCTGGGCCCGTGATGGTGGTCATCGCGCAGACATTGTCCGGGAACCCGCCGATCTCCTCGCCGAATCGGGCCATCGTCTGAGGGCGTTTGGTTAGCCATAGCCAAAAATGCCGCTGTCCGTTCGCCGATGTGATGTGCGGCATCACATCCTCCTTCAGAAAGCCAAAGTCGGAGCATCGGCTGAAGGCATCTCCCATGTCCGAGACGAAAACGAGGCGACGGCATCCATCCAGCCATGGCTTGTCTGGGTCGGGCGAGCCGCAGAGATCTCGACTGTTCGCCATGTCGGCCACACGGCCGGGGAATCGAGTGAGCCGCTCAAAAACCGGGGCATACCCCTTGTTGGGCTGGCGGGATGGGTTGGTGATGGCCGTGGCCCGGTTCAGGTGGAGTTTCGCAGCGTAGCAGGTGACCGAACCGGCGATGGCACTCTCGGCGATTTTCGCTGCCCTTGGACCGAGGCGCTTGACGACTTCGGCGCGGAACCGTTCGCGCAGGTGCCAGATGTTTGTGGTCGAGACCCCCTTGGCCCGAGAGCTGGGGCCCCTGGCCTTTTCGGCGAGCACGGTGAAAATGCTCAAGCTCGTTCCGGAGGCCCATGCCTCCGCTTGACCAAGCGCCAGATCCAAACGCTCGCAGATGCTGGACGGGGATGGAAAGAGCTCACATCCGCCACATCCCATGATGGGATTAACGGTGGAGTGGCACCACTGGATCTTGGTTGCGTTGGACATGGTCGATGTGACGGGTGACGGCTCGCTACGAGCGGCTCAAAGCGCCTCCTCCGCTTCTCCACGACCGGACACTCTTCAGCACCGGACCGAGACTGCGGTGTGGTTGTTGTGCCAAGGGTGTCCGTTGTGTTGGAGATTCATCGCGGCGGGAGTGGGTGACTCGCCGTATTCATCCGTTCTGTTTCATCCAATTCACGGCGAGCGCTCTGTCAAAAAGTCTTTTTGAAGCGATAATCGCGGCCTTCTCATGATCGCCAACCAGCGAACCTCTGGAGATTTTGTCTGCTGGCAGACTCAATTGAACGATCGAGCCCTGCCGCTTTTCCTTGCGGACGCCTTGTTCTTGGAAACTTCCACCCGCGGGAACGTGCTCAACTCCTTGCGCAGGTGCTCGAGTTCGAGATGGGTGTAACGGTCGTGAACGTTGCTGGTGTGGCCCGCAAGTTTCTTGCGGACCTCCTTCGATACCCCTTGGTTGGCCATCCAAGAGACATACGAGTGGCGCAAACTGTGGAAGGTGAGCTCCTTGAAGTTCCGTCCCTTGCCGGGCTTCTCCCGGGTGTAGGTGGCCCCGCTGACACCCGCCTGCTCCATTAGGGCTTGGAAGCGGTAGGAAAGACCGTGGTTGCCGCTGATCTTGGCCTGGGAAA
>CAZSUJ010000005.1:0-78312 GCA_964609925.1 uncultured Chthoniobacter sp. | reverse complement strand
CACGGCCTCTGCGTCCCGAACGCAGCGCTCTACCAAGCTGAGCCACAGCCCGTAATCCAGAACTTATCGCACGGCGCGGAGAGGGTCGCAAGGAAAGTCGCGTGGCGTCTCTGCGACATGTTGCCGGTGGCTGTGCAGCCTCACAGTGCTCCGCAGACGCGGAAGAGCCACTCCGCCCGGCGGCGGAATGGCTCTCGTTTGGTGTTGCGTGTCGGAACGCCTAGTCAGGGATCACCACGGTATCGATCTCGTGGATGACGCCGTTGGATGCCGATAAGTCCGTGGAGACGACGAGGGCGTCGCCGAAGTAGACTTTGCCGTCCTTCTTGGAGACTTCAACGCTCTTGCCCGAGAGGCACTTCACCTCGCCGGTCTTGACGTCGGCCGCGGTGATTCGTCCGCTTACGACGTGGCCCTTGAGGATGCCCGCGAGCTTCGCCCGGTTTTCCGGCTTGAGCAGGTCGTCCAAGACCCCGGCTGGGAGCTTGGCGAACGCCTTGTTGGTTGGAGCGAAGACCGTGAACGGTCCCTGCTCTTGGAGGGCGGTGACGAGTTCGGCGGCCTTGATGGCCGTGACAAGCGTGGCCAACTCGGCCTTGCTGCCTGCGGCCGCCACGATGTCGGGTTGCGTCATGGCGGGTGCAGTGGAGTCCACCGCGCGGACCGTCTGCGGCGCAAGCGTCGCGACAGCCAGTGCGGTGGCTATGATGGTTGTGATGTGTGATTTCATTTGTGTTGGATGTTTCTCGATCAGGTCGAGGAGTGCATTAACGCTCGGGTCCGCGCGTGCGCCCATGGGGTGTTACCCGCAACAGGAGGACAGTTGCTTGGTATGCTGCGGAGAGCGCGGGCCGGCAGGCGGCTGAATACATGCGCTGCACCGCGTCGCGGATTGCGGTCGGAGGCGAGGGAGAAGGTGGCGGGAGCAGGGCTGGTTCCCCGCTCCCGCACTGGTCTGCGTCCGGGCGGCTGACGCTACAGCACCCGGCGTCCTTGGATCACGCGCACGAGCAGGATGACGATGGCCAACACGAGGAGGATGTGGATCAATCCTCCCATCGTGTAGCTCGTCACCAAGCCCAGCGCGTAAAGAAGGACCAGCACGATGGCAATGGTCATTAGCATTGGGTCGGTTCCTTTCTCTGGTTGTCTGAGTTCGAGAAGATCTTTCATTTCTGCCTGCAGCCACGGTCGGTCTTTGCCTCCTGCGCGGCCATGGGGACATGACCCCATGGCCCGGTGGCCCTGACACCGCGAGGGTGTCGGAAGAAAACACCACAACACCATGACCATCGAACACACCATCGAAGACGCGGGCAAAACGATCAAACGGGGCTACGAGCGTGCCGTCGGCAAAGCCAAGGACGGCGCCGAGTTGGCCGACCGGATGCTCCACCGCAACACCTACAACATCCTCGCCGCAGGCGTTGCCGCCGGGTTCCTGGCCGGGCTTCTCGTCGGGCGGAGCTGCCGTTGCCAAGGCGCTTGACCGTCCCAGCGCCGACAGCCGGGCAACCGGATCCATGATCGCGAGAACAGGCGCCGCTGCGATGGTCGCCGTGCAGCAGCTCGGCGACACGGTCTGGATGGTGAGTGCCACCTGCGCGGAGGTGGTCGGTCGGCTCAGGCAGGGGCGCGCACCCTTCCGCTGGGAGCACTTCTTCCACCAGACGAACCGTGCGGGGCCGGGTTCCCTCCCGATGATCGTCCTGCTCTCCACGTTCATCGGCCTGACCATGGCCCTGCTCACCGGCTACCAATTGCGCTCGTTCGGCATGGTCATGCTGGTTCCCGCGGTGGTGTCCGTATCGTTCACGCGGGAGATGGGGCCGCTTTTCACCGGTATCGTGCTGGCCTCGCGGATCGGGGCGGCCTACACGGCGGAGTTGGGGGCCATGACAGCAGGCGGGGAGGTGGATGCCATCGAAGGGATGGGCATCGGGGCGCGGCGGTTCCTCGTGGCGCCGAGACTGCTCGCCGTCGTGTGCCTGACCCCTTGTCTCGCCGTTGTTTCCATTCTCTCGGGCATCCTCGGCGCGGCATTCATCTCCCACCTCATGCTGGGCATCAGCTACGGATTCTTCCATGACCAGGTGATGACCAACCTCCTCGTGGCCGATGTGGTCGCGGGCATGGCCAAGAGCCTGGTCTTCGGGGTGATCGTCGGTGTTGTGGCCTGCCAGAAGGGCCTCTCCGTCCGGGGCGGAGCGGTGGGTGTGGGCGCGGCCACCACCTCCAGCGTGGTCACGGCCGTGAGCGCGGTGATCGTGGCCGATTCCCTCTGCAACATCGTGATTGTCACGTTCTTCCCATGAGCACCACGACGGAAACGCTGCTCGAGATGACGGGTGTGAAGCTGCGTCTGTCCGGCAAGGTCGTCCTTGAAGATGTGAGCTTCGCCATCCCGGCCGGGGGTGTGCTCGTGGTCATGGGCGTCAGCGGGTGCGGCAAAAGCACCCTGCTCGGAATCATCCTCGGCCTGCTCAAGCCGGATGCAGGGAGGGTCACGTTCCTCGAACAGAACCTGACCACGCTCGGCTGGTATCAGTTGAACCTCGCCCGTGCGCGCATCGGCATGGTCTTCCAGAACGCCGCGCTCATCAGTTCCATGAGCGTCAGGGACAACGTCAGACTGCCCCTCGAGGAGTTGTCGCGGAAGAGCGCCGCCGAGATCGACGAGGCGGTGACGGAGAAGCTCCGGCTGGTCGATTTGGAGGATGCTGCCGACAAGCTTCCGTCCGAGCTGAGCGGAGGGATGCAAAAGCGGGCCGGGCTGGCCCGCGCCCTGGCGCTTGACCCCGAACTCGTCCTCTTCGATGAGCCCTCGGCCGGACTCGATCCGATCAACGGCAAGCTGATCGACGACCTGATTCTGCGGCTCCGCGATGAAGGCCGGGTCACATCCATCGTGGTGACGCACGAGATGGAGAGCGCGTTCAACTTGGCCACGCAGATGGCCTTCCTACACGAGGGCCGGATTCTTCTGCAGGGGACGCCCGCCGAATTCCGGGAGACCACGGAGCCGGCGATCAGTGAATTCCTCGCGGCCTACAGGCAGACCAATCCCCCGAAAGATTCCCATGCAAAGCCACAAGAATGAAATCGCCACCGGCGTGCTCGTCCTGCTCACCGCGGGGGTGTTGCTCGCGGCGCTGGTGGTCATCGGAATGCCGGGACTGCTGCATCCCATGCACACGTTCAGGGTCTATTACGACAATGCGGCAGGAATCCGGCCGGGGGCTCCGGTGCTTCTGGCCGGTCGCGAGATCGGGCGCGTGATCAAGCTGGAGTCGCCCATTCCGCTGAGCCGGCGTCCGGCGGGGCATGAGAACTTCGAGGTCTGCATTCATGTCCGGGTCTCGGCTGAGGCCGAAGTTTACAACACTGCCACGGCGCGCCTGGCCCAGCAGGGCTTGATGGGCCAGCAGGTGGTTGACTTCATCCAGGGTGATGAGTTCAGCGGCCTCGCGGCCGATAATCAGGAGTTCGTCGGCGAGCGTCTGCCGGAGCTTTCGGAGGCGATGAACGCCCATATGGACCGCCTCACCGGGCCGGACTCGGACCTGTCGGTCACCGTGCGCAATGCTCGCACCTTCATGGAGACGCTCAACCGCTCGGAGATCCCCCAAGTGATCAGCAACGCGCGCACCTTGACCGAGACGCTCAAGGTCAACACCGAGCGGATGACCGGGCGCGACTCCGATCTCGCCGCCACGATGGCAAGCACACGGCAGGTGATGGCCACGCTTGAAGGCGCCGATCTTGCCGGCGTGATCCGGAACAGCGAACAGGCGACGGACACGTTGAAAAGGGAGCCGTGGCGCCTGCTCTGGCCGGTGACGAAACGATATCCCGGCGAGGAGGCCCGGTCGGCGGGCGAGACAGCGAAGCCGCGTCGCGCGAAGCCTGCGGCTCGACCGACGCCTCCGCTCGTTCACCGTTAAGTGCGAGGAGTTGTCCGCCCCATGCCGGGTCCTCCGGGCCGGAGAAGAACCGATTCGTAAACGATGGTGCCTGTCGCTATGGCGTAGCGGGTGAGGCCGGCTGTGTCGTGGATGCCCAGCTTTTCCATGAGGCTTTGCCGGTGCTTCTCCACGGTCTTGATGCTGATGCCCAACTCGGCGGCGATCTGCTTGTTGGCTTGGCCCTCGGCGACGAGTTGAAGGACCTCGGATTCGCGTGACGTGAGGGTCTTCGGCTTTTCCGCGCCCCCGGTGATGAACTTGTCCTGGGCGCGGCGGCTGCGCTGCCGGGAGATCGAGGCGCTGAAAAAGTCCCCGCCCTTGAGCACGGTGCGAATCGCCTTGGGCAGGATCTCCGCGGCGCTTTGCTTGATCAGGTAGCCCGAGGCCCCGAGGGACATGACGCGGTCAACGTAGGCTTCGTCACTATGCACCGAGAGGATGATGATCTTGGTGCCCGGGCACGCATGCAGGATCTGCCGGGTCGCCTCGATGCCGTTGAGGAGCGGCATGGCAAGGTCGAGGACCACGACGTCCGGATGCAACTGCAGGGTCAGCGCGACCGCTTTGCGTCCGTCACCGGCTTCTCCTACGACGTGCATGTCCTTTTCCAATTCGAGGAATGCGCGCAGAGCCTCCCTGACCATCACTTGATCCTCGGCCAAGAGCACCCGGATCTGGCTCATCTTGCGCCCTCCGTTTGCCCGGCGTCGGTGGCGCACGGAACCGACACGCGCACGGTGGTGGAGCGGCCCGGGGTGGACTCCACGGCAAAGACGCCGCCGATCATTTCCACGCGCTCCCGCATGCCGAGCAGACCAAGGTGCGCGCCTGTGTCCTTGGCCAGAACACTCCGTATCCGGAAGCCGCAACCGTTGTCGTGGACGGTCATGCGAATGACGCCGGCCCGGCGGGTTATCACGACGGCGACTTTGGTGGCTCTGGCGTGCTGGACGATGTTCGCCATGGCCTCCTGAACAACACGGTAGAGCACGGTCTTTTCCTCCAGTCCCAGCGCCTCGACGGCCGGGATGGATTTGAAGGAAATCCTCAACCGCGACTCGGCCGCCACGATCTTTAGATGGGAGCGCAGGGCAGGCACCAGTCCCAGATCGTCCAGCACGGCCGGGCGCAGGTCCCTTGCGAACCGATGGACGATCTCGACCGACTTGCGCACGAGTTGCTGGGTCGCAGCGATCTTCCGGTGGAGGTCCTTTGTGTTGGCTGCGCTCTGGCCCTTGAGGAGCGTGAGGTGGACGTTGATCGAGGAGAGCGCTTGGGCCACGACGTCGTGCAACTCTCGGCTGATCCGCTTGCGCTCCTCTTCCTGCACGAGCAGGAGGCGTCGGGACAACTGGCGCAGTTCCTGCGGCGTGCGCTCTTTCTTGCCGCGGGATCCTCCGAACTCCGCGCCGTGGGCGAGCGCGCGGCGCAGCTTCGCGTTCTCGCGGGTCAAACGGCTGATGCGGCGGGTCAGTTCGGAAACCGATGTCTTCGCCTTGACCACAGCTTGCCCGCCTCCCGCCCGCTGACGGGTTCGCGTTGGGTCATGGCGCTCAGCCTTCATTTTTGACAGCCCCGGCGCGGGTGGTTCGCCGCAGTGTGTTCCATGACTCTTGCAGCGCGCGGCGCACGGTGGCGATGTGTTTATTCAAGTCATCACCGCTGAGTGAGACCTGACGGTCTAAGGCCAGCAACCGGATGTGGATGCCCACCAGGGTCTGCAGGATCTGGTCCTGCAAGCCGCCCCCGATGCGCCGGTGCTCCAGTTCACCGACGGTCAAGAGCCGGCGGGTGAGATCGAGAAGGTGCTGCTGGAGTTGGCGGGACTCGTGCAGCATGAGGTCGGAGGCAGACAGCTTGAACGCCGCTGCCGAGGTGACCCCGCCCAAGTCGGCTGCTTCCTGCTCCCGGTCGCGGCCTCCGTTGGTCAGGCCGGGTGTGCGGCGGAAAATGGCGGCCATGCGTTCGTTGGTTTTCACTTGTTCCACGGAGATTGGGGCCGTCGGGACGCCGCATCCATGGGGTGAACACTCCAGTTGTGAGTCGGGCCTCATCCCGGCTGAGGGTTACACCCCATGGCCGGCGACGAGAAGCGCAGGCAGGGTGTCTTCGCCACCAAAGATCCCGATGAACACCCTCACCCTGCCCGCAACCGCCGCTCTGCCGGTGACCATCCTGCTTTCCGTGCTCGTGGCGTGGGCCGCTGAGCCGGCTGTCAGCCGGCTCATGCCCGGCGTCCCGCCCGGGTGGGCGTTCGCCTTGGTCCTGCTCGGGTTGCTCCTCGTCTTCAAAGTCATCTGAACCACCATGAAACCACTCGTTATCGCCTCCGTGATCCTCGTCATTCTGGGCGTCGTCGCCCTGACTTACCAAGGCATCACCTACACCACGTCCGAGAAGGCGCTGGACCTCGGGCCATTGCAGATCTCGACTCAACGGACGCACACCATTCCGCTGGCCCCCATTCTCGGGTTCGTCGCCCTCGGTGGTGGAATCGTGCTGTTCTTTGCCGCCCGACGCAGGGCCTGAGCACATGTCCCCGGCGGACGATACCGCGGGCACCGCCCACCGCCTGGCCCTCCATGTCGTCCTGCGATACCGGGTCGAGGTGCCCGGGTGGATCCTGCTCAACATCGCCGCGAGCCGTTGCAGCGGACAGTCGGTCGCCACGGAAACGCTCTCCAGTAGCGCAGGCCTCCCGTTCCTCGAGCAGGTCGCGCCTGATGGGTTGACGCGTTTCCATGCGGCCAGCGTGCCCGGCGGCGAACTCGAGGTGACCTACCGCGCCGAGGTTGTGCGGACGGTTGCCGAGTTCTCGGATGATTGGAGCCCGCACGAAGCCACGTTGGTCGAACTTCCGGCCGCCGTGGCCCGCTACCTCTACCCGAGCCGCTACTGCGAGTCCGACAAGCTCGTCCGCTACGCCGCGCAGGAGTTCGGCCAGCTCTCGGTCGGCCACAGCCGGGTGATGGCCATATGCAATTGGATCGGCCGGAACATCGAATACCGGCGCGGGTCCACAGACGAGCACAGCAGCGCCACCGACTGCCTGCTCTCCCGCTGCGGCGTCTGCCGTGACTTCGCCCACCTGGGAATTGCGTTCTGTCGCGCCTTGGGGATTCCCGCACGCTATGGCAGCGGCTACGCGCTGGCGTTGCCCAGCCAGGATTTTCACGCGTTCTTCGAGGTCTGGCTCGGCGGGCGGTGGTGGTATTACGACGCCACCTGCCTGGCGCCGCAGGCGGGATTCATCCTGACCGGAACCGGCCATGATGCGGCCGACAACTCGGTTGCCACGATGTCTTGCGGGGTGCAGTTCGCGGGAATGGAGATCTCCGTGGAAAAGCTTTCGACCGGGCCTTTGGACTATACGACATCGCCGATCTGCTTCGGCGGACCCGCCGGCTGAAAGCAACGAACCGCCTCAGCCTGCAGGGTGACGCCGCTCGAGGGCGAACGGCTCAGAGCCCGCTCACGCCGCCACGAGTTCCCCGGTGCGGCGGTGGCTACGGTGGCGGATGACAGCCCACATGACGTAGGCGGCCTCGGCTGCAAGGAAGGCGAGCACGTAGCCTTCGCCGCCCACACCGAAGCCGTAGCTGTGCAGACCGGCTCCGAGGACGTAGTTCACGCCATACCAGGCCATGATGATGCCGCTGAAGTTGATGATCGCGGCAACGGCGATGCCGAAGTCGCCCCACCATCCGGCCATTTTGCCGTGGATGGCCACGACATACATGAGGAGGGCGATGAGCGCCCACGTTTCTTTGGGATCCCAGCCCCAGAATCGGCCCCAGCTGTAATTCGCCCACACGCCGCCGAGGATGGTTCCCGCGGCGAGGAGGATGAGGCCGACGAACATCATGCGGTATAGCCACGTGTGGAGCTGACGCAATGTGTCGGCCGTCTCGGGGCGGCGGATGTAACGCCAGAGAATGACGTGAGCGAATCCGAGGGCGAGGGCGAAGGCGGCGTAGCTGAGCGTGATGGTGAGCACGTGCACAGTCAGCCAGAAGTTGTCCCGCAGCACCGGCACGAGCGGGTCGAGCCGCGCCGGCATGGCCACCGGCAGGCTGCGCACGAGGAGCAGGCAGAGGAAGCTGACCGGCAGGGCGCTCAGGAGCATGAGCCGGTTCCTGTAAACGGCGTAGAAGATGAGGCCGAAAAAGACCGTGCCCATGGCGACCCAGACCACGGATTCATACATGTTCGTGACTGGGGCGCGTCCGGAGATGAGGACGCGGAGGACCATGCCCCAGATGATGAAGCCGAAGCCGGCCACCGTGACGGCCACGCCGCCGTGCAGGAGCCAACGGCGCCACCCGTGACGTGTTCCGGCCGCGAGCATGACGGCGGCAACGGCGAAGAGCCACATGGCGGAGTCGAATGGCTTGAGGCGGTTGTAGGAAAGCTCGCGGGCGATCTCGCCATCGGTGGGATAGACCTCGGGGTTGAGGGCGCGCAGGTCGCGCTGCAACCGGACTGCCGCGGCGGCGAAGTCCGCGTTGTCACCTTCCCGGTAGGCGACGTTGACGCCCCGGAGGTCCTGCAGGATCGGGCCCGCCTTTTCCGGCGGGTAGGTGGTGGCGAGTTGGTCGATCGAGAGCCACGGCGCGCCCGGCTTGGAACCCGGCGGGGGAGGGGCGAGCAGGAAGCCCGTCGTGCCGGAAAGCGCATCGAACAATTGGAGCCGCCCGAGCACGGTCTGCGCCTCGATGTTGAGCCGCGGCACCGGTTGCCCGGCTTGGCGCAGCGACGCGGCTTCGCGGGCCAGGTTGGTCAAGTTGGCCGCGCCGGCGAGTTCGCGGCGGGAGAAGCGCTTGCGCGAGGGATCGAGACCGAGTTGTTCGACGAGCGGACGATACGAGATGAGGAGGATGGGTTCGTCGCTCCAATCGCGCAGCGCGTAGAGCATCGAAAACGTGAACTCGGTGCCGTCGGCTGTCGTGCCGTCCTTGGCGGTGACGGGATCGCGTCCGGCCAGCTTGACCAGCACCTCGTGTCCGAACGTGCCCACGGGCTTGCGCCGTCCGGAGTCCTGCACCACCAGCGCCTCCCACGCATGAACGTCGGTGACCTCGGCCGAGGCGGGCGCGAGGAAGGCGAGGAGCAGGAGCAAGGGAAGGATCTTCATGGGGCGTGGGCGAGGGAGGGTTCCGGAGCGGGCTTCGTTGCAGGCTTCGATTTGGCGTCGGGCCGACGGAAGATGAACATCGTCACCAGGCCCGAGCAGAGGATCAGCGAGCCGACCCATTTGCCGAGCCAACCCGGATCGCGAAGGATCTGGACCGAACTTTGGTTGAGGTCGTTCGGGTTCCAGGAGGCTTGCGAGATCTTGTAGGTGAGGCCGGTCAGCGAGCGCCAGATGGCATCGGGATAATTGGCCGGCTGGTTCATCGAGCACGAGCCGGTGGCGGAGACCGTGCCGTCGGGCAGGACCATGGCGAGATGGCTGCGGAACGACGCCGGTTCGTCGGTGCCTTCGTTGCGCTCGACGATGAAGTCCTCGAGCACGAGGCCGAACGGCAGGCGGTAGGTTTCCCAGCCATAGGCCACTTCGAGCGGGAACGAGCCGGTGGGCAGGCTGACGCGCCAGCCGGCGGCGACCCATTCCTCGACCGAGCGGTCGCCGTTCGAGGCGCGCACGCGCACGCCCTCGTAGAGCGGCTGTCCGGGGGGGGGGGGCGCGTCCTTGGCCAGCGGGCTGAAGTGGAATCCCGTGACGGCCGAGGGCAGGGTTTGCAACGCCTCGATGGTCCAGTCGTTCCAGCCAGTGGCCACGGGTTGCCCGGGCACGAGCGGGCCGCCGCCGACCCGCTGTCCGCCGGTGAAGATTTCCACGTCAAGTTGGCCGTCGGCTGCGGCGCGCACGATCGCGTGATTCGCGGCGCCCGAGGATGGCGCCTGCGAGCCGGCCGCGGCGAGGTCCACCGTGATGAGCCCGAGGTCGATCCGCCCGTGGTCGCGGTGCCCGGCCAGCAGCCATTGCTCGACCGTCTGGTTCATGGCGGCGGTGCGCAGACGGAGGCGGACGGCGGGCGCGCCGGTGGGGGCGGGGGCGGGGCGGAAATCCGCGGCCAGACGCGAAGAGCTGGCGATGGCGTCGATCGTCCATCCGGAGGGCGATGTCCAGAGGGGGACTGTGCCACCCTCGGGCACGGTGAGCGCACGGCGTGCGAGACGGATCATCACGGCCCGCTGGGCATCCGGGTCGCGGATGGTGAGCTGGCGCTTCTGCAGGACGAGGACGTTGTCCGGTTCGCCGCCCTTGAAGAGGGTCATCGTGCCTTCGACGCCCCAGATCTGCCCGACGACCGAGCCGATGAGGACGATGATGATGCCGAGATGGGTGAGAAGGAAGCCGGTGTGGTGCTTCTTCCACGGCCAGCGCATGAGGGCGCTGCAGATTAGGTTGGCCGCGAGGAAGGCGAGCCAGAGGTTGAACCACGGTGCTTCGTAGATCCACGTGCGCGCGGTGTCGGCATCGAACTTCGACTCGGCCAATGTGCCGATGATGCTCATCACGATGAGCACACTGAGAAGGCTCACGGCAAGCCGCAGCGATGCGAGGAATTGAAAGATCTTGTTTCTCTTCCAGGCATGCCGCGGCGTTCGGGAAAGGGTTTCGCCTGCGGGCGTCATGAAAGAGCATACGCTAGAGCGGAGCTTCCGGGTGTCAAGGAGCCCCCAAAACCGGAATGATTGTCGCGTGGTGTCGTGGCCGCGACGGTGCTAGTTTCCCGCGTCGTGGACTTCCCAACCGTCTTCATCACCGGCGCCAGCCGCGGCTTGGGTCTCGCCTTGGCGCGGGAGCTGGCGTCGGGCGGATGGCTCGTGCTCGCCGGGGCCCGGAACCCTGCGTCCGCCCATGCCCTCCAGGCCGCGGCCCGCGAGGCGACTCCGGGAACGATCGAAATCCTGACCCTCGATGTCCGCGACGACGCCAGTGTGCGCGCGGCGGCCGCCGAGGCGGAGGGACGGATCCGCGCCATCGACGTGCTGGTGAACAACGCTGGGGTGCTGCCCGAGGCGGGCAACGAGGCGTTGGAGGACCTGGCCCTCGACTGCTTCGAGGAAGCGTTCGCCGTCAATGTGGTCGGCGTCGCCCGCGTGACCCGCCTTCTCCTCCCGCTGCTCGGGCGTGCGCGCCATCCACGCGTGGTCAACGTCAGCTCGCTCATGGGCTCGGTCTCCGGCAAGGAGGACTCCGCCATGTATTGCTACAGCGCCTCCAAGGCCGCCCTGAACATGCTTACCCGCGCCATGGCCGCGGAGTTGCGGCCGCGCGGAATCTCCGTCGTGGCCGTCACGCCGGGCTGGGTCCGCACGGACATGGGCGGGCCGAAGGCGCCGCTCTCCGTCGAGGAATCCGCGCGCAGTCTCGCCGCGACCATCGGCCGCATCACCGAGAAGGAAAGCGGCCAGTTCCTCGACCGCGACGGACGGACCGGGGTGGCGGCTTGGTAGATTCGTCTGGTGCGCGGCCGCGAGCCGCCGCATTTTGGTCGTTCCGATGAGTGAGACCAACAGCCTGACATCCATCCGCCTCGAAAAGCGCGCCGCCCTCGAGGCCGCGGGACGACGTCCCTATGGAGGCGCATTCCCGGTGAGCGGCGACGTGGGCGACGTGCGTGCCGCCTTCGAGGAGGGCCGACCGGTGGCGATCGCCGGCCGCGTCACCGCACGACGCGACATGGGCAAGAGCCACTTCCTCGACGTGAGCGACCACAGCGGGCGCATGCAGGTCTATCTGCAGGACAAGGCCATGGGCGAACAGGGCGTGGCCGATTACGACCTCCTCGACATCGGCGATTTCATCGGCGTCGAGGGCGAGTGCTTCACCACCAAGACGGGGGAGCCCTCGGTCAAGGCCTCCCGGTTCGTCATCCTCGCCAAGTCGCTCCACCCCCTGCCTGAGAAGTGGCATGGGTTGCAGGATGTCGAGGCGCGGCACCGCCAGCGTTACCTCGACCTCGTGACCAACGAGCGCTCCCGCGAGGTTTTCCGCCAGCGCTTCGCCATCATCCGCGAGATCCGGCGCTTCTTCGAGGAGCGCGGGTTCATCGAGGTCGAGACTCCCATGATGCAGGTCGTGCCCGGCGGGGCGGCGGCCAACCCGTTCCGCACCCACCACAACGCCCTCGGCCTCGATCTCTACCTTCGCATCGCGCCCGAGCTCTACCTCAAGCGCCTGCTCGTGGGCGGCTTCACCAAGATCTTCGAACTCAACCGCAACTTCCGCAACGAGGGCATCTCGCGCCGGCACAACCCGGAGTTCACCATGCTCGAGGCCTACTGGGCCTGCGCCGACTTCGTGATGATGGCCGAGTTGGTGGAGGAACTCGTGTGCCGCGTGGCCGAGAAGGTCTGCGGCGGCCTGCGCATCGAGCACAAGGATGCCGAGGGCAACGTCACGCGCGTGATCAACCTCGCCCGGCCTTGGCGCCGCGCCCGCTACCGCGACCTGGTCGAGGGAGTCGAGCCGGGCTGGTTCGCTCGCGATACCGCCGGGCGCCGCGCCCGCGCCATCGAACTCGGCCTCGACATCTCGCACTGCCAGGAGGACTACGAGGTGACCCAGCACGTCTTCGAGAAACTCGTCGAGGAGCGCAACATCGATCCGGTCTTCGTCACGCACTGCCCGTCGGAACTCATTCCGCTGGCCAAGACGAACCCCGAGGATCCTTCCGCGCTCGATGTTTTCGAGCTGATCATCAACGGGCAGGAGATTGCGCCGGGCTACTCGGAGCTCAACGACCCGGTCGTGCAACGTCAGCGCCTGCTCGAGCAGTCGGGCGGCGAGCAGCACAAGATCGACGAGGAATTTCTCCTCGCCCTCGAGCACGGCATGCCCCCGGCTGGCGGCATGGGCATGGGCATCGACCGGCTGATCATGCTGCTGACCGGTGCGGAGTCGATCCGCGAGGTCATCCTCTTCCCGCACCTCAAGCCGCGCTGAGGGCGGCGTCCCCGTGTCCTCGCCGTCATCCGGATCCGCGCTGCCGCCGGGCGCCTACCACGTCAACGGTTTCGCGTTCTTCAACGCGGTCTCGTTCACGATCATCCTCGGCGCGCCCGTAATCCTCTACGCGAAGTCGCTCGGCGCCTCGTCCGTCGTTCTCGGCGTCATAGCCGCGCTCACGCCTCTGCTGGCCATTCTCCAGCTCCCGGCCGCGCGTTTCCTGCACCGCTTCGGCTACCGGCGGTTCATCCTTGCGGGGTGGGGGACGCGCACCGTCTTCACCATCTCCATCGCCCTGCTGCCGCTTGTGCCGGGGCTGTCCGATGCGGCCCGGCTCTGGTTGCTCGTCGGGGCGCTCCTCGGTTTCAACATCCTCCGCGGCTTCGCCTCCGGAGCCTGGCTGCCGTGGCTGACCGCGCTCGTTCC
Source organism: uncultured Chthoniobacter sp. (assembly GCA_964609925.1). GTDB lineage: Bacteria > Verrucomicrobiota > Verrucomicrobiia > Chthoniobacterales > JACTMZ01 > JACTMZ01. Next base: position 64,959 of record CAZSUJ010000005.1, on the reverse strand, counting down.
GCCCGACATGCGGGGGCGCTTCATCTCGCGCGACCAGGCGTTCATGAACTCCGGCTGCCTCGTCGCCCTCGTTGTCTCGGCGTGGGTCATGGCGGGCAAGGTGGACCCTTGGGAATACGCGGCCGTCTTCGGAGTCGGCGCGGTCGGCGCGCTGGCCAGTCTCTGGTTCATCCGGCGCGTGCCGGACACGAGTTCGCCCGAGGCGATGCGGCGTTCGGCCGTGCGGGTGCCGTGGCGCGCGATGCTTCGGTTCCCGCCCTTCGCACGGCTGCTCGGTTTCAACTTGATCTACATGCTCGTGGCGGGCGGCCTGGGTGTTTTCACCGTGGAGTTCCTCGTGGCGCACGAGGGCTTTCACGAGGGCACGATCCTGCTGCTGAGCGCGCTCGCCTTCTTCGGCGCCTTGGCCGGGTTGGCACTGGCCGGTCCGTTGATCGACGCGACCGGCAGCAAGCTGTGGCTCCAGCGTTCGCTCGGGCTCGTGGCCGTGGTCATCACCGGTTGGTGGGCCATGGCCGGCGGTTTGATCCCGGCGTGGCCGGCGCTGGTCGGAGGGCTCAACCTCCTCGGCGGCTTCGGTGGCGCGATGTTCGGGCTGGCCAACACGCGCAAGGTCATGGCCAGCGTCCCGCAGATGGGCAGCAACCATTTTTTCGCCCTCTTCACGGTCGTGACCAGCCTTGGCCTCGGCGGCGCGCCGGTCGCGTGGGGCGCGGTGCTGGACACCATCGGCACCTTGGAGGTGGCATGGCCGCTCTTCATCCTCAACCGCTACTCGGCCTACTTCGGCGCGCTGCTGCCGCTCTCCCTCATCGCGCTCTGGGCCGCGAGCCGCCTGCAGGAGACCGGCGTGGCCGGGCACCTCGCCGAGTTCGACCGCCGATTCGCCGTTCCGTCGAGTTACCCCGGCGGATGCGATGAATGACCGCGGTGCGGCGCGTTGACACCGCCCCGCAGATTCCACAGCCTCCGGCCCGTGCGTTGCCGCCTGCTTTCCCTCCTGGCCATCGTGGCGTTTTCGCCTGCGAGCGCGGCCCCGCGCGTTGAGGGACCGGCCTTCGACGCCTCCACCGGCTTCCTCTACAATAGCAACCTGTCCAACGCCCAGCGGGCGGGCGACATCGAGGACGACTTTTTCTGGAACGCGGGCGGCGGTGCGACGTGGAGCGCCGTCGTCGAACGCGACTGGCGGATCGCCGCGCGGTTGTTCGCCGGGACGGAGATCCCGTTCGAGTATTCCGCCTTCACCATGGCCCGGACCGGGGCCGACCTGAACGTCACGCGCAAGTTCGGCCTCGGTTCGTCGGCCCCCAAGCTCGCGCTCGCGGTTTCGTTCGAGCGCGATTTCTTCCAGGATCCGCAGATGAGCAAATGGTTCCTGGTGCCGTCGGCGCGGTGGACGCAGCCCCTCGCCGAAGCGTGGTCCCTGGAGGCGCTCTACCGCTTCGATGCGCGCTTCGCGGAATCCGCGCTCTTCAGCGGACAGGGCAACGAAGGCGGACTCACCCTGCGGTGGGCACCGGAGGGCCGTTGGTCGTTCTCCGGCGGCTACCGCGTGCGTTACGGTGATGTCGTCTCGTTCGCCACGCCGCCGCGGCCGGACATTGTTTCCGTCTCGTCGGTCGTTGAGCCGGGCAACACGATTTTCGGCCGTCCGCTCACCGCCTACCGCCTCGATGCGCTCACGCAGGCATTCGCGGCCGGGGCGGCCTTCGCGCTCACGCCCGACATTTCTCTCGAACTCACCGGCGAATTCCAGCACACCTCGCGCAGCGCGATCACCTACCATGCCTTCCTCGTCCAACTGGCTGCCAAAGCCGCATTTTAGCCTCGGCTTCGCCCTGCTTCTGCTCGTCGTGGCACGGGCCGGCGCGGCCGAGGCGGACGTGACCGTGACCGACGAGAAGGGACGCCCGGTGGCCGGGGCGGTTGTCACCTTCACTCCGGAAGCCGGTGCCCCGCGCGTCGCTCCCAAGGTCGTGGAGATCGTGCAGGTGGACCGGCGCTTCGAGCCCGAACTCACCATCGTTCCGGTCGGCAGCCACGTGAAGTTCCCCAACCGCGACGAGGTCGCGCACCACGTGTATTCGTTCTCCGAGGCCAAGAAGTTCGACATCCCGCTCTACAGCGGCGAGGCCCCGGCTGACGTCTTCTTCGATCGCCCGGGAATCGTGACGCTCGGCTGCAACATCCACGACTGGATGGTCGCCTACGTCTTCGTCACGGCCACGCCTTTCACCGCGGTCAGCCGTGATGACGGTCGGGTCGCCTTGCGCGGCCTTCCCGCGGGCAAGGGGACGATCGAAGTCTGGCATCCGCGCCTGCGCGGCGCCCCGGTCCGCCTCGAGGCGGTGGCCGGACAGACCGTCCCGCCCGTCGCGTTGCGGCTGCGTCCGGATTTTCGTCGTCGCCAGGCGCCCTCCGCCGGCGGTGACGCTGGTCCCTACCGCTGAGTGGCATGACCCGTTTCCGCGACCGCCTCCTCGTCTCCTTCGTGCTGCTCCTCGCCGCCGTGCTGGGGTTGAACCTCCTCCTCGTCCGCCGCGCCAACCTCGAGAACGCCCGCCGCGCCATTGATGAGGACCTCCGGGCCGCCGCGCAGGTGTTCGAGCGCGTCTTCCGCCTCCGGCTCGACAAGCTCGCGCTCGGGGCGCGGCTCATGTCGGACGACTGGGCCTTCCGCCGCCTCTACGGCGAGACGGAAGACTTCGCCGACCCGCTCCAGCGCCGCACGCTGGTTTCCGGACTCGAGAACTACCGCCTGCGCATGCGCGACGCCGCGTTCCTCCAACTCGTCTCCCTCGACGCCGAACTCCAGGCTGACACCTCCCGTCCATCCCTCGAAGGACTCCCGCCCTACGACTTCCCCGCGCTCGTGGCCGAGGCCGAGCAGTCGGACGATCTGCGCGCGATCCGTTTCGAGGGCGCGGCGGACGGCTCCCTCGCGCTGCTGGTCGCCGTGCCGCTCCTCCTGCCCGAACCGCTCGGCTGGATCGTCGCCGGATTTCCGGCGGACGACCGTTTCGCCACCGACTTCCGTGACCTCACGGGCGTCGAGGTGAGTTTCCTTCGCCAAGGCGGAACGGGCCCCGTCGTCGTCGCGTCCAGTCTTCCTCCGTCCGTGCGCGCAGCCATGGGCGCAGCGCTCCCCGCAGCCACTGGCCCCGCCAACGGTTCCCTCTTCGATTGCCAGGTGGACGGCGAGACATGGATCGGCACCCTGCGGGCGCTGCCCGGCGACGGCCGCGCACAGGCGTTGCTCCAGCGCCCGCTCTCGCGCGAACTCGCCCCCTTCCGCCGCCTCGAGGCCAATCTCACATGGCTCACCCTTCTCGCGCTCCTGCTCTCCGGCATCGTCGCTGTCTGGCTGGCCCGCGGCATCAGCCGACCGGTGCAGGATTTGTCCGCCGGCGCCCGGCGCATCGGGGAGGGAGTTTACGATGAACCCGTCCCCGTCCGCTCGCGCGACGAACTCGGCCAGCTCGCCGTGTCCTTCAACGACATGGCCCGCGGCCTCGTGGAACGTGACAAGGTCCGCGATCTCCTCGGCCGCAATGTTTCCCCGGAGGTCGCGGCCGAGCTCCTCCGCCGGCCGGACGCTCTGGGCGGCGAGGAGAAGCCCGTGACCATCATGTTCACCGATGTGCGCGGATTCACCGGGCTGAGCGAGGCCGCCGATCCCGCCGCCCTCCTGGCGACGCTCAACGACTATTTCACCCAATTGACCCGCGTCATCGAGGCCCACGGCGGCATCGTGGACAAATACATCGGCGACGCGGTCATGGCCGTCTTCGGCGCCCCGGTCGAGACCCCCGACCACGCCCGCCGCGCCGTGGCTTGCGCCCGCGATGTGCGACGCGTCCTCGGGGCCTACAACGCGGCCCGCACCGCCGCCGGCCTCCCGAGGCTCGACACCGGCATGGGCCTCGCCACCGGCCGCGTGGTCGCCGGCAACATGGGCTCCGCCGCCCGCCACAACTACACCGTCATCGGCGACACGGTGAATCTCGCCGCGCGCCTGCAGGACGAGACCAAGACGTTCAAGGTGGACTGCGTCATCGCCGGCCCCACGGCCGAAGATTGCGGCCACGCCGACTGGCTCCGTCCGCTCGGCCGCGTGACCGTCCGCGGCAAGACCGAGGCGGTCGAGGTCTTCACCCTGCGCGAAGACCTCGCCTGAGCGCCTGCAGGCGCGATGATCGGAGTCAGATTGCTCCCTGCCGCCGGTCTCTCTAGCTGGCTGGACAGCCAGTTGCCAATGAAGTCGCTGGCCCTGAAATCTCGGCCTGCCTCTCCTACTCGTAGTGGGTCCAAAGGCGCAGAACCTTCACCACGCGTTCCTTCTTGAGCACCTGGTAAACCAGCCGGTGCTGGATGTTGATCCTCCGCGAATACGCACCAGCGAGATCCCCCACCAACTTTTCGTAAGGAGGAGGGTTCTGGAAGGGATCGACGGCCAGAACGTCCAACAGAAGCTGCGCCTTCGGCTTGAGACCGGCGCTGGCCAGCTTTTTGGCGTCCTTCTGCGCTTGCTTGGTGAAGACCAGGAGGTATTTCACCAAACGAGTTTCTTGGCACACGCGGCCACCGGAGTGGCCAGCCCTTCACGTATCGACTCCCTCATGCCGGGAATCGACACCAAATACAGGCTCTCCTGAATGGACCGCCAATCTTCCTCGGCTACCAGCACGGCATTGGCGCGCTTGCCCGTGATCTGGATCGGTTCATGTGACTCCGCCGCATCATCCATCAGCTTGTAAATCATCGACCGGGCTGTCGTGGCGGTGACCGTTTGCATGCTGGAAACGTGCGCTTTTGCGTGCGCTGTGTCAATGGGCGGTTGCGCGTGAGCGCCGCGCCGCTCGCCCTCAAGCAGAGCGAACTCTGGAGGGTCGTCGTCTCCGACCGCCGCACCGAGCCTCGAGGTTCCGGCCACGGCTCATTGGCGGAAGAACTCGCTCCAAAGCAACCAGCCGCAGCCTCCCAGAAACGTCACTATCAGCAGGTAAGCGATCCACCAGGAAAAGAGGATCTTCTCACGCCAGTCGTGGGCTTCGTCGTCCATCTTGGACCTGCCCACCGTGGAAGACTCGGACATGCGTCGATCCAGCCAATGCGCCAGACCGAACAGACCCATGATGGCATTGAGCAAGGCAACGATGCTTCTAAGGATTATCTCAAGCATGGCTCAGGAGTGTAGTTCAGAGGCCTGTTCACCGTTCTTCGAATTTCGCCAAAAGTCTCTTGTTGAGGAGAGCCAGCTCCTCCGTTGTTAGCCCGCCTCCAAAACATCCTTGCGTGGGAGCGATGACTCGATCGGCAGGACGTAGGACTACATCTCTCGAAGCATCATCCAGCGCTTGTCGTATGCTTACCGAGATAGCTTTTCGGTTGCGCAATACTTTCACCGAATCGCCCCCGGTCTCCGGCAAAATCCCGCCCAAGAATGCGACGAGTTGCAGCACGGTGATGCCATCTCGAAATTCATAGTATCCAAGCTTCGGAAAACCGTATTCAGCCAAGATGTATGGAACACCTTGGTTGACCTCGGTATCTGAAAGCTTTCTCAGACCAAAATCTGCAGCAAAGCAGGGCGTCAAGGCTGCAACCCAAGCGACAGCAGAGATGAGCAGTTTGGCCTTCATCGAGAATCCGATTGAGCCAGCCCGGCAACCCGTGAATTTCGAGGTGTTGACCGGAACTGCGACGCACCCCACCGGACGGACATACGTGCATCTTTCCCCGAGCCGCTCCCGTTTGCGAAGCACATTTCGCCTGCGCAGGGCGGCGGGGAGCACTCGGAGGCACCCCGAAGCCCCCCTTGTCTTGACAAGTGGCACTTTGAGTGGCACTCGTCTCCAATGACCACTATCTCGATGCTTGAAGTCCGGCAAAACACGAAAGGCGTGGTCGGGCGTCTGCTCCGCGGGGAGAGCTTCCGTCTCACTTATCGCAACCGGCTCGTCGGCGAACTGGTCCCGACGGTTGCCGCCAAGAGCATCTCGTCTGACGATCCCGTTTACCGACTAGCCGAGAGCGCCGAGGATCTGGGCGGTGGGCTGGATGCGCGCCGGGCCGATGCTTTGATCTACGACGCGTGAAGCCGGTGTTCGTGGACACGATGGGCTGGTATAGCCTGTTCGATCGCCGGGATTCTTGGCACGAGGCAGCCCGGGGCTTGCTCTCGCGACTGGCCCGGAAGAAGACGCCGCTTGTGACCACCGACTACGTGGTTGATGAAACCGCCACGTTGCTCATGGTGCGCGGGGCCACCCGGGCGCTTGATGCGTTTTTCGGCATGCTGGACCAGTCTGCGGCCCTCACGGTGGCCGGGATCGGACCGGATCGTTTTGCCCAAGCTCGCGACTACTTCCTCAAGCACCGCGACCAACAATACTCATTCACCGATGTCACCAGCTTCGTCGTCATGCGCGAACTCCGCCTCAAGGACGCCTTCACCCATGACGAGCATTTCGAACGGGCCGGATTCAACCGGCTCCTGACGCGGTAGGGTTCGCGTCCCTGCGAAGCGCGGCTTTTCCCCGGTTCGGGGTGAAGCACGCGGCGGCGGCTTGGCAAGGCGGGGGGCGGTGGCCAGAGTGCGGGACGTGCGGATTCTCGGGGTCTTTCTTGCTTTGCTGGTCTTCATCGCGGGCGCGGTGGTGTGGTTTTGGCGTCAGCGGACGGTGCCCCCCGCCCTGCCGCCGCAACCGCGGACGGTCGAGCAGGTGATCGCGGCATTGGGTGACGCGGTGGACGGGCGGTTGCGGCCGGATTTCCACAAGGCAGGGGTGGAGTATCCGCCGCCGCGGTTGGTCATGGTCGCCTACAAGGCCGAGAAGCGGCTCGATCTCCATGCGCCGGATGCCCGGGGGCGACTCCGGTTGGTGCGGAGCTATCCGATCCTCGCGGCGAGCGGCGGACGCGGACCGAAGCGGCAGGAAGGGGACGGTCAAGTGCCGGAGGGTTTCTACGGGATCGAGTTGCTCAATCCGAACAGCCGCTTCCACCTTTCCCTGCGGGTGAACTATCCGAACGCCGAGGATTTGGCACGCGCCCGCGAAGAGGGACGCGATCCAGCGACCTTGGGCGGCGACATCATGATTCACGGCGGCGCGGCGTCGATCGGCTGCCTCGCCATGGGGGATCCGGCGGCCGAGGAGCTGTTCGTGCTCGCGCACCGCACGGGGTTGGACAAGGTGGACGTCATCATGACGCCGAGCGACCTGCGCGAAAACGCGCCGGAAACCGAACTTGATGAGCGTCTGCGCGAGGCATTGCGGAGCCTTTGACCGCGGGGAGGGGTCCGCGCTTGACCCGTTGCTTCGGCGGTTCCAATGTCCCAAGGCTCTCCGGCCCTGCGTATCAAGCCTCGGCGACCGCAGGCGATGGGCAGGTCCGGGGGGCGGCCACCGATGAACCGCGCACCTACCATTTCGCGACTGTTTGCTCTCTGTGCGGTGGTCGCATGGCTGGTTCAGCCCGGCATGGCCGACATCTCGACCAACATCACGACCACCGGTGATGTCAGCGTCACCGTCGGCTCCAACCAGATCACCGCGGTGACGACGAACAATAGCGTGCTGCCGGTCTCGGTGGGGGTCGGTTTTTATCCCGGGCAAACGGAGAGCTACGGGCTCGTGGCGACGAATCCCTTCGGCCTTTACGCTTACACGAACGGTTTTCCGGGCTCGGGGTTCGTTCTCGGTTACTCGAACCAGAGCGGAACGGTGACCGTGGTCAACGAGGGCAACCTCATCTTCCGTCAGGCGCCCGGCGCGCAGACCGGCGAGGTGGGCAACGGGGCCATCGTCGCCCTCGGGTTGCCGGGCGGCAGTTCGGCAAACAGCCAGACTTACCGCCAAGGCTCGGAGGTCGTGGTGTTGAATCTCGGCAGCATCGTGGTCGAGGGCGACGGAAACTACCTGGCCTCGACGCCGCTTTACCCGTTGGCCTTCCGCATGGCGGCGATGAGCGGCATCTCGGCGGCGTCTTTCGGTTTCCAGGGGACCAACAGCAGCGTCACCTACGCGGGCGGCCCGGTCTCGGTGGAATCAGCCAACGGTCCGATCATCGTCTCGAATCCGAACAAGGACATCGTGAGCGCGGGCATTTCGGCGGCGACGGCGACGGGGCCGGGGGGCACCTACGGGACGAACATCGCCGCGCCGGTGGGCGTGTTGCTCGCCAGCGGATCAATCAGCAACTCGGCAGTCTCCGGCGTTGGCATCATGGCCACGGCGACGGGGGCGCAATTCATCGACGGCGGCCCGACCAACACCGCCTTCGGCAATGATGTCGGAGTCGGCCTCAAAACCGGCACGATCATCCGCGCGACGGGTGACACCGGAGTCGGGGTCTTCGCGGCCAGTCAGGTTTACGTGGCCAACGACCCGAAGAAGGACTCGACGGTCCAAGCGGGCAACGTGAAGGTGGTCAGCGAGGGTGCGCTCATCGCCACCGGCAACTCGAACTCGGTCTTCTCGGCCGGTATCCTCGCCGTCAGCGCCGGCACCGACCTGCTCCTCAATCCATTCAGCTCGCAGACGGTCAACGGCACCGGCTTCGGCAGCGCCTCGTCCGTCACGGTGACAAACACCGCCAATATCGCGACGGAGGGCACGCTCTCCGTCGGGCTCGCGGGGCTCAGCCTCGGTGGCGCCGCGGTGGCCACATCGAACAACGGTGACGAGGAATCCTACCTCGGCAACTCGGGCGGCGAGACGGACGGAGTCGGCGCTGCAGTCACGATCAGCAATGCGGGCACGATCACCACGGTCGGGGCAAGCGCCTACGGCATCGTGGCGTTGAGCTCGGGCGGCGGCGGGTTGATCAACAACATCCTTGCCGCCGGCGGCAACACGAACTCGACCAACGGCCTCGTCGTGGGCAACAACTCGTCATCTTCCGGCGGTTCGGCCAGCCCCGGGGCCACCGTCTCGGTGATTCATGTGGGCAGCGTCACGACGGGTGACGGGGCCGGCACTGGCACCGCGTCACCAGCCATCATTGCGCAGTCCATCGGCGGCGCCGGGGGAAATGCGGGCGGCAAGCATCCCGCATTGTTCGTCGGCGACAAAGGCGGCCAGGGCGGAGCGGGAGGTGAGGTCGATGTGAACACTTCCACGGATTCCCAAGTCACGACCAAGGACACGAACTCGGTCGGAATTCTCGCGCAGTCCATCGGCGGCGGCGGCGGCAACGGCGGCAATGCGGTGGGCCTCTTCGTCTCGGTGGGCGGCCAGGGCGGATCGGGTGGCGCGGGAGGTGTAGTCTCGGTCGCGGCCGGCGGTTCGATCACAACGGAGTCCGACCACTCAGCCGGCATCATCGCACAGTCCATCGGCGGCGGTGGTGGCCACGGCGGCGGTTCCCATGCCGCCGGATTCCTTGTCGATCTGGGCATCGGCGGGAAAGGCGCGACGGGGGGTGCGGGCGGTTCCGTGTTTCTGGACCAGGACGGCGCCATCACCACCTCGGGCAACAATTCGGCCGGCGTGATCCTGCAATCGCTCGGCGGTGGCGGCGGCACCGGCGGCAACGCGCTTTCGTATTCGGCCTCGGCCTTGATCGACATCAACCTGGCCCTCGGCGGCGGCGGGAACGGCGGCGGGGGCGGCGGAGCGGTCAATGTCACTTTGGACACGGGCAGCGTCATCACGACCGGCGTGCCGGGCGCGACCAATGGTTTCATGAATCAGGATGGTGCGGACTCCCACGGCATCCTCGCGCAATCCATCGGCGGCGGCGGCGGTCAGGCCGGCTCCGCTGTGGGCAAGGGGGTGGCGGTCAGCGGCGAATCCGAGGGAGTGCCCTTCGCCGGAGTGGCCAATTTCGTCATCGGTGGCAGCGGCGGAGCCGCCTCCGCCGGCGGCGTCATCACGGCGCAGAACAACGGCAGCATCCAGACCTACAGCGACGGCTCGCACGGCGCCTTGATGCAATCGATTGGCGGCGGCGGCGGACACGGTGGCGACTCGACCGCGGTCAACGCGATCTTCGCCAAGGACTCCACCACCGGTTCGCTCACCCTCGGACTCGGCGGTCAGGGCGGTGGCGGCGGACGCGGCGGCGAGGTCTCGTTTGTCAACGCGACCAACTCCGGCGCGACCTCGTCCATCACCACCCACGCGCAATCCTCCCATGGCATCCTCGCCCAATCGATCGGCGGCGGCGGCGGGAGCGGCGGCGTGGGCAATGCCAAGGCCAACGTCTCGAGTGGGTCAGACTCGGGAAACACCAACATCATCCTCACCCTTGCCATCGGTGGACAGAGCGGCGGCGGTGGCAACGCCGGCCCGACCGTCGTGACCAACCAGGGCTCGATCTCGACTGCAGGCTCGGATTCGCACGGCATCCTTGCCCAGGCCGTTGGCGGTGGCGGCGGGGCGGCCGGCGGCGGGAGTGCCGCGGGCGGCAACAACAGCTACTCGGCCAGCGTGACCATCGGACGGACTGGCGGCAGCGGTGGTTCGGCGGACATCACCAACGCCTCCGGATATTCCGTCACGGTCGCCAACGCCGGGACCATCACCACGTTGGGAGGTGACGCGAATGGCATCACTGCGCAATCCATCGGCGGCGGGGGCGGCAAGGGCGGCACCGCCGACGCCAACGCGAGCCTCGAAACGGGTTCGATCCCGTCCGAGATCTTCTCCTCGAGGGGCTATAGCAGTGATGTTTCGGTGGGAGGCACCGGCGGATCGGGCGGGGGAGGCGGCGCGGCGTTGGTTGAAAACACAGGCAACATCTCCACCGACGGCGGCCGCGCCCACGGCGTCCTCGCACAGTCGGTGAGTGGTGGTGGCGGTCTCGGCGGTTCGGCCACCAGCGGAGCCAACCCCGGATTCTTCAGCCTGATGGACCCGACCGGATTTTTCTCGATCGATGTGGCGGTGGGCGGGAGGGGAGGCGATTCCAGTTCCGGCGGCGCCGTCACGGTCTCGAATCTTTCCGTGGTCGGCACCGCGGGCTACGGCGCCAACGGCATTCTCGCCCAGTCCATCGCCGGCGGCGGCGGCGTCGGGGCCGACGGCACCGCGGACGCCAACACCACGCTCGGTTTGGGCATCGGGGTCAACCGCACCACGTCGGGCACCGATGCGGCGGCGGGAGGAACCGTGGCCGTCTTGCAAGGTGGCCAGGTCACGACCGCCGAGGCGGATGCCGTCGGGGTGCTCGCACAGTCGGTGGCCGGCGGCGGTGGCGTGGCCTCCGCGGGCGGCAAGCCGCTCCTCGCGCCCGCGATCAGTGTGGGTGTGCTGCCGCTGCGTGCGGACGTCTCGCTGGGCATCAACCTCAGCGGCAGCGACGCGATGAACGGCGGCGCGGTGACGATCACGCAGAACCTTTCCTCGACGACCACCACGCTGGGCGATTGGTCGCACGGCCTGGTCGCGCAATCCATCGGCGCCGGCGGCGGCAAGGCCTCGACCATTTTCGGAACGAGCGGGCCCGCCATCGCCGACCTCGATGTGCAGGTCGGGGCGACCAACGGCCAGGGCAATGCCGGTCCGGTGACGCTGCAAGTGGGCGGCACGATTTCCACCGGAACGAACACCAGCGGCTACGCGGCCTACGGAGTGCTCGCGCAATCCATCGGAGGAGGCGGCGGCATGGCCACGGATGCCTCGAAGGCTGCAACGGGAACGATCCGTCTCGGCAGCATGCCGGACGCCAAGGGCTCCGCGGGGAACATTGGTTTCACCGGTTCGGCCACCCTCGGCACGGTGGGTGAGTCGGCCCACGGCGTGTTGCTGCAGTCCATCGGCGCCGGCGGCGGACTCGCCGGCTCCGGCAGCAGCGAGACCATGTCCGGCGTGACCAACCCCGCGCCGAACATCCAACTCGGCGGCACCAGCAAAGGCGGCGGGGTGGGCGGCGCGATCAACGTTGCGAGCACCAACACCATTGAGACTTCCGGCGCGAATGCATTCGGCGTCGTCCTCCAGTCCATCGGCGGCGGTGGTGGCTTGGTCACCACGCGTCAGACCACGGGAACGGTCACGCTCGGTGCGTCGGGCGGGAACAGCAGCGACACGCAATACTTCGCCGGCGGTGCCATCAACGCCGCCTTCGCCTCCAATGCCTCGATCGTCACCACGGGCGCGGGCTCGCACGGCTTGGTGGCGCAATCCATCGGCGGCGGTGGCGGCATCGCGAATCCCTCGGCGTCCGGTGGTCTGACCACGAACGCGCCCGCGCTCAATCCCGGGGCTTCGCTTGGTTACGGCGGAAACATCACGATCACCAACGCGGCCGACATCAATGTCATCGGCAATGGCGCCGTCGGTATTCTCGCACAGTCCATCGGGGGCGGCGGCGGATTGACCGGCGCCTTCGCGGGATCGACCGGCGGGGCGGGTAGTTCGGGAACCAGCTCGGGCGGAGGCAACGGAAACATCCAGATCAACGTCGAGGCCACCTCGCAGATCACTGCCGAAGGAACCAACTCGGTGGGAGTTTTCGCGCAGAATGTCACCGCGGGCACGCACGGCTTCGGTCGGGTGGACCTCAGCGTGAGCGGCAAGGTCTACGGCGGCTCCGGCAACGCTGGCCGTGGGGTCTGGGTGGATGGTGGACTGTCGAATTCCCTCGTGGTCAACGCTGGCGGCACAGTGGTTGGCACCGGCGCCGGGCAGTCGGCCGTCTATTACTCCGGCGGCAACAACCTGCGGGTCACGAACTTCGGGGTCGTGTCCGGGACGCTCTGGCTCTCGGGAAGCACCAACAGCAACCAGGGAGCCTTCACCAACACCTCCGGCGCGTCGTTCCTCACCCAGGGGACCAACAACGCCATCATGCAGGATGCCGGCACGACGACCATCGGCACCGACTTTCGTTACGCCGCGAGCGCGACCTTCCTCGGGGCCTACGAGCAGACCGTGACGGGTGAGCTCTACATGGACATCTTCGGCGTCGGGAACCAGGACGTGATCTTTTTCGCCGGGGTCGGTCATGGATCATTCGCGGGGGACGCCTACTTTTCCTTCACGAATTACAACGCGAACGTCGGCGACGTCTTCACCATGATCGGTCCCGCGGCCTCGGGATTCACCAATAGCTTCACCTTCGCGAATGTCTACCTCAGCGGACTCGCGCCCGGTGTTGTCGTGAGTCAGGAAGTCGAGAACGACTCCTTCAAACTCCTCGTCACCGCAGTCCCCGAACCCTCGACCACGGCCCTCCTCGCCCTGACCGCCGCCGTTGCGGCCGGCTTTGCCCTGCGTCGCCGTCGGCGCCCCTGATCCGCCTCACCCGCACGTCTGCGCGGAAACCGGGTGTTCCCGCGTCCGCCGCAGGAACCTCCAAAGGAAGAAAACCCCCGTGAGCATCATCCAGGGGAGATAGCCGATCCACACGCCCAAGGCACCCCAGTCGAGCACGAAGGTGAGGAGGTAGACCGTCGGGAGGCTGAGCAGCCAGTAGCAGACGGCATTGGCCACCAGCGGCACGCGGTTGTCGAGCAGCCCGCGCAATGACCCGAGGCTCACCGACTGGATGGCATCGGAGATTTGGTAGATGCCCGCGATGGTTACGAGCTGGCCGGCCAAAGCGACCACCGCTGGGTCGGAGGTGAACAGCCCCGCGAGGAAATGACCGCTGGTTATGTAAACGGCGGCACAGGCGCCCATGATGCCGACCCCGAGGACAACTGCCGCCAGCCCCACGCGGCGCGCCCCGGCCAGATCCCCGGCCCCCGCGGCCTGCGCCACTCGGACACTCGCTGCCGTCGAAAGTGCGATGGGAAACATCCACGCCAGCGAGGCGATGCTGATCGTGACTTGGTTCGCGGCCAGGGCGGTCGTGCCGAGCCAGCCGAGCATCAGGCTGCCCACCGCGAAGGATCCTCCCTCCAGCACATCCTGCCCCGCCACCGGCAATCCCTCGCGGAGAAGGGTGCGGAAGGTCGCCGCCACGCTCCCCGTCTCGCGCCATTCCTTTAGGGCGAGAAAAACGCGGTCCCGCCGGATCCAAGCCAGGAGCACCGCCGCTTGCACCAAGCGCGAGATGAATGTCGCCCAGCCTGCGCCCTCGAGCCCGAGCGCCGGAAAGCCCAGATGCCCGAAGATCAGGACAAAGTTCAGTCCGGCATTCAACGCCACCGCCCCGGCCATGATGATCATGACCGGCCACGGACGGTTGACCGCCTCGGCAGTCTGGCCGAGGACGAGGCATAGCATTGCGGCTGGCATGGACCAAGCGAGGAGCGCGAGATAACCACCCGTGATGGCTACGACTTCGGGCGGCTGTCCCATGTGGCCGAGGAATGGCACGAGCGTCGTGAGCGCCACGGCAATGAAGGTTCCCACCGCCAAGGCGAGTCGGACGGATGCCCGGGCCACGGTGCGCAGGGTGCCGTAATCCTTGGCGCCGAAGGCCTGGCCGATGGTCGGCGCCACGGCCCCGAGCGAGCCATAGGCGAAATACAGCGCGAACATCACGAGATTCCCCGCCAGCGCCGCCCCGGCCAGCGGGACGGGCCCGACGCGGCCCACCATGATCGTGTCGGTGAGTTGCAACAGCACCTGCCCGGCCTGCCCCAGCAGCATCGGAGCGGCCAGGGAAAGCAGCGACGCATAGACCTGCGTCATGCGGGCCGGGTGCGGTTGGGCGTCAGTCATGGAGCAGGAGTTTCCCCGATAAAGCACATCATGACCCGACCTTTATCCGGCCGATGACCGAAAACCCTCGGGTTTGGAGACCGGCCGGAGGAGTAGGTTTGGCGGCTTTGCCGCGCGGGAATCGGCGGCGGCTGAAGCCGCCGCTCCGTCGGCCGACTTGCCATCGGCACGAGGGCGAAGCGAAGACATGGTCTCTTCTGTAGAGCCGGTGTCCTCACCGGCTTGCCGGCCCCCGTGCACGCGGGAACAGGCTTTGTGCACGCAGGAACAGAAGGTGTGCGCGCGGGAACAAAGCCTGTTCCTGCAGGAACAAGGCTTGTGCGCGCTGGCACAAAGGCTGTTCCCGTGGGAACAAGGTCTGTGCGCGCTGGCACAACGCTGGTGCAGGCAGGAACAAGCTCTGTGCGGGGTGGCACAAGGCGTGTGCTCGCGTGCACAAAGGCTGTGCACGCCGGCACAAAGACGTTTCAGGACGCCTCGGGCAGGCCGGGCGTGCGGCTGCGGCGAGGGCGCGAGGGGTTCGCGGCGGAGCCGCGGGGGCGTTTGGCGGGGTAGACCGGGCTGGCGGGGAGGAGCGGGGCGGTGAGTTGTTCGTAGAGACGGAACAAAAACTCGACCCGCTCGCGGTCGGAATGGAACGGCTCGGGCCGGTAACATTTCTCCACGGCGCGGTCCAAGGCCGCATGTGCCTTGGCCAACTCGGCGGGCATGGTCAGCGGATCGTAGAGGTCGGCCAGGTTCGAGAGTCCGCGGGGCGGAAGGTGCGGTTCGCGCGCGGCAAGGACGGCTTGGGCGCAGGCTTCGACTTTGGCCCGCAGGGAGGCTTCCGAGGTGCCGCTGACAGGAGCGTGGGCATCCTGCCCGCTTTGTGACGATGCGGGCGGGACGCCCGCGCTCCTTTGAGTGAAAGGCCAGGGAAAGGTGTTGTAAACCATGCTGCCGGAATAGCGGTAGCGCGACTCTAGTCGTCCCCCAACGGTCCGCATCCACGCCATGTGCATCGACGATGTTAGCACCCCAAAGAGGTAATAATCAGACGAAGGAATAAGGAAATTCGTGTTTGCGGAGATGACCTCGCTGAGCATGAAGCCCATCGGAATATAGCTGCGACGCTCAGAGGAAACTTCGGGGATCAGGATGTAGTCAGTGTCAGGCTGTGACTCGTAAAAGAACTGGGTTGGCTTCGCTGCTGCCTCTCTAGTTGGTCGCGCCGTGCTGCTGGCGCGCATGTTTCTGACGAGTTCGACTCGTTCCATGACGCGAGGCAAACTCCGCAATTCATGGGGTGCGGCGTCCCGCAGCCACAGGCACCACCGCATGTTGCCGTTGATAAACTCCTCGGAGCCGGTGAAGCGGCGGAAGAATTTGGCCGCACCCGGCTCGGAGCGGAGGAATTCTTCGCGCTCAGAATCGGTGAAAATGAAGTGGCCGCCGTCGGTCGGCTTGTTCCCGCAGCGCATCGTCGGAACCGCACAGAGTGGTTGCCGGTGTTTCGTGACAAAAGAGTCGGAGCCCGGGGTGAGGTAGGGAGAGATATTGTCTACGGCAACAACGAGTGGATTGTCCGGATCGCCTTCGTAATCGGTGATGAGCTTGCGCGACACATCGAAAGCCCCGAATCCGATGATGACGACGTGGACGTGGGCTCGCCCTCGTGCTTCGCTCTGCCAAGCGAAGGTGCGGTGGGCGAAGTGGATTTTGAGATGATGCCGGCGGAAGAGAACGCTCCAGAGAGCCGGAACCTGCTCGCCTTGCGTGATGGAGTTGGTTGAGACAAAGGCACCAGGAATGCGGGTTCCGGCGCTGTAGCGCGCGGCTTGCACATACCAGCAGGTCACGTAGTCGAGGTCGCCCGTGGTGGTGGATTCGCCGAACACCGCCCGCATGTCGGCGCGCTGCTCGTCGTTCTGGTAGTGCTTGCCCACAAAAGGCGGATTCCCCATGACGAAGCTGCACCGCTCGCGGGGGACGATGGTGTTCCAATCCAAGCGCAGGGCATTGCCGTGGACGATGTGCGGCGAGGAGGTGAGCGGGAGGCGGTCAACGGGCTGCCCGAAAACCTCGCTCGCGGTGTTGTTCATCTGGTGGTCCATGAGCCAGAGGGCGACCTCGGCGATGCGGACGGGCCATTCGGAGTATTCGATGCCGTGGAACTGATCCACGTTGACGATGGGGAGAAGTTGCTGACCTCCGGTGCCGGCGGCGAGCTCGCGGACGACGTCGATTTCGAGCGCGCGGAGTTCGCGGTAGGCAAGGACGAGGAAGTTGCCGCAACCGCAGGCGGGGTCGAGGAATTGGAGGGAGCGGAGCTTTTGGTGGAAGCCTTCGAGGCCGGTGGCGCGCCGGGTCGAGCGGTCGGCTTTCACGCGGTCCCACTCGGCGCGGAGGTCGTCCAGGAAGAGGGAGCGGAGCACTTTCATGATGTCGCGCTCGCTGGTGTAGTGCGCGCCCTGTTGGCGGCGGGCGCGGTCTTCCATGACTCCTTGGAAGAGAGAGCCGAAGACGGCGGGGGAGATGCGCGCCCATTGGAAATCGCAGCAGTAGAGCAGTGCGTCGCGCATGGCGCGGGTGAAGCGCGGGAAGCCGAGGCGCTCGGCGAAGAGGCCGCCATTGACGTAGCGGAAACCGGCGAATGGGTCGGTGTCGGCCAGCGGGCCGTCGGCCGCGGGGTTGTTCAGCCAGTCGAAAAGTTCGTTGAGCTTGGCGCCGCAGTCCGTTCCGTCGGCGCGCGTCTGGGTGCGGATGAACTGCGTGAAGGCGTCTGGCGCGAAGATGGCGGTGTCCTCGGCAAACATGCAGAAGAGGATGCGGACGAGGAGGCGTTCGAGTTCGTGGCCGGTGAAGCCTCCGGTCTTGAGCGCGTCGTGCAGCTCGCACATGCGGGCGTAGGCTTTTTCATTGGCCGGGTCCTCGGGGTCGAGGCGCACACGCGTCTGCCCGAGCATGAAGGCAAAGTGCCGGACATGGCGCGGAAACTCGGCGAGGGTGAAGTGGTGCGGCTGGACCTGGCGGCCCGCGAAGAGAGGAAGGTCCCGCTGTTCCTCGGGCTCGAGGTCATAGAGGACGAAGCGGGCGAAGTCGGAGATGAGGACGAAGCGCGGGATCTCGTCCCAGCGCTGCTCGCGGGTAAGGTCCTCGATGTAGGTGAAGGCCTGGGTCTCCGCGAGGCCGAGGTCCTGGCCGAAGCTCTTGTGCTCGACGAGCAGGCGGCCTTTCCAGAGGAGGTCAATCGCCCCGGTGTTGCCATGGAGATTGCGGACGTTGGCCTCGAACGAGGCGAGGGAGGCACGGCGAAGGCCGAAGACGTTGAAGAAGTCGTTCCAGAACGTCTGCTTGTCAGCGCTCTCCGACCGGTCGCCCGAATGCTCGCGGGAGAAGCGGATGGCGCGCTCGCGAACTTCGTTCCAACTCAGGTGTGGCATTGGTCGGGATGGTGGGCAGGTCGGATGGTCGCATATCGGCGACCCTCAGGTCACCGCCACAGGTAGAGGGCATATGGTAGCAGCCTGTCGGACTTGAGGAAACGCTGGGTTCAGGAGCCGTAGGATTTTTCCAAATTTCCGGCCGGGCGATTTCTGCAGATGGCGTCGGGGATGGATCTTGGGGGCTCGGTCAGCGTGCTGGTTGAGGAAAATGGCTTGGCTCCCGGGCCGATCAGGCGGTTTGCAGCCGCACTTTCATGTGGAAGAGTCGCTTGAGGTTGTAGGCCCGGGTCACCAGCGTCCATTCGGTCTTGGCTTTGGCCAACCCGCGCAGGGAGAACCGGCGGAAGCCCAGTGCCTCCTGAGGCCCAGTGCCTCCTTGATGATGCCGGAGACGGGTTCGACGGTTTGTTGTCGTAGTGTGTAGCGCTCGCGCCCCGCTTTGGTCGCCACCCGGCGGGCCATGCGTTCGGTGAAGGGCGCTTGCCGGCCGGGATCCGGCGGATCGGCTTTCTTTTCCAACTGCTCGACCCGCCTCCGGTGCTTCTCGCGTTTGACGGCGGCCAGCACTTGCACCGTGCCCCCTTTCTCCATCTCCCCCACGGCCTGCTCGCTCACAAATCCGCTGTCCACCAGAACTTGCCGCACGGCCCCGGCCACCGGCTCGATGGCCGCAAAAGTCGGGGCGAGTTGCTCTTTGTCGTTGGGTGCATCGGTGACCTGCCGCCCGACCACCAGGCGACTCTCGACCTCCACCACCGCCTGCGCGTTGTTGCCTTGCTGGAAGTCGTTGGTCGTTTTCATGAACCGACTCTCCGGATCGGTAAAGTTGACCTGCTCTTTTTTGCCCGGTTCCTCCTGCGGCGGACGCGGCTCATCGACACCTTGGGAAGAGGTCATGGTGTGCAGCGGCCGCAAGCCGCAATACCTGCGCAGCGACAACGGGCCGGAGTTCGTGGCCAAGTCGGTGCAGAAGTGGCTGGAAGCGGCACAGATCGGGCCGCGCTACATCGAGCCGGGCTCGCCGTGGGAGAACGCCCATGTGGAGAGCTTCCACGCGCAGGTGCGGGCGGAGTTGCTGGATCGCGAGCTCTTCCTGAACCTCCGGGAGGTCAACGCGGCCGTCAGCAACTACGCCTACGAATACAACTTCAAGCGGCCGCACGGCAGCCTGGGCAACCGCCCCCCGTCGGTGGCCGCGCAGCGCGAACTTCCGCTCCGGCCTACGGCCTGCGCTCCAGTTCGCGCTGGCCTTGTTCCCATCAACCACTAAACAACAAACCTACCCGCAGACTCACATTCCGTTGTGTCCAGTCGCAGGGGTTGGATCAACTGGTCCCGGCGCGCGGCCTGTTGCCTCAAGAGTAAATGACACCTAAGCCAGCTTGGCAGGCGGGGATCTTCTTGGAATCTACTTTTAATTGACAGCGAACATCGTGGGGGTATCGTGTTTGTAGGGTGCATCGTTCCATCTCGATTTTGAGCAAATTTCTTCTGGCTCTACTCCTTGCTGCTACCGTCGGACAGTCGGTTGTATGCTTTGCGGAGAATGCCAACCTGCTCTCGTGCATCCACGAGGCCCGTCAAAGTTGTGACGACGCATCGTCAGGCCAATCCGACCAATCTCCTGACGCGGACGAATCAGGCGGTTGTAAGCATCTTGGCTGCCATAAACTCATTTCAATTTCCGAGGCGCAGACTTTTGTGGTGCTGTCAGACAAATACCCCGAGGCGTATTTTTCTCTAAAGTTCTTCGTTCCCGACTCTCCTGTATCGGAGATCGACTATCCTCCTCAGTTGTCCTGACGAATCGTAGGCGCGGTGCGCCCTCGATTCGCGTCTAGTCGGGCCGTTCGCCCGCATCCACCGGGTCAATCCCGAACAAAATGACTTCGTCGCGCTGATGACATTCGTTGGGCGACTCAATCAGGACACTCAAAATGAAACTCTCTTTCACTGCTTTTTTCTCAAATGAATTCTCTGGCTTTCCTGCCGCCACCATCGTCATCGGAATGATGTCGCTCGCCGCTTGCACCTCACTGGACACTTGGTTCAAGCTGGCTGACTCTCCGTTTCCGATTGAAGTCCAACATTCTGGAGAGTGCCAAGTCCTGAGTTTTCGAGCGCATGAGACTTCTGACCGGCTTTATGTCGCTGGTTCTGCGAGAAAACATAAGCTGAGCAACAGTGCCCATGTGGACATTCAGTTGATAGGGCCTTCTGGAAACGTGATTGCAGAAGACCAGGATGACATCAATCCGACGGATTCTGCTCCTGGAGGTGGCAAGCGTTTCACCGATTCATATGTCGTCAGCTTCCCTTTGAGCCAAGCACGGCAGGCGGTAAAAATTCGGGTCACCTACCACAGTAGTTCCCATAGCGAGGGGAATTCTTGAACCGCTCGATCATCATCCGCCTGCAATATGAGGCGATTCCAAAATCACTATGTATCGAAAACAATTAATCGCGTGCTGCCTTGGCCTCATAGTAGGCAGTGCCCTTTTCGCGCAAGAAACACCAACCTCGGTGTCTCCCAATTCCATCGACGCCCTTGTGTCCATGGCATTGGCAAACAACGCCGAACTGAAATCCTTTGAGGCCGAAGTGGCGGCGGCGAGGGGGCAACGCACCCAAGCCGGATTCTTCAAAAACCCGGAGGTCTCCTTTGAATTCGGCGGACGCGAAGTCCGAGACTCGGAAAATATCCTCCAAGGCAACGGAACGACCCTCAGCGTGTCCGTAATGCAGACGTTCGAGTTTCCAGGCAAGGGAACGCTTCGCAAGGCCATCGCGAATAAGAACATCGAAATTGCCGAACTGGGCCTTGAGCAGTTTCGCCTTTCTCTGGCCGGGCAAATCCGGGTGCTCGCTTATGAGCACCTTGCTGCAGTGGCCGAGGCGCAGGCAGCCGAGGCCGTTTACAAACAGAGCAATGAACTCGCCTCGCAGTTGAACTCGCAGGCGAATTTCGGAGCACGGCTGCAAATTGAAATCCGGCTTGTCCAAGCTAGCCTGATTGAGCTTGGGGAGGCGATCAAAGACGCTTCCCTGCGTCGGGAGGAAACCCGCGCCCAGCTCAATTCACTACTTGGGAGACCGCAAAACCTGCCGCTTCGTATCTCGGCATCGCTTACTCCCCCGACCAAAAGACTGGACGACACGGCCATGATTTTTGCCGCGCAGAGCAACAATCCTCTGTTGAAAATTCGGCAGAAAGAATTGGAACGTTCCGCTCGCGAACTTACCTCCACCCGGCTCGACATCGCCCCCGACTTCTCTATCGGGCCATTTTTCAGCCGCGATGTGGCTGGCGACACCGAGCAGAATATCGGTGGCGCAATCTCCGCCAGTGTGCCGATTTGGGATTGGAACATCGGAAACATTCAAGGCGCCAAAGCCCGATCCGCGATGGCAGAAGCCTTGCGAGTCAAGGCCGAGCGTGAGACTGAGGCGCAAATCCTCAGTCGTCTGAAAGCCTACGAGTTGACGAGAAGACAGTTGGGGATGATCCCCTCCGGGCTTTTGCAAAACATTCAGGAAGCCTCGACGCTGGCCGACACGCAATTCCGCAACGGCTCCATCGGTGCCCAGCTTTACCTCGATACTCAGTCCGCCTATCTGAACTCGTTACAGATCTCACAGAAAGCCGTGCTCGACGCTTGGCGGACTCTGCTGGACTTGAATCTTTTAACAGGGGGGAAACTTGATTCGCCCAGAGAGGCCAAACCATGAATTTTGCCCTCAACTTTCTGCCACAACCTGCCTCCGGTCCTGTCTTCCGCTCCAATCCATCCAACATCTCATTCAGCAAAAAACCATGAAAAAAATCATCGTCATTACAGCCAGTCTTACCCTTCTCGCCGCAACAACCGCTGTGATTCTCATCAGCACAGCCTCCAAAGCCACAGCATCGCGGCCTGAGGCGGGACACACTAGTGAGCCATGGAGTTTTAAGGAAGGTCGCGGCCTGACCCTCAGTGAGGTTGCCCGGCAGGCTACGGCCATCAGCTTGGCACCGGTCGAGTCCGCCAGCATCCTCCCGGAGCGCAGCGGCATCGCCGCACAAATCTACCGCTCCGCCACAGAGGCATCCGATCAGAAGACGGCCTCTGCTTCATTGTGGGTTCCCTCCGCCGAAGCGGCCGCTCTCAAGGTCGGTCAACACATCGATCTCTCAAGCGGTCAGGGCGAGTTTCCCGCCACGGTCGCCGCCGTCAAACCCGCCGTCCAAGCCGGAGCACCTTCCGAGGTCCTCCTCACCGTGAGCGATCAGGACGCTAAACTCCGCGTCGGGGATTTTCTTCAAGCCCGATTGGGTCAGGATGATGCACGGCGGCGTGAGGCCACCATCATCCCGGCCAGCGCAGTCGTCGAGTCCGTGCGCGGAAGTTTTGTGTATGCCGCAAACGGAGGGGCGTTTCTCCGCACCCCGGTGGTTCTTGGCTCCCGCCAAGGCGACCGGATCGAGGTCGTGGACGGTCTCTTCGAAGGGGATGAAATCGTCTCCGCCGGAGCGTCAAACCTTTGGATGATCGAACTCCAAGCGGTCAACGGTGGTAAAGGCTGCTCCGACGGCCACTGATATTCTTATGCTCGAACGCCTCATCGAATTCTCTATGCGCCAGCGCGTGCTGGTGCTTCTCGCCACCTTGGCCTTGGTGGTTGCCGGGATATGGTCCGCCCTCCGCCTTTCCATCGACGCGGTGCCCGACATTACCAATGTTCAGGTGCAGGTGAATACCGCCGTGCCCGCCCTCGCTCCCGAGGAAATCGAGCGACTAGTCACCTTTCCCATCGAGAGCGCCATGGCGGGTCTGCCCCGCATGGTCGAACTCCGCTCACTGTCCAAGTTCGGCCTTTCGCAGGTCACGATGACTTTCGAGGATGGTACCGACATATTCCGCACAAGGCAGCTTGTGATGGAACGCCTGACCAACGCCCGTGAGGAACTTCCCGATGGCATGGCCCCCCAGCTTGCGCCCATCAGCACCGGTCTCGGCGAGATTTACTACTACGTGGTCGGCTACGCCGACAACGCACCCAACAAGCCCGCCGATCCCTTCGAGCAGTTGCTCGAACTCTCGCTGATTCAGGAATACACCATCAAACCCCTGTTGCGAAACACCCGAGGACTGGCCGAGGTTAACACCTCGGGTGGGTTTGAAAAGCAAATCGTCGTCGCCCCCGATCCCACCAAGCTAATGAGCGCGGGCATCAGTTTCGAGGAACTCGCCGATGTCGTCCGCGCAAACTCAGAAAACGTCGGCGGCGGGCTCGTCGAGATTGGCAACGAACAAATCGTCATTCGCTCCAAAACGCGGGTTGCAACGACCGAGGAAATCGCGCGACTGCCCGTCCGATTTGCCGGGGGTGTTCGTCCCATCCTCGTCGGCGACGTGGCCGCAGTGTCCGTCGGCCACGCATTCCGCACGGGCGCGTCCACCGAGGATGGTGAAGAAGCCGTGCTCGGTGCGGCAATCATGCTGGCCGGCGAAAACAGCCGACTCGTGGCCGTGGCCGTGCGCGACCGCCTGGAGGAAATCCAAACGAAACTTCCGCCCGGCATCGAGATTCGCGACGGCTACGACCGCGCCGTCCTCGTTAACAAAACGATCAAGACCGTGGAGGAAAACCTTTTCCACGGAGCCATCCTCGTCGCCGTCGTCCTCTTTGCGATGCTTGGAAATTGGCGGGCCGCCCTCATCGTGTCGCTGGCGATCCCGCTGGCCTTCCTTTTTGCTATTACCGGCATGGCCTCCTCCGGGTTGACGGCCAACCTCATGAGCCTGGGAGCCATCGACTTCGGACTCATCATCGACGGTGCCATCGTTATGGTGGAAAACATTGTCCGCCACCTTGCCGAGAAGCAAAAAGAGTTAGGTCGCCGCCTAAATGCAAGAGAGCGCTCGGTCGAAGTTCTTCGCTCCGCGAAAGAGGTGGCCAACCCGATGTTCTTCGGCGTGCTAATCATCACCGTGGTCTACATTCCAATCCTGAGCCTCACAGGAATTGAAGGCAAAATGTTCACCCCCATGGCCATCGCCGTCATGCTCTGCCTTCTCGGCGCACTCATTCTTGCCCTGACCCTCATGCCGGTCCTCTGTTCGTTCTTCCTCGGCGGCAACATTGCGGAAAAGGACAACTTCCTCGTGCATGGATGCAAGGCCGTCTATACGCCATTGTTGGCATTTGCCCTGCGCTTCCGCTGGGCGGTTGTCGTCGCCGCCATTCTTTTCTTCGTCTCCTCGATTTGGGTCTTCACCCGCTTGGGTGCCGAGTTCATTCCTCAACTCGACGAGGGAAGCATTTCCATCCAGATGATTCGCAGCACCAGCGTTGGGCTCGAATCGTCCGTCGAATTGCAAAAAAAATCCGAGCGGATTTTGCGGGAGCAGTTCCCGGAGATTACCCATCTTTTCGCCCGCATCGGCACCGCAGAGATCGCTACCGATCCGATGGGACCGAACGTCGCCGACACTTACGTCATGCTCAAACCGTCTTCAGAATGGCGCAAGGAAAACGGACGCCCAATCTCGAAGGAACGCCTCATCGCCCTGATGCAGACTGCCCTCAACGAAAATGCTCCCGGACAGGCGTTCCTCTTCACTCAGCCAATTCAGATGCGCTTTAATGAAATCATGGCCGGAGCGAGGGCCGATCTCGCGTTGAAAATCTTCGGCGATGATTTCCAGAAGCTGGAAGAGCTGGCCATGAAAGCCCGCGACATCCTCAACGCCATTCCCGGCGGCGGCGACATCGAGTTCGAGGCCATGGGACGTCAGCCCATGATTGAGGTCGTGCCGAAACGCAAAGCTCTCGAACGCTATGGCATTCATGGCGATGAGATCAATCGCGTCGTCTCCTACGCTCTCGGAGGTGAGCCGTCCGGCCAGATCATCGACGGCAATCGACGATACGAAATCGTTGTTCGTCTCACCGAGGACTTGCGCCGCCGCGTTGCCGGATTTTCCCAACTTCCCCTCCGCGTCGAGGGCGGCGGGTTGATTACGCTGGGCGAGGTCGCCGAGGTCAAAGTCATCGATGAAATCGGAACCATCTTCCGCGAATCCAACCAGCGCCGCGTCGCCATCCTCATCAATCTCCGTGGGCGAGACACCGAGGGATACGTCGGCGAGGCCACCGCCAAGCTGCGGGAGCAACTCCCGCTGCCACCGGGCTACTATTTCGAGTTCGGAGGACAGTTCGAAAATCTGATCAAGGCCCGCGAACGCTTGATGGTCGTCGTGCCAGCGGCGCTCGCTCTCATCTTCGCCTTACTCTTCCTGAGCTTCGGCTCGTTGCGACAGGCGGCACTCATCTTCGTGTGCGTGCCCCTTGCCGTCACCGGAGGCATTTTTGCCCTCTGGTTGCGCGGCATGCCGTTCACGATTTCCGCCGGGATTGGCTTCATCGCCCTCTCCGGCATCGCCGTGCTCAACGGCATCATGCTCATTAGCTTCATCAACCAACTCCGTCGTGAGGGCACCGGCCTGCGTCAAGCCGTCATCGACGGCACACTCACCCGCCTGCGGCCCAAGCTGATGACCGCACTGACGACCGCCATCGGCTTCCTCCCGATGGCCGTGGCCACCGGAGCCGGAGCCGAGGTGCAGCGGCCCCTGGCCACCGTCGTCATCGGCGGCGTGCTCACGTCCACATTTCTCACGCTCATCCTCCTCCCCATTCTCTACGATTGGATGGAAGCACTGGCGGAGAAGCATAGAAAGACAACCATTAACCAAACCGAAAGAACCAATACCCATGAAGTCCTCGCCTAAACGTATCACCAGCGCACTCCTCGCCGCTGTCACTGGAATCCTCCTCGCCACCGCCCCGGCCCAAGCCGAAAAGCTCGAACCCGGTCCGAACGGCGGCAGACTCGTCGGCACCGCGCCCGACCAAGCCGAACTCCTGATCAGTCCCGAAGGCATCGTGACTATCACCTTCCTCGACGCAGAGAAAAAACCAACCGCCCCTGGCAGCCGAACAGCAGCGGTCTTCGCCCAACTCGATTCAGGCCGCAAAGAGATCAAGCTCGAAAGCAAAGGCGACGCGTTCGTCTCCACCGAGGCCCTTCCCAAGCCGGAGGGTTACGTCCTTGTTGTGCAGACGCGTAGTGCTCCCGATGCTAAGCCAAGCAACACGCGCGCAAAATACGAGATGCACGTTTGCGGCGGCTGCAATCTGAGCGAATACGCCTGCACCTGCGAAGAACATTAACCCACTGAGTCCAGACGGCTGCGGGCGAACGTTTGCGTTCACCGCAGCCGTTTCCGGATCCTGCTTCGACTTCACCAACCTAATTTGTCACTTATGCGCAACCTCCTTCCGCCAACGATCATTTTTCTCCTCGCGGTGCCGTTGTCCGCCCAACCGCCGACCGCTATCTCACCCTCTGCCTATGTGGAAAAATGGATCGCTGCGCCGAAGGAGGCGGGCACCTACGCCGGTATATTCCCTCGCTTCCGCTTCACCGAGCAACTCGCTGCCGCCATCGCCGATCAGGATAAAACCCTTGTCGCCGCGCTTGTGCCTCTGCTGAGAGAAGCCAACGAAGCCGAAATCACTCTGCTACGTCTCGAACTCGGCATAGCGACCGAACAGGCCGCAGCGGCAACAACGCTCGCGACCAATCTCGACAATCTTCTCCGACTTCTTGCCGAGCGCCCCGTCAGCGGAGCCCCCGACCAAATCGAAAGGGAAACCCTCGCCGGAGCCGCCCTGCGCTTCCACGCCGCCGCCGCCACTGCGCGTGCTGTTCTCCCCGCCATCGTGCGCCGCCTCGAAAAACTCGGTGCCATCGATGCCTCGGCCTTGCCCGCCACCCCGCCGCAGACTCAAGCGTTGCTTGCGCCCGCAGCAATTGCAGAAAAATCGCCAGTCCTTTCCGTGCTCAACATGATCGCCGAACGCCACGTTGCCAGCCTTTCCGGTCTTGCACTCGCCACGGCACCGCTCGAACCCATTTACGCCTCCGAAAGCGATTTTCCCCCGCCAGTCATTGTGCGCCTCGGCGGGCGCGACCCGCTCTCCGCGAAAACCCGAGCCGCTCTCGCTCGCGACGACCGAGCCGCCCTCGAGGAGGCCATCGCCCTTCGGCTCGATGCGATTGCGGCCCTACGCCCCGTCGTTGAAGCTCTGCCCGAAGACCGCCTCCGCGCAATGGCCGAGACCGCCGCCCTCGCCGAACGCCAGTTCCGTCAGGGCGTAATTTCCATCGCCCTTTTCCTCGAATCCCAACAGGGCTGGCTTGAAACTCTGGAGACGCGAAACGAGGCCCTCATCAGTCTCTGGCGCGAGGTCCTCGAACTTCAAAGTCTCGCCGGTCGCGAGGTCTCTGCGGAGGACGCATCAAGTGCAACGCCCGCCCAATCCATAAAGATCGAAAAACCATGATAACCGAAAAAGAAGAAACCGGATTGTTGAAAATGAAAGTTGAAGGTCCGGCGCACAGCTTGTCGCAGCTTCTTCCGACTCGATGCTCCGCTGCTGCGATAGGTGGACTGTTTATCTACACCGCTTTCGAGGTCAGGCCATGACCGCATTCTCCGCAACCCGCCCCGGCTGGCCATGGGGAGAAACCCTACCCGGCGCGTCGGCGCGACTTCGATTCGGCTTGCTTCGGTTGTGTTCTGCTATCTGTTGGCAATCGCATGATCGGCCATCTTCATTCCGCCCTTGAGTTCTCGGCGCAGCTGCCGCGCTACAGCGAAATCATGAAGGTGCTCTTCAAATACGGCTTCGCCGACGTGTTGCGGTTGGTCTTCCTGCAGCGGGTCATGGGCATCGAGGGAGGCGAGTTGGCCACGCACGATTCCGGGATCCTTTCCAAGCCGCCCGAGGAGCGCCTGCGGCTGGCATTGGAGGAACTCGGCCCGACCTTCATCAAGTTCGGGCAGATCATGAGCTCCCGCCGCGATCTGGTTAACGACGAGTATTCGATGGAGCTCTGCAAGCTGCAGGACAGCGTCCCGACCTTCCCTGGCAAGGAGGCGAAGAAGATCTTCGCCGAGGAAATCGGAATGAGCGTGGCCGCGGCCTTCAAGACTTTCGATGAGAAGCCGCTGGCGGGTGCCTCGATCGCGCAGGTTCACCGCGCCACCACCAAGGAGGGTGCGGTCGTGGCGGTTAAGGTCCAGCGCCCCGACATCCAGCCGCTCATCGAGCGGGATCTTTCCATTCTCCTGCACCTCGCCAGCCTCGTGGAAAAGCACGTGCCGGACTTGGCCTCGATGAACCCTGTGGCGGTGGTGAAGGAGTTCTCGGATACGCTCATCAAGGAACTCGATTTCGCCAACGAAGCCGACAACACCGAGCGCTTCGGCGCGCAGTTCGAGGGCTCCGCCGCGGTCAAGGTCCCGGTGATCCTGCGCGAGTTCAGCAGCAAGAAGGTCCTAACGATGGAGTTCATCACGGGCTATCCGGTGAACCAGCCCGCGCTTCTGCGGAAGCACGACATTGATCCTGTCGCGCTGTCCGAGAGCATCTCGAGCTTGATCTTCGAACAGGTGCTCGAGCACGGCTTCTTCCACGCCGACCCGCATCCCGGCAACCTCACCGTGCTCAAGGGCGGGGTCATGGGCGTCTATGATTTCGGCATGATGGGGGAGTTCGCCCTCGGGTTCCGCTCGAGCGTCGCCCATCTCATCGCCGGGTTGGCCGAGCAGGACAACCGGCAGGTCATGGGTGCGCTCATCGAGATGTCGGAGGCCGGGACGGCGGTCGATACCGCGAAGATGCTGCGCGATGTCGAGGAACTGACGAACAAGCACCTCAACAAACCGCTGGCCCAGATCAACCTCTCGCTCGTCTTCAACAGCCTGCTCGAGCTGTTGCGCAGCCAGCGGTTGCGGATGAAGGGCAGCTTTTATCTCGGGGTCAAGGCGCTCTCCCAGGTCGAGTCCATCGGACGCGAGCTGAACCCGGACCTCAACTTCGTCCAGATCGGCAAGCCGTATGCGATCAAGCTCATCGCCGACCGATACCGTCCGCAGCGCCTCCTGCAGATCCTGCAGAAACTCTCGGGGGCGTCGGTGGATTTTCTGGAGGAGTTGCCCGGCGACTTCCGCATCCTCTGGAACCGCCTCCGGCGCGGCCAACTCAGCCTTCCGCTGGAGCACAAGATCGATCCGAAGGGATTCGAGCCCCTGCGCACCACGCTCGACACGATCAGCAACCGCCTTTCCAACGCCATCCTCACCTCGGCTGTCCTGATCTGCTCGTCCATCCTCGTGCTCGCGGACATTCCGCCGAAGATCTGGGGCGTCCCGCTGTTCGGGGTGCTCGGTCTGGGCTGGGGCGTGTGGATGGGCATCCGCCACGCCATCTCCACGCGGCGTCACGGCGGGCTTTGAGCCGGCGTGACGGTGGCGCGGGATCTGTCCCCGGTTACAGCTTCTTCAGGATTTTCTGCAGCGCCGAGGCACCGCCTTCGATGGCCTGCGAGAGATTCGTCGATGCCTGGTCCAAGAGCCGATGGGCTTTCTTCTTGGCCACCGCGCGGGAGTGGGCTGTCGTCTTGGCGCCTTCGCGAATCCCGGAGCGAAGGAGCGCGGCCGCTTCATCGACAAACTTCAAGGCCTGCTCGGTGAGGCTGTCCGCCGCGGGCTTGGCCGCCGCGGCTTTCTTGCCCGCCTTCGGCTTTTTCTTCGGTGCGGAAGAAGAGGATTTTTTCGCCGTGGACTTTCGTTTCGTTGTGGGCATGCCCGAAGATTAAGGCCGCGGACTGAGGATGGCCACATCCAAAAGGGGGACAGCGGACACCGGGCCAACGACGCATTGCCACGCACGTCAGGCTATGGCGCCGGCCGCGAAACGGATGCGCAACCCCTTTGCCATCGGGAGCTTTTTTCTGGACGCATTACGCGATAGTTGGCAAATCGTCGCACAAGGCGCGTCCCCCGGTGCCGGAGAGCAATAACTCCACACCGATGAAAAAAGACTATCTCTGTTTGTTGGCGGCCTTGTTGGCCGGCGGAACCACACTTCGCGGGGCTTCGCTGACGGCCTCAGATGCCGCAAGCGGTGACGCCTTTGGTATCGGCGTCAGCATCTCAGGCGGCACCGGTGTGGTGGGAGCTCCCTTCGATGATATCGGTAGCAACACCAATCAGGGGTCGGCCTATCTGTTCCGCGGACTATCCACCGCCACCGGCACGGTCAATCAGAATGCCAAGCTGACCGCTTCCGACGGCGCAGCGAACGATGGGTTCGGCCTGAGGGTTTCCATCTCCGGCACGACGAGCCTCATCGGCGCCTACCTCAATGACATCGGCGGCAACGCCGACCAAGGCTCCGCCTACATCTTCCGTGCTCTGGACACGGCGACCGGCAGCATCACCCAGAATGCCAAGCTGACCGCGTCGGACGGCGCCGCGGGCGACCAGTTCGGCGAGAGTGTGAGCATTTCGGGCACGGCCGGCCTCGTCGGGGCGCCCCGCGACGTCATCGGCAGCAACATCAACCAAGGCTCGGCCTACATTTTCCGCGGCTTGGACACGGCGACTGGCAGCATCACTCAGAATGCCAAACTCGTTGCCTCCGACGGAGCGGCCTCAGACTTTTTCGGCGGCTTGAGCATCAGCCTCTCCGGCAACATCGGCCTGATCGGGGCCCACCGGCACAACGTCGGTAGCAATGCGGACCAAGGAGCCGCCTACGTCTTCCGCGGTCTCAACACCGCCACCGGCACGGTTAACCAGAACGTGAAGCTTACCGCCTCCGACGGAGCGGCCTCGGACTTTTTCGGCGGTGGCGTCAGCCTCTCCGGCAGCATCGGTCTGGTCGGGGCACGCGGGGACACCATCGGCACCAATGCCAGCCAAGGCGCGGCCTACGTCTTCCGCAGCCTCGACACCGCCACCGGCACGGTCAACCAGAACGCCAAGCTGGTCGCCTCGGACGGGGCGGCTGATGACATCTTCGGCAACTCCGTCAGCATCTCCGGCAACACGGGTTTGGTTGGCGCGCGGGCGGACGACATCGGAAGCAACGCCGATCAGGGTTCGGCCTACATCTTTCGCAATCTCGACACCCTCACCGGCACCAACACCCAGAGCGTGAAACTCATCGCCTCGGATGGCGTAGCAGGGGATTTGTTCGGCGTCACCGTCAGCCTCGACGGTGACAACTTCCTCATCGGGGCCACCCCGATCGATGGGTCGGAGGCCAGTTCGGGCAAAGCCTACAGCGGCAGCGTGAGCAGCGTCACCACCATGAACGCAGGCAGCTCCAGCCGCACGATTTCCGGCCTCAGTTTCCAGTCAGCCGACGACTGGATCATCGGGCAGACGACTGATTCAAATTCCGTGACTCTCGCCGCGGGCAACACGGCCACCGTGACCAACGCATCGAAGGCGGTTTACATCGGGCGGAACGCCGGGTCGGACGGCAACACGCTCGTGGTCCAGGGCACGCTCAACGCCACACAGATCACCGTGGGCGCCGCTGGCAACACCGGCAACAAGCTACTCGTGGGCCAGAGCAACCGGATCTCCGACACCGCGAACATCACACTCTCGGGCGGCACGATAGAACGCGGGGCCGGGGTTTCGGAGACCTTCGGGAATCTGAACCTCACCGCCGCGTCCTTCCTCGACTTCGGTGCCGGGGCAGGCGGCACGCTGCGGTTTGGCACCTACGCGCCGACTTCCTTGCTCACCGTGAGCAATTTTGCCTTCGGCAACACCCTCATCTTCGGCTCGAACCTCACGGCCAGTATCACCAATCCGGGCTTGTTCACCTTCGACAACGGCTTCACCTACGCGTGGGATTCGACCAACGCGATCTTCACCATCACGGCCATCCCCGAGCCCTCCAGCGTGGCGGTGGCGGTGGGATTGGCGGGACTGCTGGCGGCGGGAGCGGGCAGGCGCAGGATCAAGTCCTCGGTGGATTGAGACCCGAGTCGGCCTTGAGCCGCACGAAGCTCAGGAGGAACAGGACGAGGAACACCGCGTCGCACGCGGCAAATACCTTCCACACGGGAGGAACACCGCCGTGGAATTCGTGCCAAGCGACCGTTGCGACGTAGCACGCCTTGAGCAACACGCCGTAGATCACCAGCCCGCATCGGCCGACCGGATCCTGCGCTATCCGGAAGAACATCAGGGCGAAAATGACCAGTGTGCCCGCCGCGAAGTGCACATAGCCCCAGTGGTTGGGCGGAGTTACCCCGGCGAAGGCAAAGACAGCGGGCGCGGCAAAGATGAAGGCCAGCCCGAGGAGGCCGTCGTAAACGGCGGCGACCGCGTAGAGGATGCGGATGGGGAGGAGAGATTTCATGAGGTGTGCATCATCGGTGTTTGGTGGCGGAAGAACTCCCGTCGCCTGTGCTTGGTGGCCTCGGCGCTGTAAAGGTGCCGACTGAGCTCGTAGATTCCATCCCGGAGTTCGTCAGGCGTCATCCCTGCGGGCCGAAAGTTCACGTCGAAAAGCGTGCAAAGATGCCATGCCTCCGGTTCGAGGATGCGCCCCTCGGCAAGCAGGCGTTCATACAGCGGAGTTCCGGGAAACGGCGTCAGCACCGTGATCTGCACGTCGAAGGGTGCCGCCTCCTCCGCGAACCTCCGCACGTCGTCGAAGACTGCGGCGGTATGGCCGTCCAGACCGAGGATGAAGCACGCGTTCACGGTGATCCCGCGGGATTGGATCTGGCGTATTGCTGTGCGGTAGCGCGCCGCCCAGCGGGACTTTATGTCCGCTTTCTGCTCGATCCCCGCGAGGGCTCCAGGAGTCGGGCTTTCCAGGCCGACGAGCACCTGCCTGCATCCGGCCTCGCACATCAGGTCGAGCAACTCCGGGTCATCCGCCACCGTCACATCGGTCTCCGTGAACCACTTGACTCCCAGGGGCAGAAGCGCCCGGCACAACTCCTTACCCCACGTCTTGTCCACAAACGTGTTGTCGTCCGCAAACTCGACGAATGCCCCGGGTTGGACGGCGGTGATGGCGCGGATGTCGCGAACAACGTGGCTGGTCGGCCGTTTGCGGTAGGGCCTCTGCAGCATGACGCTGGAGGCGCAGAAGTCACACCGCCACGGGCAGCCGCGAGTCGCTTGGACGGTGTAGCGGTTGTAGGAGCGGCCAGCCAGCAGGTCGTAGCGCGGGACCGGAAGACTCGCCGTGTCCACGGGCGCGTAATCGGAAGACGGGAAGACGCGCGGCTGTTCCCGGCATCCTGCCGCCCTCACCACATCCGCCCACACGTTCTCGCCCTCGCCGCACACCACGTAGTCCGCGTGCTGGAGCGCCTCGTCAGGAAGCACCGAAACATGCAAGCCGCCCATGGCGACCTTCACGCCGTGCTCGCGCAAGCGGTCCGCTATTGCGTAGGCCTCACGAACCTGGGCGGTGAAAGTGCTGATCGCCACCAAGTCGCATGAAAAAAGCTCCGGAGGCACGGACGTGTCGGCCTCGAAATAGCGAAGCTCGTGTCCGTCCGGCGTGCAGGCCGCGAGGTAGAGCAAACCCAAGCTTGGCAGGGAGGCGATCGCGCGACCGCGCTCGACGAACCCCGGCAGAGTCAGTCCGAGTTCCATCAACCCAGGGTCGTGCACACGGATGCCGCTCATCGCGAGGAAGCCGATCTTCATGGCGTCGCTGCTTGGGCATTAAGGTAGACGACCATCCCGATGCCGCCGAGAAGCAGAAGCACCGGGATGAAGAAGAAGTGCCGGAAAAAAGGCTTCCACGCCGCGAGGAAGCAAACCGCCGGCATGGCTATCCCGCCAGCGAGGAGCAGATGGCCTGCGAGCGCACCGTTCGGCACAGGTGAGACCCCGTAGAGCACGTTCAGCCCGCCGAGGGCCGCGAGGGCGATGTGTCCAAGGCGGGCCAGTCTGCGGCGGAACGAGCCATAACCACCGAGGAAGTCTTCGCGGTGAAATCCCAAGCCCAGCAAGGCGCCGGTCACAAAAGCCGCCAGGATCAGCCACCAACCCGCAGAGAAGTTAAGTGCGTGGACCACGCATGCTTCGTAACAGCCCGACCGTCATTTTCAAGCGGGAGTGGCCGCCTGCGGGAAGGCGATCGCTGCTGGCGCCGATGTGCTTCCGCCGGGCTCCCGGCGAGCCGGGAGCTGCGAGCATTTTGGTCGGAGCCGGAGTCCTGCGAAATTTCGCATTCTTCTTGGCTGCAGGATTGGTGTAGGCCTTTCAAGCGCCACCCGCCGTCCGCATGCCGGGCGCAATCACCTCATTCCAAACCCATGAAAAAGATCCTTCTCCCATTCACTGTGCTGGCTGCGACCCTGGTTGCGTCCGTGGCCGCGGACAAGCAACCCAACATCCTCGTTATCTGGGGCGACGACATCGGTGTCGGCAACATCAGCTACATCACCCGCGGTTTGGTCGGTTACCAGACGCCGAACATCGACCGCATTGCCAAGGAGGGTGTGGCTTTCACCGACTACTACGGCCAGCAGAGCTGCACCGCGGGCCGCGCCGCGTTCATCAGCGGCATGAACCCGATCCGCACCGGCATGACCAAGGTCGGCTTGCCCGGCGCGAAGGAAGGTTGGCAGGAATCCGACGTCACCATCGCCGCCGTGCTCAAGAAGCAGGGCTATGCGACGGGCCAGTTCGGCAAGAACCACTTCGGGGACCGGGATGAGCACCTGCCGACCAATCACGGCTTCGACGAGTTCATGGGCAACCTCTACCACCTCAACGCCGAGGAGGAGCCCGAGCATCCCGACTACCCGAAGAGCGCGGAGTTCCGGAAGAAGTTCGGTCCGCGCGGCGTCATCCGCGCCACCGCCGGCGGCAAGATCGAGGACACCGGCCCGCTCACGATCAAGCGCATGGAGACGATCGACGCCGAGACGCTCGAGGCGGCCGAGGACTTCATCAAGCGGCAGGTCAAGGACGGCAAGCCGTTCTTCTGCTGGTGGAACGCCACGCGCATGCACTTCAAGACCCACGTCAAGGAGGCCAACCGCGGTGTGACCGGACTGGGCGAATATGCGGATGGAATGGTCGAGCACGACGGTCAGGTCGGGGAACTCCTCGCCCTGGTGGATGAACTCGGGATCACCGAGGACACCATCATCATGTATTCCACGGACAACGGCGTGCATTTCAACTCGTGGCCGGACGCCGGGGTGACGCCGTTCCGCAGCGAGAAGAACTCCAACTGGGAGGGCGCCTACCGCGTCCCGTGCTTCGTGCGCTGGCCGGGCAAGTTCCCCGCCGGGGCCGTGCGCAACGGCATCGTTTCGCACCAGGACTGGCTGCCGACGTTCGCCGCCGCCGCGGGCAATCCCGAAGTCAAAGAGCAGCTCCTCAAGGGCCTGAAGATCGGGGACCGCACCTACAAGAACCACATCGACGGTTACAACCTCCTCGACTACCTCGGCGGCAAATCCGACACCTCGCCGCGCGACTCGTTCTGGTATGTCAACGATGACGGTATGATCGTGGCCGCGCGCTACGACCGCTGGAAGGCCGTCTTCCTCGAGAACCGCGGCAAAGGCTTCGGCGTGTGGCAGGAACCCTACGTGGAACTCCGTGTGCCCAAGCTCTTCGACCTGCGGGGCGACCCGTTCGAGCGGGCCGACGAAAGCGCGAATGTCTACAACGCTTGGCTCATCGACCACGCCTTCATCTTCGTGCCGTTCCAGGCCAAGGCGGCCGAGTTGGCCCAGACGTTGAAGGACTTCCCGCCGAGCCAGAGCCCCGGCTCGTTCAACCTCTCGAAGATCACCGAGTCGCTCAACGTCCCGCCCGGCGCACCGTGAGGCTGGGGCGCTTTCCATTCCACGCTCTTGCTGCCGCGGCGCTGGTCCTCGCGCCGGCTCTCCATGCCGGCGAGCAGGCGCCGGCGGAAGTCACGGACCCCGCGCCCGCCGCGTCACCGTGGTGGTTCCGGGTTGCGCCCTACGTGTGGGTGACCTCGACCCAAGGCAACGTCGGCCTCGGCCGCATCGGGGCGGACGTTGATGTCAGCATGGGCGACACGCTCTCGACGCTGCAGGGCGCACTCATGTTCGTGGCCGAGGCGGGTTACGGCGACTGGAGCATCGAGAACGACGTGATCCTCGCCCGCCTCGAGGCCTCGGCCGACACGCCCCTGCCGCTCTTCGGCCAGGTCAAGTCCACCCTCGGTCAAGTCATCTGGACGAGCTATCTCGGGCGGCGGTTGTTCGAGGCCGGTCCGTTCAGCATGGACCTGCAGGCCGGTTTCCGGCTGATCAGCCTCTCCGAGGAGATCGAGCTGACTCCCGGCTTGCTGCGCGGACGTTCGCGCTCCCTCAGCCGCACGTGGATTGATCCCGTCATCGGCCTGCGCACGCGCACGCAGCTCACGCGTTGGCTGTTCCTGCCGGTGCGGGGCGACGTCGGCGGCTTCGGCGCGAGCTCGGAATTCACGTGGCAGGCGTTCGCCGGGCTGGGTGCGCAATTGACCCGCTGGGGCGCCCTGCTCGCCGGCTACCGCGCCTTGGGCTACAACTACGATCAGGCAGGGTTCGCATACAATGTCGTGACCCACGGTCCGGTCATCGGATTCGAGGCCAAATTCTGATAGCTTCCCGGCCATGGTCCGGATCCTCGCCTGCCTCCTCCTCTCCGCCGCCACCCTTGTCGCGGGTGATCCGCTGCCCTCTTGGAATGACACCGCGCCCAAGCGGGCCATCCTCGATTACGTGGCGCGGGTGACGGCGGAAGGTTCGGCGGACTTCATTCCCGCCCCCGAGCGCATTGCCGTGTTCGATAATGACGGGACCCTTTGGCCCGAAAACCCGGTGCCATTCCAACTCGATTTCAGCCTCGACGAGATCCGTCGACGCCTGCCGGAGAATCCGGAGTGGAAGGATGACCCGGCGGTCAGGGCCGCGCTGAGCGACGACCTGCCAGCGCTTACCGCCGACCACTACGCCAAGCTCCTGCGTGTGCTCACGTTGGCGGGTTCGGGCATGACGACGGTCGAGTTCGCGGATCGGGTCCGGGCTTGGTTCGAAACCGCGAGGCATCCGCGTTTCGACCGGCCCTACGACCAACTCGCCTACCAGCCGATGCTCGAACTGCTCGCATACCTGCGGGCCAGCGGGTTCAAGACATTCATCGTGTCCGGCGGTGGCGCCGACTTCATGCGCGTGTTCAGCGAACGTGTCTACGGCATTCCGCCCGAGCAGGTGGTCGGTTCCCACACGCGCGCTGTCTTCGAGTTGCGCGAGGATGGCCCGGTGTTGGTCAAGACGATGGACGACCTGTTCGTGGACGACCGCGAGGGCAAGCCCGTGGGCATCCACCAGTTCATCGGACGGCGCCCCGTCGCTGCGTTCGGCAACAGCGACGGCGACCAAGCCATGCTTGAATACACGACCGTCGCGAACCCCCGTCCTTCCTTCGGCCTCATCGTCCACCACACCGACGCGGAACGCGAATACGCCTACGATGCGAAGCCGCGGAGCAGCGGCAAGCTCGTCGAGGCCCTTGCCGAGGCGCCGCGCCGTGGTTGGGTTGTCGTGGACATGAAGAACGACTGGCGGCAGGTTTTCCCGCCGAATAAAACGCCATGAAAAAGCCACTTCCCTCGAACACAACAGCAGCCCTCTTCCTCTCCGTAATGCTCCTCGCGTTCACTGTGGGCGCTGCCGAGTTGGCCTACGAGACGCCCGGGCCCGTCCCGGCAGCGGACGTCGTTCCGAAAGCCCTGCTTTCCGGCCCGGACCACAAGGTTGCGGCCACGGCGGAGGCCGACGGACTGCGTGTGCGCTACACGCTGACCGGTCCCGAGGGGACGGAGGATATCGGTGGCACGCAGGCGCTGGCGTTGCGTGTGCGCGAGATCAACGCTGTGGCGGGATTGCGGGCGATGAACCGGAGCGAGGAGTTTGGTCGCGCCGCGCTTAAGGCCGGCGAGCAGAAGGTGAAGAGCGTGGGCGATGCGGTGCGCGACCCGGTTGGCACGGTCCAAAGACTCCCGCAGGGGGCATCGAAGTTCTTCGGGCGCGTCGGCAATGCCGTGAAGGGCGTGGCGGAGGGCAATGTGTCCGCGAGCACCGCTGCCGCGTCGGCTCTGGGGGTCGAGCGCAAGAAAGCCGAGTTGGCTCTCAAGTTGGGGGTGAGTCCATTCACGACCGATCCGGAGTTGCGGCGGCAATTGGATGCGGCGGCGCAGGCCATGGCGGGTGGCGCTTTGGTTGTCAGTGCGGCCGGGTTACTGCTCGACGGCGGCGTCGGCACGGCAGTTTCGGTCGTCAACATCAACGAAACATTCCAACGCGCCCTCGTTGAATCGACGCCGCAAGAGTTGATGCGGCAGAACCGGCTGACGCTGGCCAAACTCGGGGCCGACGACTTCGACATCGACGCATTCCTGGGCAATCCGGCGTTCGATCCTTGGCAGAAGACGCGCATCACGGCGTCTCTCGCGCAGATCGGCTGCGACCCGACTCCGCTGCTTGCGCAGGCTGCCGCGGCGGTCACGGCGGAAGATGCCCTCTACTTCGCGCAGGTCGCCCGGCTTTATCAGCAGCACCATGGGGGCACCGCCGTCATCAAGGAGTTCCGTGAAGTCGGGGGACTGCCATGCGCGATCGACGAGAGCGGTGCACTCGTGGTTGCCGCTGGCACGGACCTTGTGCTGTGGACGCCTGCAGTCGAGGCGCGCGCCGGTGAAATCCGCGCGGCTGCGGGCACGGACAGAATTCTTTTCATCACCGACGGCGAGGTATCGGCGAAGGCCCTCGAGGGCCTCGGGAAGTCGGGAGTCTCCGTCCGCGCCCTCGCGCTGGGCCCGGTCAAGTGAGACCCGGGTCGTTCGTGGTGGGTGCCGCCAGCGCCGCGGCCTGGCTGGCGGCGTGTCTCGCGGTTGTGTGGTCGGCTGCGGCATTGAACTTCGACTTCCCCATCGCCCCTTCGTGGGCGGCGGGTCTTTTCGTGGCTCTTGTCGTCGTGGCGGCATGGCTTCTGCGCGGGCGATCTTGGGCTGCAGCAATTCCGCTGGCAGCGTCCGCGCTCGTTTTCGCCTGGTGGTCCGGCCTCGAGCCGTCGCACGACCGCGGGTGGCCGGCCGAATACTCGCGGCTGCCGTGGGCCGAGGTGGACGGGGACAAGGTTACTATCCATGAGGTCCGGGATTTCGATTATCCGGCCGACGGAACTGCGGTGCCGCGCTGGGCGACGCGCACGGTGCGACTGGATGACCTCGCGGGAATCGACATTGCGGTCAACTACTGGGGTTCGCCGTGGATCGCGCATCCGATCGTGATCTTCCGCTTCCGCGGGTCGGAACCGATTGCCTTCTCGATCGAGACGCGGCGCGAGGAGAACGAGACTTACTCGGCGCTGGCCGGGTTTTTCCGTCAATACGAGCTCATCGTGCTGGCCGGCAGCGAGCGCGACCTGCTGGGCGTGAGGGCGGCCCGCCGGGAGGGCGAGGACGTTTACCTTTATTCGACCACCACGGCGCCGGACACAGCGCGGCGGAGGCTCCTCGAATACGTCGCGACGATGAACGACCTGCGTGACCGGCCGCGCTGGTATAACGCGGTGACGAGCAACTGCACCACGGCCATCCGCTCGATGAATTCCGGGCCGCGGATGCCCTTCGACTGGCGCCTGCTCATCAATGGCAAGGCGGACCAGATGCTCTACGAGCAGGGATCGTTGCAGACCGACGGGCTGGAGTTCGAAGAACTCAAGCGCCGTGCACACGCCAACGAAGCGGCCCGCGCGGCATTCGGCGGCGGGGACTTCTCCGCGGCCATCCGCGAAGGGCGGCCGGGCTTCGGGTCCTGAGCCGGTCAGTCCTTGAGGATGCGCATCGCGGGCAGCGGCCCGGCGACGCCGTCGCGCTCGAGGGCAGCCTTGGCGGCCTCGTTCAAGGTGAAGAGGGCGGACCAGTATTCGCCGGCGGGGCACCAGACGCGGAGCTGCGCGGTGTATTTGTTCTCCAGCAATTCGCTGACTACGACTTCGGGCGCGGGCTCGGCCGAGAGGTGCGGGTTGCCTTTGACCGCGGAGAGCAGGCTGGCGCGGACTTTGTCCACCGGGTTGCCACCGCCCACCGTGCAGGGCACGACGACGAGGCGCTGCGGGTTGGCGCTGAAGTTGGTGATGTTGCCGCCGGTGATGGCGCCGTTGGGCACCACGATCTTCTTGTGGTCGAGCGTGCGCAGGGTGGTGGTGAAGATGCCAACCTCCTCGACCACGCCCTCCGCGCCGCCGGCCGAGAGGTAGTCGCCTTTCTTGAACGGACGGAAAAACACGATGAGGAAGCCAGAGGCGAAGTTTGCGAGGTTGCCCTGCAGGGCGAGGCCGATGGCCAGGCCCGCGGCCGCGATGAGCGCTGCGAACTGCGCCGTCGGGATGCCGAGCTGGCCCAGCGCGGTGATGATGACCAGCACCATGATGAGCCCGTGGAAAATGCTGCCGAGGTAGGCGGAAAAAGTGTCGTCCATCCCGCGCTTGGCCATCGTGCGCGAGAGCACCGAGCGGAGGAGCGACGCGATCCATGAGCCGACCAGGTAAATCGCCACCGCACTCAAGGCGGCCACCAGCCAACCCGGGCCGTGCTCGTTGAGCCATTGCCCGGCGGATTGGGCGAATTGCTGCCCGCGGGTCAGAGTGTCGGTCACGGCCTCGTGCGCCGCGGTGGTTTGTGCAAGGATGGGAGTGAAGTTCATGGTGGGTTTCGGTCGCGGATCGTCGTTTCCGGACTCAACCCGGTCAAGCGCCGCCTGTCGCGCATGGACCCGCGGACGCAGAGGCCATACAGTGCGGGTCATGCACCTCCGCCTCGCGGCTCTCGCCTGCCTCCTCGCCCTCGCCGCCTGCAAGCCTGCTGCGACCGTTCCGCCCGGAATGGTGCTCATCCCCGGGGGCGAGTTCACCATGGGGTCGGATGCGGACTATGCCTTCCCGAACGAGCGGCCGGCCCACCGGGTCAGCGTGAGCCCGTTCCTTCTCGACACCCATCCGGTGACCAACGACGAGTTCGCCCGTTTCGTCGACGCGACCGGCTACCTGACGGTGGCCGAGCGGCCGGTGGACTGGGAGGTGATGAAGAATCAAGTCCCGCCGGGAACGCCGAAGCCGCCGGAAGAGGTGCTGCAGCCGGGGTCGCTTGTCTTCGCGCCGACCGACGGTCCCGTTGATCTGCGCGACCTCTCGGCCTGGTGGCGCTGGACGCACGGCGCTTCGTGGCGGCATCCCGAGGGGCCGGGAAGTTCGATCGCAGGGCGGGGCGATCATCCGGTCGTGCAAGTGGCGTGGGATGATGCCGTCGCCTACGCGAAGTGGGCGGGCAAGCGTCTGCCGACCGAGGCCGAATGGGAGTTCGCCGCGCGGGGCGGGGGCGGTCCGACGCGCTACGCGTGGGGAGACGAGGAGAGACCGGACGGCAAATTCATGGCGAACCGTTGGACCGGCGACTTTCCCTACCGCAACGATGCGCTGGACGGATTTGCCGGCACATCGCCGGTCGGTGCGTTTCCCGCCAACGGCTACGGGCTGCACGACATGGGCGGCAATGTCTGGAATTGGTGCAGCGACATCTATCGTGCCGACGCATTCGCCGGACGCGCGGCCGGGGGCGGCGTCTGCTGCGACCCGTCCGGACCGGCGGACACCAAGGGCGAGGCGATGGT
This sequence comes from uncultured Chthoniobacter sp., assembly GCA_964609925.1. Lineage (GTDB taxonomy): Bacteria > Verrucomicrobiota > Verrucomicrobiia > Chthoniobacterales > JACTMZ01 > JACTMZ01. The sequence continues at coordinate 23,320 of CAZSUJ010000005.1, read as the reverse complement.
CGCCGGGGATCCTTCCCCGCCGCTCGTTCCGGGTGCGGTGCGCCGCGTCACCAAGGGCGGTTCGTTCCTGTGCCACCCGGATTACTGCGAGAGCTATCGCCCGCCGGCCCGGCGCGGCACCGACCCCGACACCGGCAGCAGCCACGTCGGGTTCCGCTGTGCGATGGACGCGCCGTGAGGGCGGGGTGACGACGGCGCAGAAAAAAAATCTTGACGCGGGAGAGGGCTTGCCATACCGAGTATGGCATGAAGATGACCATGCACATCGACGAGGATCTCCTCGCCAAAGTCATGGCGGCCCATGGATGCGAGAGCAAGACCGAGGCCGTGGACATGGCGTTGAGAGAGATGGCGAGGAAGGCGGGCTTCAAGGCCATGGTGGCGGCGGGCAGTCCGTTCTCCGCGGCCGAGTTGAAAGCCGCTGTCGAGCCCGGTTACGACGTCCTCGGGCTCCGTGCCGCGGAGCCAGCGGGTGGTTACAAAGCGCGTGCCGTCCATGCGAAGCGCAAGCGTCCTCGTTGACAGCAATGTCTTCATCGGGTTGCTGCGGCGCAGCGTGGACCCGGTGGTCGTGCTCGGCGAGTGGGCCGGTGCGGCCGACCTTGCGACGTGCGGGATGGTCCGCCTCGAGGTCGAGCGCGGCCTGCGCGCCGGGCGCGTGCGCGACCACATGCGGGCTTTCTTCGACGTGCTCATGATGCTGCAGACGGGGAACCGGACGTGGGCGACGGCCACACAGATCGCGTGGTCGCTCGACCGCCGCGGCATCACCTTGCCGGCGCAGGATTGCCTCATCGCCGCGTGCGCGCTGATGGCCGATGCGGTCGTGCTGACCGACGATCGTCATTTCGACCACATCCCCGGCTTGGAGGTCCTGCGTCCGGGCGACGAGTTGGACGCCTGGTGAGGCCGACCGCTGCGCCCGGCTGGATGCCGGACGCAGCGTCGGACCAATCCACAATTTGTCAGTCGTTCGGGGCGAAGACGGGCTGCATGGTCGCCCCGGACTCGGCGGCGAGGCGGGCGACGGCCCCGGTGAACCCGGCGTTGTAGTCGAGGGCGACCTCGTTGCTCACGTAATCCGTGCGGTCGTCGCGATAGGCGCTGTCGCTGGCGGCATTGGGGCCGCCGACGAGGGCGCCGTAGAGGACGAAGCGGTTCTGGGCCGGGACGTTGATGTTATTCGAGGTCGAGCCGTGGGCGGCGCGGTGGTGGGGGTTGCGCGGCGGGTTGTTGCCGAAACCGACGACGTAGCTGCGGGCCTGCGGGTTGGCGCCGAGCATGTAATTGATCTGGGCGCGGGAGAAGTCGCGGTAGCGCGTCCCGACATCCCCCACGCGGTCGGCGTAGACGCCGGCGAGGAAGGCGGTGGTTGCGGCGTAGCGCAGCGAACCCCACTGGTCGAGCCAGGCGAGGCCGCCCGGAGTGTAGGCGATGCGCGAACCGTTGACGCCGACGGTCCAGTAATCGAGCCAGCGCTGGGCGAAGTTCTTGTAGATCTGCTTGCCGGTGAGTTGCGCGAGAAGCACGGCCGCGCCGTAGGACTTGTCGTCCCACGAGTGCGTCCAGCGCGCCCCCGCATTGGCGAATCGCTCGGCAAAGAGCGTCTCGGCCTTCGTGAGGTAGGCGGCCTCGCCGGTGGCGCGGTGGAGCCATGCGGCGGCCCAGATGAGCTCGTCGAAGTAGCCCGAGAACGAGTTGTAGTAGTTGCGGGCGTCGGGGATCGAATTGACGTAGCTGCCGCGATACGTGTCGGCGAAGTCGAACAGGCTGCGCGCGCGTTCCAGCAACCGCGCTGCGTAGGCCGGGTCGTCGTTCTTGAAGAGCAGGTGCGCGGCGGCGAGGGCGGCCGCGGCTTCGCCCGCGACTTCGGAACCGGGCTTCGTCGCGTCGAGGCGGTAGGACGGCCGGGCCATGGTCATGCGTTCCGGCGGGCCCCAGAACGAGTGGTCGGCTGAGCCGTTTCCGACCTGACCGTAGAGGACGTTGGGCTGCGGGCTGGCCTTGAGCAACCAGTCGGTGCCCCAGCGCACGGCGTCGAGCAAGAACGGGCGCTGCCCCGTGGCGGTGTAGCCTTGCGGGTATTCAATGCCGCCCCACGCGAGGAGGGTGAGAGTCGACGCCATCGGAAGGACGAACTTCACGTGATCGCCCGCGTCGTGGTAGCCGCCGGTGAGGTCGAGGCCGTTGTCGGCGCCGTCCTGCAACCCGGAATCGCCGCGCCATTTCACGCGGAAGTTCGCCGGGAGCCGTCCGGAACGCTGCGCGTCGTAGAAGTAGAGCGATTTCTGCAGCACCTCGCCGTAGTTGAACGTGGTCGCCGGAGCCTGGCGGTCGCGGATGGTGACGACGCCCGCGGCCTTGATGATGGTTGCTCCGGTGGCCGTGAGCAGATCGAGCGCGAAGGTCTCCGAGCCCTCGGCTGCGGTGTCGGCGAGCACGTTCACGGGGACGGTTTTCTGCAACTCGCCCGGCGCGAAGACAAGCGTGCCGGAGGCCGTCTGGTAGTCGGTGGCGGCGCGGGCCGTGAGATCGCGCGTCGCATAGGTCACCGTGGTCGTGTTCGTCGAGGCCGTGTTCAGCGTGACGGCGATCTGCGTGGTCGCAGATCCGCTGGCCGGTTCATCCACCGTGAGGTCTGCGACTGAGAGTTGGCGTGTGACCGGCACGGGAGTGGGAACCGGGGTGGGCGTCGGCGGCACGGGCGTGGTGCCGGACGAACCGAATTGGAATCCGGTGGGCGGAGTGCGCAGGTTGCCCGGTTGCAGGATGAACCCGAAGGTGACGCGGCCGCGGGCCGGGATGTTGCGGTTCCATGTGGTGTTAGTGCCATCGAAGACGATGGAGGATCCGGTGCGGCTGGCCACGCGGGCGTTCCAGATATTGGCTACGGTGCGGTCGAGGCCGTTGAGCGTGAGTCGCCAGTCGTTGATCGCGGCGCCAGTCCGGTTCTCGATGTCAACCTGGGCTTGCAGACCGGTCAGCCAGTCCGATGTGACGCGGAAGCTCACGGTGACTTGGGCGTCGCTGAACACGACGTTGGGCGAGCCCGGGACGGGATTCGGTGTCGGCACTGGTGTGGGCGCCGGTGTCGGGACAGGTGTGGGCGCAGGCGTTGGGACCGGCGTGGGGACAGGCGTCGGCACCGGCGTGGGATTCGGTGTGGGATTCGGCGTCGGCGTGGGCGTGGTGCCGCCGCTGTGGGCGAACGCGGCTTTGGCTGGCTGCAGCGTGAGTCCGCCGGGTGAACCGAGGAACCCGAACTTCACGGTGCCGCGCGCCGGGATGGAGCTGTTCCAAGTGAATGGCGCGCCGTCGAGCGTGTAGCGGTTGCCGCTCCGCGACGCGACGCGGGCGCTGTAAACCGATGTGATCGTGCGGTCGAGGTCGAAGCTCAAGGTCCACGCGGGCAGGGCGCGGTCGGTCTTGTTGACGATGGTGACGTCGCCCTGGAAGCCCGAGCCCCAATCGTTGGTCAGGCAGAAGCGGACAACCACTTCACTGGTCTCGAGGATGGTGTTGTCGGCGCCGACGACGGGTGCGCCGTTCTTGGTGCCGCAATGGCATGCGTCGCCCGTCTTCGGGCAATCCGGAATGGGGTTCGGCGTGGGTGTGGGGTTCGGCGAAGGGGTCGGGGTTGGGGTCGGACTGGGCGTGGGAGTCGGAGTGGGAGTGGGCGTGGGAGGGAGGTTCGACCCGCCGAAGTCGAGGTCGCTGGTTGAGAAGAAGACCTCGGCCGCAGGGTCGATGCGCTGCCAGACCACATAAAGAATGTGGCGTCCCGTGCGCTGAGGGAAGTTGACCGTGAAAAAGTAGTTCGAGCCGACGAGGCGGACGTTTTCTCCACCGGCTAGGGGTTCGAGGTCGCCCCACTTGAGCGGCTGGGTCGGGTCGTAGCCCGGACGCGTGATGTAGGCGCGGAAGAAACTCGGTTCATGCGGGGTGGGGGCGTAGAAGCGGCATTCGAACGGCCCCGGGTTCACGCGGGTGGCGGGCCAATCGGTGCGCGCAAGGTTGAGGCCGCGGTATTTGTCGCGTCCGCCGCCCGGGAGTTGTCCGTCCGGCACGGCCGCCTGCCAATTGTAACCAGGTATGTTGCGAGTGACCTCGTGCCAGTCGTAGAACGGCTGCGTGCCGCCGAGCGCGATCGCGGCGCGCACGCCGCCGGAGTCCGGCGTTTGCGGGTCTTCGAGGAACCCTGCGTAGGAGCGGCTGATCGGGCTGGCCATCGAGCCGTGGGCGAAGATGTTGGTCTGCGCCGCGGCCATGAGGCAGAGCACGGCGAACAGGAGGATGGGGGTGCTGGATTTCGTGGTCATGCGCGCAGGAAAACATGCCAAACGGGCGTTTGCATGCCGGACTCGCCGGACGGGGTTGAAAACTCGCTGAAACAGCCGTTTTCAAGTGTAGGGCTGCATTGACCGGGTCGTGCGCGGCGTTCATGGTCGGCGGCCATGACAAGCCGTCCGGACCAGCGCCCGCCCGCCTATTGGAAATGGGCTTTCGGGCTATGGCTCGGGGTGAGTGTGATCTTGTTCCTCTCGCGGTGGGTGCTGCACGAGAACCCGGCGCGCGCGCTCGGCTTCACTTTGGTGGTGGACAGCATGGCCTTCATCGGAATCTGCCTGCTCAAGGCGGCCTACGAGCGGCTGGGGGCGGGGGAGGGGTTCAGCCTGGGCACGGCCGGGCGGTTGGTCGGCTTGAGTTTCCTCGCCTCGGCCGGGCTGTCCGCGTTCGCGTTGGCGTTCGTGCGCCTGACGGGGTGGTGGATTCCGGGCTGGACGCCGCTCGAGGAGATCCTCCTGCGCTTCCTGCTTTACTGGCTCACTTTTCTCGCCGCGAGTTTCCTCTACTTCTGGTTGCTGGCTGACACGGATGCCCGACGGCGCGGCGCCGAGGCCGAGCATGCGCGGGCCGAGGCCACACGACTGGAACTCCTCTTGCTCCGAGCGCAACTCGACCCGCATTTGCTTTTCAACTCCCTCAACGGCATCGCCACCCTCATTCCTCCCGACGCGACCAAAGCGCTGGCTCTCGTGCACCAGCTTTCGCGCTACCTGCGTTACTCGCTCGACCACCGGCATCAGGACAGCGTGCCGGTGGCGGATGAGGTGGCGGCCATGCGGACGTATCTGGAGATCGAGAAGACCCGCTTCGGAGACAACCTCATCACCAGCGTCGCCTGCGAGCCGCCATCGCCCTCGCGGCGCGTTCCGTGTTTCCTGTTGCAGCCGCTAGTCGAAAACGCGGTCAAGCATGGCTTCGCCACCGCGCAACCGCCCCTCGAGGTTTCGCTGCGTGTCCAGGAAACGGCACGCGACCTCCGCATCGTGGTGACCAACTCCGGCCGATTGGGCGACAGCCATGGCGGGGTCGGGCTCGAGGTGCTGCGCCGGCGTCTGCAGCTGCATTATCCCGGACGCCACCGCTTCCGCATCCGGCAGGAAGGCGGGCGCGTGGTCGGCACGCTCCTCGTGCGCGGCGAGCCGGTGAGTTGACAACTACAGGGAACAAGAACGACGCAGACCATGAATGCGAACGGTCCGAGCCAGGCTGGCGAGCGCGGCGATCAAGTCCCGCCGCTGCGGATCGGCGTGATCGACGACGAACCTTTGGCTCGCGCCGGCCTGCGTCGCGCCTTGGCCGCCATGCCCGGCGTCGAGGTGGTGTGCGAGGCGGGCAGCGTGCGCGATGCGGTGCGGGTTATCGAGGAGAAGCAACCGCAGGGCGTTTTCCTCGATATCCAGATGCCGGGTGCGAGCGGCTTCGATTTGTTGGGGCGCCTCGCCCCCGCCCCGCGCGTGGTCTTTGTCACCGCGCACTCGGGCCATGCGGTGCGGGCGTTCGAGGTGGACGCGGTGGATTACGTGCTCAAGCCCGTCGAGCCCGGTCGCCTCGCCAAGGCCGTTTCCCGTCTGCGTGCTGCCGTCGGAGGAAGCGAGATCCAGCCGGTGCCGCTCGAGGCGGACGACCGCCTTTGCCTGCGCGCGCCCGAGCGCACGTTCGTGACGCGGATCGAGGACATCGTCTGCCTGCGGGCGGACGGTGATTTCTGCCGCTTCACACTGGCCGGCGGGGAGACGCCGTTCATCTGCCGTCCGCTCGGAAGCTTCCTTGAGACGCTGCCCAACCCGCCCATCCTCCGCCTCGACCGCTCGCTCGCCGTCAACACCCGCCGCATCCAGCGCCTCGAACGCGCCGGATCGCACGCCTCCAAGCTCTGGCTGGAAGGACTCGCCGTCCCCGTGCCCCTCGGCCGCGCCGCGACGTTGCGCGCGCGTGCGGCCATGACCGCGCGCTGAGCGGTCCGCGGCTTGCTTTTTTCCACGCGCTCGGGGGAGATAGCTGCATGGAGAGTCCAGCTGAACTCGGTTTCCGCATGCCCGCGGAGTGGGAACCCCAGGAAGCGGTGTGGTTTTCGTGGCCCCACCCGGACACCCTCAGCTTTCCCAACGCCTACGAGCACATCCCCCCAGCGATGGGCGCGATGGTGCGGGCCGCGGCGGAGTTCCAGCCTGTGCGGGTCAATGTGAACGACGACGCGGAGGCGGCGGAGGCCCGCCGTCATGTGGGACGCTGCGGAGAGGTCGAATACGTGCGCATCCCGACCGACGAACCGTGGGCGCGCGATCACGGGCCGATCTTCCTAGTCAACGACGCGACCCGCGAGGTGGCCGTGGCCGACTTCGGCTACAATGCTTGGGGCAACAAGTTCGAGGCCGGCCGTCAGCACCTCGACCGCGGCGTCGCCTCCGCCGTGGCCCGTCATCTCGGGTTGCGTTGTTTCACCAACCCGATGGTCTTGGAGGGCGGCTCGATCGACGTCAACGGCACCGGTTCGGTGCTCACGACGCGGAGTTGCCTGCTCAATCCCAACCGTAACCCCCACCTGAACGAGACCGAGATCGAGGACAATCTCCGCCGGTGGCTCGGCGTGCGCAATATCCTCTGGCTCGGCGACGGCATCGAGGGCGACGACACCGACGGGCACATCGACGACCTCGCCCGCTTCATCAGTCCGTCGCGCGTCGTCACGATGCTCGACGAGAACGAGTCCGACCCGAACCATGCCGTGCTGCGCGAGAATCTCGAAACCCTCCGCGGCCTCCGGGACGAGGAGGGCAGGCCGCTCGAGATCGCGACCTTGCCCATGCCCCGCTTGCGCCTCGATCACGAGGGGCATCGCCTGCCCGCGAGCTACGCCAACTTCCTTCTCGTCAACGGCGGTGTGCTCCTGCCCGTCTTCCGTGATCCCGTAGACGACACGGCCGGTGCCCTGCTCGAGTCGCTGTTTCCTGGCCGCAGGGTTGTCCCGGTGGACTGTCGCCACATCATCATCGGTCTCGGATCCGTGCATTGCTTGAGCCAGCAGCAACCGGCGGTCCCGCGCTCTTGACTGTCCCTGCCGCGGCACCCATCCTCCCCCTTCCCCGAAACCAGAAAGGAGCACCTGTGGACCTCAAAGAAATCAAAGCGCTCATCGATTTGATGAAGAAAAACGGCCTGACGGCCTTCGAGATGGAGAAGGACGGTTTCCGCATCTCCCTCGCGAAGGAGTCCGCCTACATGCCTGCGGCCTACGCGCCGCCCGCCGCCCCCGCGCCAGCAGTGGCCGCTCCGGTAGCAGCCCCGTCGGCCGAGGCCAAGCCCGCCGCCCCGGGCAAGGAGATTGTCTCGCCGATGGTGGGCACGTTCTACCTTTCACCGTCGCCCGAGTCCCCGCCGTTCGTCACCGCCGGCCAGGATGTCACGCCGGACACCGTTGTCTGCATCATCGAGGCCATGAAGGTGATGAACGAGATCAAGGCCGAGGTCGCCGGCACGATCACCGAGGTTGCGGCCGAGAACGGGCAGCCGGTGCAATTCGGCCAGGCCCTCTTCCGCCTCAAGTAGTCGGGCGGCGTCCGCGCCCCCTCCATGACGCCATGATCAAGCGCCTTCTCATCGCCAACCGCGGCGAAATCGCCCTGCGCATCATCCGCGCGTGCAAGGAACTCGGCATCCGCAGCATCGCCGTTTATTCCGAGGCCGACATCCAATCACTCCACGTGCAGCTCGCCGACGAGGCCATCTGCATCGGCCCCGCGCCCAGCCCGCAGAGCTACCTCAAGATCGACCGCATCATCAGCGCGGCCGAGATCGCCGACGCCGACGCCATCCACCCCGGCTACGGATTCCTCGCCGAGAACGCCCACTTCGCCGAGGTCTGCGCGAGCTGCAAGATCAAGTTCGTCGGCCCGCCCGCCGAAGCCATCCGCCTCATGGGCGACAAGAACATGGCCCGCCAGCAGGCCATCAAGGCCGGCGTCCCGATCACGCCCGGCAGCGACGGCATCATCGAGTCCGAAGGCGAGGCCCTGCGCGTGGCTCGCAAGATCGGCTTCCCCGTCATCATCAAGGCCGTGGCCGGCGGAGGCGGACGCGGCATGCGCGTGGCCCACAACGAGGTGACGCTGGTCAAGGGTTACCACAGCGCGCGCACCGAGGCCGAAAAAGCCTTCGGCAACGCCGCGGTTTACATCGAGAAATTCGTCCAGAACCCCCACCATATCGAGTTCCAGATCGTGGCCGACAGCAAGGGCAACGCCGTCCACCTCGGCGAGCGTGACTGCTCGGTGCAGCGTCGCAACCAGAAGATCATCGAGGAGTGCCCGTCGCCCATCATGACCAAGGCCCTGCGCGAGAAGATGGGCGATGCCTCGCTCAAGCTGGTCGAGGCCGTCGGCTACGAGAATGCCGGCACCATCGAGTATCTCGTGGACAACGAAGGCAACTTCTACTTCATGGAGATGAACACGCGCATCCAGGTCGAGCACCCGATCACCGAGGAGGTTTACGGGTGCGACCTCGTGAAGCAGCAGATCCAGATCGCCTCGGGCGCGCCCCTTTCGCACCACGTCCAGCACGCGGTGCCCCGCCACCACTCGATCGAGTGCCGCATCAATGCCGAGGATCCGGAGAACAATTTCTCCCCGAGCCCGGGCACGATCGACCTCTACTACGCGCCCGGCGGACGCGGTGTCCGCATCGATTCCCACGCCTACGCGGGCTACCCGGTCCCGTCGAATTACGATTCGATGATCGCCAAACTCATCGTCCACGCCTCGAGCCGCGACCAGGCCATCGCCCGCATGAGCCGCGCCCTCGGCGAATACATGATCACCGGCATCAAGACCACGATCCCCTTCCAGCAGGAGATCATGCGCCACAAGGACTTCATCAACGGGCAATACGACACTGGCTTCGTCGAGAAGATGCTGGCCGAGCGCGCCAAGAAGAAAAAGTGAAGCCGCTGGCGGAAGCCCGCCTCTACGGGATCGTCGACCTCGGTTACGTCCCGTCGGAAGCCGCCCCCGTGGCCGCGGAACGCCTCGTCGCGGGCGGCGTAGACGTCCTGCAGATCCGCGCCAAGTCCGCGCCCCTCGAGATCGTGGCCGGCCTCGCGCGCGAAATCCACCCGATCACCCGTGATGCCGGCGTTCCCCTGATTCTGAACGACCACGCCGCGCTCCTGCGCGAGATCCCGGCCGAGGGCGTCCATGTCGGTCAAGACGACGCCGGCATCGAAGAGGCCCGCCGCTTGGCCGGACGGCCGGTCATCGTCGGAAAATCCACGCATTCCGTCGCGCAGGCCCTTTCGGCCGCGGAGGAGGGGGCTGACTACATCGGCTTCGGCCCGCTCTTCGCCACGCCGACGAAACCCGGCCGTCCGCCCATCGGCCTGGACGACCTCGGCGAGGTGGAGGCGATGCTTTCGATTCCGGTCTTTGCCATCGGCGGGATCAAGTTGCAGAACCTTGGCGAAGTCCGCGCCGCCGGTGCCCGCCGCGTCGTCATCGTTTCCGGATGGCTGCAGGCCGATGACATTCCCGCCGCAGTCCGTGCGGCGCGCCAGTTGCTCGACTCATGAAAGTGAAATTTTCCGCCGAGGTGGCGCGCGCCCTGTCCACGAGACAGCCGGTCGTTGCGCTTGAATCAACCATCATCGCCCACGGCATGTCGTATCCGGCCAATGTCGAGACGGCGCTGGCCGTCGAGGACGTCGTGCGCGAGCACGGGGCGGTGCCCGCCACGGTGGCGGTGATCGGCGGGACGCCGCGCGCCGGGTTGACGCGGGAAGAGATCGAGCGCTTCGGGCGTGACGGTCCCGGCGTGATGAAGGTTTCGGTGCGCGACCTGCCGTTTGTCGTCGCGCGCGGTCTTGACGGTGCAACCACCGTCGCCTCGACCATGCGCATCGCCGCAATGGCCGGCATCCCGGTTTTCGCCACCGGCGGCATGGGCGGCGTCCACCGCGGAGCGGGGGAGACGTTCGACATCTCGGCCGACCTGGTCGAGATGACCCTCAGCAACGTTGCGCTCGTCACGGCTGGCGCCAAGGCGATCCTCGACCTGCCGCTCACACTCGAGCGTTTGGAGACCGATGGTGTGCCGGTGGCCGGATTCGGAACGGACGAGTTTCCGGCGTTCTACTCGCGGTCGAGCGGCCTGCGCCTTTCGCTGCGGGCCGACAGCGCCTCGGAGGTTGCATCGCTCATGAAGGTCAAGTGGACTCTCGGCCTCCGTGGAGCGGTGGTCGTCGCCAACCCGATCCCCGCCTCCGACGAAATCCCGGCGGCCGAGATCGAGCCGGTTGTGGCGGCCGCCTTGGCCCGCGCCGCCTCGGAGGGCGTCCGGGGCAAGGATGTCACCCCCTTCCTTCTCGCCGAGATCGCCCGCGTCACCGAAGGGCGCTCCCTGCAGGCCAACATCGCCTTGGTGAAAAACAACGCTCGCGTGGCTGCGGAGATCGCCTTGGCCTATGCCGCGGTGACTTGACGCCCGCCGACCGGGTTGGCCCAGCCCCGGTTTTGTGCCTATTGTCCGAATAGTCCGCCTGCTCGCCATGCGCCTCCCGTCCTGCTTCTTGCTCGCCGCCGCATTCGTGGCCGCCGGCTTCGGCGTGCCCGATGTCCTTGCCGGGGACGAAGCGGACATTGCGGCAGAGTCCCATCTGGTAAGCGGCACGGGTGGGGGGACCTTCGATTTGGGCGCCTTCGTCGGGGCCGGCCGTTACTATTCGAACGGCATCACGGGACAGAACACGACGACGGCGAACCTCGAGGCCGGGCACATCTGGAACGGACACGAGTCGCTGCAGCATGTGACAAACTACTTCGCCTCGGCCAACACGTGGAGCAACGGCAACGTCAGCGCGCTCTACGACCGCCACGCGACATGGGTCGGCATGGTCATCGGAGGACGCCAGACCACGACCAATGCAAACATCAGGCAACAGGGCATCGCCTACGGGACGGAGTTGATCAGCCGGGCAATCGCGTCCTCTTGGGTCAGCCCGTCCTACGCGCTCAATTTCAACATCACGACGGATACATACCGTGCGGCGATGACCAACGCCTTCGCGCAGGCCGATGTGATCAATTCCAGCTTCGGCTACACCGACCAAAGTGGCAGCAACAACCTGACCGAGTTCACCGACGCCTTGGCACGCTCGAATCCGACCAAGACTTACGTTGTCTCCGCCGGCAACTCCGGGTCCGGCGCCAACACGGTCGGCGCGCCCGGCTCGGGCTACAACACCATCACGGTTGGCGCCCTCGGCAGCGCGAACTCCTACAACACCGTGGCCAGCTTCAGCAGCCGCGGCCCCCAGGATTTCCTCAACTATTCCAATGGCAACCCTGTCATCGTGGCTGGCGTGCGGGCCGCGGTGGACATCAGCGCACCGGGCACGTCGATCCGCAGCGCCTACTTCGGCGGTCAAAGCGGCGGCAACAATCCGACGCTCACCGGTTCAGCCGCGTGGGCGACCAATTCCTCGGAGTATACCGACGTGCAGGGCACGAGCTTCTCGTCCCCGATGGTGGCCGGCGGCGTCGCGCTCATGGCCAGTGCAGCCCGGACCTTGCCTGCCCTCTCCAACAACCCCGCGGCCTTGCAGAGCGTGGTCTTGAAGTCCGTGCTCCTGACCGCTGCCGACAAGACATCCGGCTGGTCGAACGGCCAGGCCTCGACGAACGGCGTGATCACCACAACGCAGTCGCTGGATTGGGCGGTCGGGGCGGGGCGGATGAACCTCGACCGCGCCTTTGACGTGCAGGTCAACGGGCAGCGCGATGTGGCCGGAACCAACACCGGGGCTCAGGGTCTGGTCTCCGCCACCGGCTGGGATTTTGGCGCCGCGCAGCTGGGACTGACCAACGACTACGCGCTCTCCGGACGCCTGCTCGGCGGCTCCACCTTCACGACCACGCTGAGTTGGCTGCGCGAGCGCGGTTACACACTGCCCGGCGGGAGCATCAACGCGTTCGACCTCGCCCAAGCCGACCTCAACCTTTCCCTCTGGCAACTCGGTGTGAACAACGTCTTCGAGTCCGTCGTTGCCCAGTCGGTCAGCCTCTACAACGTGGTCGAGCATCTTTCGTTCACTCTTCCCTCCACCGGCTATTACGGCCTGCGGGTCGGTTACGGCAGCAATACCTTCGACCTGACCGGCAACTGGGGCACCGGCGGCAATCTCCAGTCTTACGGCGTCGCGTGGCAGGGCACCGGCATCGCGGGCGACCAGGTGGCCTTCCGCATGCAGACCAACCGCTTCAACGCGATTCTGACCGAGAAAAACTTCTCTCCGCCCTTCGCCGGGGTCTTCAACAACGGGACGAACGAGGTCGGCCTTTACGCGAACAACGGCTCGTTCGGCAACACCCCCGGTGCCGCCGCCTTCCAGACGCTCACCACGACCGGTAACGGCAACACGGGCGCCGCCCGTCCCATGCAGGCCGGCGACACGTTCACCATCACCGCCTTCACCTCCGCCAACCCGAGCGCCGGCGGACGCGTCGGCATCGCCTTCCGCGACGGCACGAATTACACGGACTTCTTCTCCTCGACCGACGGCGACACCGAGGCGCGCCTCCAACTCGACAGCAGCGGGAACTGGAAGATCTACGAGGGTGGCACCGAACGCATGGTGTCCAGCTTCGGCGCGGGGGCCGACCGCACGCTCGTCCTCAAGGTCACCAGCGACACCACGTTTGACGCGCAGATCGGCGGCACGTGGTATCGCAATTTCGTCATGGGCGCCGGCGGCGGTCTGATCGACAGCCTTGCGCTCTACGCCTACGGCGATTCCAACCCCGATGTCTATTGGAAGAACGGCATGCTGGAAGACACCGGCACCGTCGAACTCGGCTACGCGCTCGGCAGTTCGAACTCCCGCACGCATGCGGGCAATGTCTTCACCCCCGGCGTCATCACCGACGGTCTGTCCGCCACCAGCAACGTGACCGCGCGCACGAACGCCGTCTTCATCGGCGGCGACGCCGGTTCGCAGGTCAACCTCGTCAACTCGAACGCCTACTCCGGTCTCACCACGGTCAACTCGAACGCCACCCTCGAAGTCCGGCACGCCCACGCCCTTGGCGCGACCAACGCCGGCACCACTGTCTCCGCAGGCGGCGCGCTCAAGCTCTACAGCCCGTCCGCCCTGACCGTCACCGCCGAATCCCTGACACTCGCCGGCACCGGCGTGGGCGGTTCGGACGGCGCCCTGCGCAGCGTTGGCGGGACGAACACATGGGCCGCCTCCGTCAGCCTCGCGTCGAACGTGCGCATCAATGCCGACACGACCGGCGGAGCCGGTTCGTTGACCCTTGCGGGCCCTGTTGTCGGCGGTGCGAACATCCTCAGTATCGGAGCCAACGGCGCCAACGTCACAATCAGCGGCGCGATCACCGGCACCGGTGCCACGACCAACGCCATCGTCACCTCGCTCATCAAAGACGGCGCTTCCACGCTCACGCTCACCGGCAGCAACTCTTTCACCGGGGCAACGCGTGTCTCCGCGGGAACCCTCGATGCCGCAGGCACCGGCGGCAACGCCGCGCTCGGCGCGACCGCATCCGTGCGTGTGGACTCCGGTGCGACCCTTCTCATTTCAACGGACAACCAAGTCAGCAACACCGCGAGCATCACGCTGTCCGGCGGCACGGTCCTGCGCGGAGCGGGCGTGGACGAGATCTTCGGCAATCTCAACCTCACCCAGGCCTCCTTCATCGACTACGGCAGCGGCGCCGGGGGATTCTTCCGGTTCGGCACCTACAGTCCGACCTTCCTCCTCAGCGTGGCCAACTTCGTCCCCGGAAATTCACTGATTTTCGCCACCGACCTCACCGGATCCATCAACAACAACACGCTCTTCAGCTTCTCGCATGCCTTCAGCACGAACTGGTCCGGCACGGAGTTCACCATCACCGCCATCCCGGAGGCCTCGTCGCTTTTCGCGGCGGTGTTTGTGGTTGCAGCCGGCGCTGCGCTTACGATCGTGCGGCCGAGCGGCGGCGTCGCCAGGCGGTGGCGGCGGCGGCGGTGACGAGGAGTGCGCCGACGGCCCAGGTGCCGGGCTCGGGCAGGGGGGCGTTGTATTCGAGGTAGAGGTTGTTGCCCGATTGGGTCACGCTGAAGGTTCCTCCGAAGGGATTGCTGAAGCCCGCGGTTCCGTTGAAGGGGCCGGTGTTGATGTTGAACTGGTCGGTCCCGGTGAACCCGGCTACGCCGCCGGCAGCGGTGGCGATGAGCCATTGGTAGGGCACGCCGGGGTTGAAGTTCGCGATGTTGCCGTTGACGTCCGGTCCGATCGACGCCAGCGACCAGAGGTTGATGTTGAATTCGTTGCCGAGGCTGAGCGCGCTGAGGTCGAGTTGTCCGGTCGCGGAGATCAGGTCCCACTGCGTCCCGGCCGTGCCGACGGCGTCGAGGATTTGCCAATTGTAATTGCCGCCGGCCAGCCAGGTCACGTCACCCGCGATGTTGAGCGTGCCGGGCGAGCTTCCCGGGCTGAGCGTGCCGCCCGAGTTGACCGTCGTGGATCCGACCGTGCCGGAACCGGCGAGGATGCCGCCGCTGTTGATGGTGACCGGTCCGTTGGTCGCGGTGCCGTTGACGACCAGCGTGTTTCCGGTGCTGCCGGACGCGCTGACCGTGATCGAATTCGCCACAAGCGTGCCATTGACGGTGAGTGTGTTGTTGTCCGATCCCGCGTTCCGGCCGACGTAAACGGCCTTGCCGGCGGCGGTGATGTCCGCCACGCCTCCGGCCGCGAGGGTCACTTGGTTGCCGTCGGTCGTCTGGCCGATGATCCAGTCTTCCTGCGAGATGAAGCTCAGCCCGTTGATCGTGCGGCTGGTTGCTCCGGCGTCCACCGTGGTCAGGCTGCTGAGGCTGCCGGTGTAGGCCCGCCCGGTGCTGTTGCTCACGCCGGTGGCACCGATGATGAATTGGTCGCCCGAGAGGCTGACGGAATGGCCGAACTGGTTGAGCGCGGCGCCGTCGGAGGCGGTGAGTTTCAAGCTCTCGGTCGCCGTTCCCGAGGCGGTGTCGAGGTTGCGGAACACGTAGGCGGAGCCTTGTTGGATGTTGGCCCCGACTTGATCCCACGAGGCGCCGACCAGGCCGGTGCTGCCGGAAATGCTCACCGAGATTCCGAAGTTCTCGAAGGCCGCGCCGTCGGAGGCGGTGAGCTTCAGGTCCTCGGTCACCGTGTTGGTTGCGGTGTCGAGGTTGCGGAAGACGTAAGCCGCGCCCTTGAGCATGTCGTCCCCCGAGGCTCCGACGAGGCCGATGTTCCCGGAGACGCTGACGGAGCCGCCGAACGAGTCGGATTCGTCGCGATCGGAAGCGTGGAGGGTCGCGGATTCGGTCGCCGTGTTGGTTGCGGTGTCGAGGTTGCGGAAGACGTAGGCCGAGCCGCGGAGGTTGTCGCTGGCCTGAGCACCGACGAGCGCCGTCGTGCCGGACAGCCCCACAGAACTGCCGAACTGGGCCACACCCGTGTTGTCGGCCACGGTCAGGATCGCTCTTTCGGTCACCGAACCGGTGGCGGTGCCGAGGTCGCGGAAGACATAAGCCGCGCCGCTGGCCCCGGCGTTGAGGGCTCCGACAACACCCGTATCCCCGGACAGTGCGACGGAGGTGCCGAAGAAAGCGAACGGGCCGCCGTCGGATGCTGTGAGCTTCGCATCCTCGGTCACCGTGCCCGTGGCGGTGTCCAAACCGCGGAAAAGATAGACTGCGCCTTGGCTGGGGTTGTCATTGATGGTCTCGGTGTTGGCCCCAATCAAGGCCCTGTTGCCGGACAGGCTCGCGGAGATGCCGAATTGGGAACCCGACGGGGTAGACGCAGTCAGGGTTGCGCTTTGCGTCTGCGCGTTGGTCGCGCCGTCCAAATTCCGGAACACGTAAGCGGAACCGCTGAACCCGTCATCCCCGAACGCCCCGACCAAGCCGATGCTCCCCGCACGGCTCACGGAGCCGCCGAAGTTGTCGTCCGCCGCGCCGTTCGATGCGGACAAGGTGGCTCCGTGGGCGTCTGCTTGGTTGAGGACGGCCATGGTGGCGAGTGCCACCACAGAACGGGAGAAACGCGCTAGGTCGGGATTCATAGTGCGAGGCCAGTCTTGGGTCAGGGCGGAGGCTGGCCTTTCGTCAACGCCCTGTCCACAGCATTGATAGCGGAGAGCCAAAAAATTCTGGCGTCGCTCACCGGGTCATCCGGCCGCGCCCACCCGGCGTTCGGGAAGGCGCGGCAGCCAAGCCGTCAGGCCGCTTGGCCGCGGGTGCGGCGTCGCCAGGCGGTGGCGGCAGCGGCGGTGAGCAGGAGGGCGCCAACGGCCCAAGTGCCGGGCTCGGGCACGGGGGCGCCTCCGGGGGCGTAGTTCAGGTAGAGGTCGTTGCCGGTCTGGCTGATGTTGAAGCTGCCCGCACCGAGGGGATTGCTGAAGCCCGCCGTGCCGTTGAACGCGCCGGTGTTGATGGTGAACTGGTCGGTCCCGGTGAAGCCGTTGATGCCGCCCGCGGCCGTGGCGATGAGCCACTGGTAGGGCTGGGTGTTGTTGAAGTTGGCGATGTTGCCGTTGACGTCCGGTCCGGTGGACTGCAGCGACCAGAGGTTGATGTTGAACTCGCTGCCGATGCTCAGGGCGGTGAGGTCGAGCACGCCGGTGGCGGAAATCAGATCCCACTCCGTGCCGGGCGTGCCGACGGTGTTGAGCGTCTGCCAGTTGTAGTTGCCGCCGGCCAGCCAGGTGAGGTTGCCCGCGACGTTCATCGTGCCGGGGGAGTTGCCCGGGCTGAGCGTGACCCCGTCGCCCACCGTGAGCGATCCCACGGTCCCGGAGCCGGTGAGGATGGAGCCGCTGTTGAGCGTGAGTGCGCTGCTGCCGATCGAGCCATTGACCACGAGCGTGTTCCCGGTGTTGCCGGCAGCGCCGACGTTGATCGAGTTAGCCGTCAGGGTTCCGTTGATGGTGAGCGTGTTGTTGTCAGACCCGGCGTTCTTGCCGATGTAAACGGCTTTGCCAGCGGCGGTGACGTTGGCGGTGTCACCGGCTGAGAGGGTCACGGAGTTTGCGTCGGTCGTCTCGCC
Organism: uncultured Chthoniobacter sp.; assembly: GCA_964609925.1. Lineage (GTDB taxonomy): Bacteria > Verrucomicrobiota > Verrucomicrobiia > Chthoniobacterales > JACTMZ01 > JACTMZ01. Next base: position 5,898 of record CAZSUJ010000005.1, on the reverse strand, counting down.
GATGACCCAGTCGTCTTGCGAGATGAAGCTGAGGCCATCAATCGTCCGGCTCGTGTTGCCGCCATCAAGCGTGGTGACGCTGCTCACGCTGCCAGTATAGGCTTCGCCGGTGTAGGAGTTCCGGCCGTAAGCGCCGATTATGAATTGATCACCATCAAGGCTCACGGAGCGGCCGAAACTGTCTTCTGCCATCCCATCAGACAGGGTCAGCTTCACATTCTCGGTAATCGTCCCCGTCGCCGTGTCCAAGTTGCGGAACAAATAGGCCGCGCCTCGGTTGTAGCTGCCCCCGACACTGTCGCCGTATGCCCCCACCAGACCAACCGTTCCCGACAAACTTGCGGAGGAGCCGAAGTATGCGGATGCCGCCCCATCGGACGCGATCAGCTTCACATTCTGCGTGATCGTCCCCGTCGCGGTGTCCAAGTTGCGGAACACATAGGCCGAGCCTTGGTAAGAGTTGTCGCCGTATGCTCCCACCAGACCAACCGTCCCCGACAAACTTGCGGAGGAGCCGAGGAGGCTGTATGCCGCCCCATCAGACGCGATCAGCTTCGCGTTCTGCGTGATCGTCCCCGTCGCGGTGTCCAAGTTGCGGAACAAATAGGCTGAGCCTTGGGCATCGTTGACCCCGATCCTGTCGGTGTATGCCCCCACCAGCCCCATCGTTCCCGACAAACTTGCGGAGAAGCCTAAACTGTCGTTTGCTGCTCCATCGGACGCGATCAGCTTGACGTTCTGAGTGATCGTCCCCGTCGCGGTGTCCAAGTTGCGGAACACATAGGCCGAGCCTTGGGAAGAGTTGTCGCCGTATGCCCCCACCAGGCCCACCGTCCCCGACAAACTTGCGGAGTAGCCGAGACTGTCGAATGCCGCCCCATCGGATGCGGTAAGCTTCACGTTTTCTGTGATCGTCCCCGTCGCGGTGTCCAAGTTGCGAAATACGAAGGCCGAGCCCTGGTAACTGTTGCTCCCGATCCTGTCCCCGGCAGCTCCCACCAGCCCCACCGTCCCTGACAAGCTTGCGGATACGCCGAACCCCTCAAATGCCGCCCCATCGGAAGCGGTCAGCTTGACGTTCTGAGTGATCGTTCCCGTCGCTGTGTTCAAGTTGCGGAACACATAGGCCGAGCCTTGGTCAAAGTTGAACCCGATGTCGTCGCCGTATGCCCCCACCAGACCGAGCGTCCCTGACAAACTTGCGGAGAAGCCGAAGTAATCGCTTGTCGCCCCATCGGACGCGACGAGCCCTGCGGCGTTGGTCGTGGCTGGTTGGAGGGCGAGCGTGGCGACGAGTGCCAGCATGGAACCGGTGAGATGAGTGCGATGGAATTTCATGTGAAAAAGCGTAATCGGTTGGCGCGAACCTGCACAAACTAGCTTCAAAAATGCCCTCGTCCACAGGTTCTTGAGGGGAGTTGCGAAAAGTTACGCAACGTTCGCCGTTGAAGATGACGCGGCCGTGCTTGTCCATGACCTCCTTGAGGGCGGCTAGCCCGTTTTGATTTTTCGAACGATTCCGCCGAACCGGCTGGTGTTTTGCAAATTGTGTGGGGCAGTATCCCGGCGGATGCGGGAAGGGGACAAACAGGCGAGTCATGACGGTGTGGCCTCCCGTCTTTGGGACGGCTTGGTGAGTTGGTGGCGGGAGGCGACCGGTCCGATGAATTGGCATTCCTACAATTCGGTCGGGGCGGCGGTGATGCGCCGGGTGCTCTTGTGGATTCCGGTGGTGGTGGTGTTTCTCGCGCTGACCGCGGCGACGGGGGTCTATCTTTTCACCGGCTGGCGGGCGAGTGACCTGGCCGCGAAGGGGATGGAGAACGCGCGGTCGGGAAACCTCTCCATGGCCCAGCTCCAACTCAAGTCTGCCGCCCGGTTGCGCAGCTGGGACGAGTCCGTGCGGCGGGCCGAGGTTTTCGTGCAAAGCCGCCTCAATGACCCCGGGGCGCTGGCCCGCTGGAGCGCGTTGTCGGAACGCACGCAATTGACCGGCGAGGAGACGGAGGAGCGCGCGAGGCTCACCATGATCCGGGGGGGCGAGGCGGAGTTCGAGCAGTCGCTTGTTGCGGTGCCTCCGGGCACGGCCGCCGCACTGCGGTCGGCCCGTTTGCTGGGGAAGGGCGACCTTACAGGGGCGATCACGCAGGCAAGGGCCGCGGTGGATGCGTCGGACGATCCGGCGCGCAAGCTCGAGTTGGCGCGCCTGCTTGTGATGGGACAGACCATGGCGGGGCGTGTCGGCGCGGCAGCGGATGATCGGCGCGCGGAAGCGGACGAGATCGTGGGGCTGATCGACCAACTCCGCGGGACCGCATCGGCCAACCAAGCGATCGCGCTGGGGCTGGGAAGTTTTCCGCAGCCGGCCGAGAAGTCCCGCGAGTGGGCCTTGGATGCGATGGGCGAGTTGGCGGTTTCGAACCCGGCGCTGCTGGCAGCCGCGCACCATCTGGTGGCGAGCGGCGAGGGGAATGCGCGGGAGCTTGCGCAGCAGTTGGCGCCGGTTTTCAGCGGGGCGGATGCGGGCGTGCGTGCGCAGTTCGCCCGTTGGCTCAACGCGCAGGGGCTTTGGGATGAAACGCTCGCCTTGATGGATGCGAAGACGGTTTCGCAGGATTTCGGTGCCTACGAAGCGCGGGCCCACGCGCTGGCCGTGACCGGGAGATGGGACGACTTGCTGGCGCTGTCCGATTCGCCGACCAGGGCGCCGGCGAGCTTCCGCCTCACCATCCGCTCGCTCGCGGCGCAGCGATTGGGCAAGAGCGGCATTGCGAGCAAGGCGCTGGCGGATGCGCTGGCCGTGAGTGCGCAGGACGGCCGGATTCGGGAGGTTCTCCTCGCGGCCGACCAGATGAACCAGAGCGAGTCCGCGGATGCCGTGCTCATCGCGTTGTGCGGAGACCCGCGGGCCGCCGAGGTGATGCTGCGCGTGGCGCGCGACCGCTTCGGACGGCGGGGGCAGTTCGAGTCCGTGGCGCAGGCCTACGGGAATGCGTCGCGGGCGATTCCGCATTCGTTGCCGGTGCAGGATTACCGCCGACGCCTCGACTTGCTCGCGGAGCGCAGCGTGCCGACGGCGGAGACCGCGGCAGGAGTTGAGGCTTCTCCCGCCGATCCTTCCGTTCGATGCACGCATGCGCTCAACCTGCTCCGCAACGAGCTTCCGCGCGAAGCGCTCGCCGTTCTGCAAGGAATCGATCTTGTGCCGGAGCGGCTTGCGCCCGGAGACCAGGCGGTGGTCATTGCCGTTCTCGCGGCCAATGGCATGGAGAGCGAAGCCTCAGCCCGGCGCCAGGCGCTTGATGACCGGTTGCTCGAGGAAAGAGAGCGCGCTTTGCTCGCGCTCTAGGAGCGAGATCGCGGAGTCTTGCCGCGGATCAACGTTCTCCCCGATCAACGCAGCCAGCAGACGGAAAGCGTCCCCTGACTCGCGTGAAAGAGCGCACCGTAGGCTTCGGCCACGGCTCCGGAGGAATCCGCGGTCGAAGGGATGCTGGTCGTGGTCCTTTGCCATGAAGTCGTGCCCGGAACCGTGATGACCACGTGGCCGCTGGTGTCCACGCAGAACAAGCGGTTTCTTGCGCGGTCGGACGCGACCCACGAGCGGCTGTCGATTCCCGTCAGGAGGCTCGCCCTGACCCACGAGCTATACCAAAAGAACATGAGCTCGAGGGTGGAGAAGCGGCTGGCGTAAGCCACGCCGCCCGCGAGGCCCGCCAGTTTGCCATCGGCCGTGGTCGTCGGCTCGCCGTCGCCAGGCAGGACTCCGCCCAAGTTGGCTGTCGCGTCCACCGACATCCACCCGCCATAGAAATACCTGCCCACCAATCCGCCCCCTTTCTTGTAGTCCCAGACGATTGGCGTCCCTCCGTCCGGGTTGGATAGGCGTCCGGCCGGCATGGCGATGGCGAAGGACGCCCATGCCTGACCTGTGAAGTAAACCATGCGACGCGTGTCCGATGCTTCATGCACGCCGACGACTCGGTAGCTTGAGTCGTATGACACCGCGACCGGTGTTCCGGCCAAGCCCGGGCCGTAATCCAAGACGCGCAGGTGGGCCCAGCCGGCGCTGGTGGGGTAGGCGACCCAGAGGTCTCCGCCGGCGAGATACCAGACCATGCCGCCGACGCGGTCGAGATCGAAGGGCGCACCGACGGCATCGAGGACCTGTCCGCCCATGGAATAAGTTTGCCAGTAGCTGCCGTTGAAAAAAGTGCACTGGAGTTTTCCATCCGCGCCGATGCTGAACGCCTGACTCCAACCTTGATGCACCCTCACCGGACTCCGGGGCTTCACCGCGGCAATGGGTGTGCTGACCCAACTGCGGAAAGCCTCATCCGCCAAGGCCAGTCCCACGCCAAGGGAGGACGTCACCTCCCTCGCCCCGGAAGTCACGGGGAAGTTCGACCCCGATACCAAGATGCCGCAGACCAGCTTGCGTCCCCCCGCCATTGTGAAGACCGGCCCCCCACTATTGCCCCCCCAAGTGTAGAGGTCCGAGCTTTCAAACCAGTCCGGCGCGTAAGCCGCGCCGTTCAACGAATAGGTCCGGCCCCGTCGGAACCGCGTGTAGGTCATGCTCGGATTGGTGGAATGCATCTCGTCCTGACGGATGTCGGTCGGCGACCGATAGCGCCCGGCGGGGTAACCCACCACCTCGTAGGCCGCGGCGAACCCTCCGGCGTCGAGGGTGGCGAAGTAGTCATACGCCATGTCCACCCAGTAGCCGTTGCCCGCGCTTTCGTCGTAGAACGCCAGGAAAGCCCAATCCTCGCTGAATGCCGCCGTGGCATTCTGGTCCGTGCCCTGCTGGATGCGGCTCTGGTAGGTCGTATTGACGTAGCTGACCGCGGGAGGCGTGGAGGGTTTGTTCGACGAGGAACGTGCGCGGCTCCAGAGGATACCCGTGACCCAATTGCCGCGGCTGTCGACCATCATGTGCCCTGCGGTCAACACGATGTGCCGCGTGACCGCGCAACCGGACCCTTGGCCGTCGTCGGTGAGGACGGCTCCGACCAAGTTGTAGGGCGGAGTCGAGTCCACCATGGCGGGCGACCAGCCCCAGTTGATGCCGCCGGCCTGCGTGCTCAGCGGTCTCGAGTAGTCCACGGCCCGGCCAGAGGCGGCCGAGAATTGGAGGGCAACAGCGATGGCACCGAGCACCGCACTCGTCGTGGTGCCGCGGAGTTTCATTGCTTACAACCTAGACTTGCTTCGCTGTCATGCAACCGCCGTATCCCGGGCCACGCGTTTGCCTTGGCCCTCAAAGCGCTCCGCCGCGCTTGGCCGACTCGATGATCTCGGTGAGTCGGGCGACCGATTCCTCGATCGCGGGTCGGCGGGGGGCCAACGCCGGGTCGGCGGCCCAAGCCTGAAGCAGCGCGAGTCCGGCCTGCTGCTTGCGGGCGAGGGTCTCCCGTGTGTCCGGGTGCTGGGTGGAGGCGATGTTGGGGGTGATGATCTCGTTCACCTGCGGGAAGATGCGTAGGAAATAGTCGGCTTCGTCGGCAGACACGGCCGGGTTGGCGAGGTATTCGCGGACGACCTCGGTGTGCGCCTCCAAGGTCGGATCGAGTTTGGCCACGATGGTGGCCCGCGACTTGGCTGCATCCGGGTCAAGGTTGAGTCCCGATGTCTCACTGACCACGCTGGCGGCGACTGCGGGGTCGGCCGAAGCCATGCGCTGCAAGACGATGGAGGCTGCGAACGGGGTTCCCGAAGCAGGCTCCCCGTTGAGGAAGCGAACCATGTCGGGAACGAGATCTTTGTCGTGCTGGGCCACCACGAAGTCGAAGGACTCGAGCAGGGCTCCTGTTGGCTGGCTCGTCCACGCGGAATTGCGGAGCATCTCGGCCAGCTTCGCCGAGAAATACGGATCGCCGGGCTGCTGAGAAGATG
>CAZSUJ010000004.1:0-78947 GCA_964609925.1 uncultured Chthoniobacter sp. | reverse complement strand
TTGGCTACCTCGGCACCAACGCCGCAACGACCATCAGCAACTTGTTCGCCAGCAACTCGCTCGCCCTCAACAGTGGCACAATAACCAGCAATGCGCCTGCGCTGAGTGTTTCGCAGACGTGGAGCAATGCGACAAACGCCTTCACTGCATTTCGGGTGAACGTCACCAACCTAGCTTCAACAAACTCTTTCCTCGCAGATTTCCAGAACAGCAATGTCAGTCGCCTCGCTATTCGCCCGGACGGCACGCTGGTCAACAACGCCCCGGCCAACCACACCGCGCTTACTACTACTCTTAATTTTATCAGCATGGACATCGCCGCTCCGGGTGGTGGCAGGATTCGATTGTCGGGGTCGGGCCTTGGTTCGCAACCCGTCCGACTTTTTGCAAGTGGCGGATACGCGTTTAACACCACAGCCAACGACGCGTCGATTTCGGGCTTCATTCTTTTTGCAGAAGCGCCCCACACAATGGCTCTGCGGGACGGCACCAACTCGCAGACAAACAACATCTACGGGTCTTTCACAAACTCGACCAACTACCGCCGCTTGAGTATCGGCATGAGCAACAGCGGCGTTGCCTTCATCCGCCCCGAGTCCGCAGGCCCGCTGGCGACCACGAACGTCCTCAACATCTCTGGCATCGGCACAACCGCGACGAACGGCACGGTCTGGAGTGACGGAGGGTTGCTCAAGGACACTAATGTTGTCGGCATCCCTAGCGGTAACGCCCCTTTGGGCGCTATCCCTGTTGCCGACGCAGCAGGCGGGAGCGCGTGGGTGGCGAGTCGGGTAGTGCGGCGCGTGCTAACCAACGACGTTACAAGGACATCTTGGACGACCAACGGACCTCAACAGGTCGGAAGTGTGGAGACAAATTTCGGGACGTGGACCCTCGATGCAAACTCAACCTACAAAGTGGAGTATGTCGTGAGAACCAGCTACGCGGTCACAAACGCAGCATTCCTGCACGCCTTTAATTTCAGCACCAACCTTGTCACATACACCAATGCCGCAATCGGGGTCTCGCTGATTCCTACGCTGACGCCGACGCAAATTGCGCATTCTTCTTCTGCGCTTTTTGTGCAGCCGGTCGGCACTGCCACCGGCACTCGCATCGGGACAGGCTACCTTGTTTTCGTGACCGATAGTAACGCCGTCACGCTGACTTACGGGTGGTGTCCGGCCTCAAATACCACAAACCCACTAACGCTTCACGCTGGCTCTTTAATTACCGTGGAAAAAGTTTCGCCATGAAAACCATACACACCATCACCGCCGCGCTACTTGTCGCGGGAAACCTCAACGCGCAAAGCCTGATTCCGGTTTCGCCGGAAGAACAACAGGTGGCCCGCATCGCGCAAGCGGCTGCGGCCACGCAATATTACTACGAACTGGCGGCACAAGCGCAGGCACGGCTTCACGCCGAGATTTTCATCACCGACGATGAAACTCTGCGCCTGACGCTCAACAAGTTCGGCCCCACCGTTTCAACGCAGCTTCTCAGCCTCTACGACGCCAGCGCGGGCGGCATCAATCAAATCCTCGCCGCCACGGGGAGTTCTGTGCGCGCTCCGACCGAGCACACTCGCACTTGGAGTTGGAACGGGACCAACGCAGTTGTTGTCCCCCTTCCGACGCCTGAACCCGCGCCCACACCTGAACCTGAACCATGACTGACGAACAGCAAGACGCCTTTGTGGAGCGTGTAGCAGAACAAGTGCTCAAGCGCCACGAGCCGCAGGGGTGGCAGAAATTCGGAACGATGATTACGCCCGTGCTTGGCATTGCGTGGTCTGTGGCTTCCGTTGTCGCGGTGCCGTGGTTCACATGGGTAACCGTGAGCATCATTCAGTTGAACCCGACCGAGAAGCGTTACACAGCTTCCGAAGCAGTAATGGAGCACACACTGACCAAGGCCGAACTGCGGCGCGACATCGCGGCGGCGGTCGGCAGTATCGAAGTGAAGCTCGATCAGCAGACTGATCTGCTCAACGCGCTCAATTTGAAACTTGCCCGCAAGGGTATCGAGTGACTTTCACACCAACCAACACCCATAGATGAAACTGAACACAGCTAACTGGAAAACTACCCTCACCGGCATTGCGGCAGGACTTGTGCTCGTTATGACATTCCTTGCCTCGCAGCCGTTCACCAATGGCGAGCTGGCCCTTATCGTGCCTGCGGAGTGGAAGCCATATTTGGCTCTCGTCGGCATTGTCTGTGCTGGCGTGCTGGCAACCGTTCGCGGGCTAGTCTCGGCTGACGCGAGCAAGGTTGCTGTGCTGGAAAACGAAGTCAAGGCGCTGCAAGACGAACTCAGGAAGACCCTTGAGGCGCCGAATAAGCGCCCCTGACGCCATGCCATGCACCAAGCAGCCGAGGACACGTGTGAAGCGCCTGTGCGAAGCGTGGCTGATGCTGTGCGAGGGTGGCCCTCGACGGACCTGGGGCTGCTCGTGGTGCTGCTCAAGCGCATCCTCGACGAGCGGGCAGATCATCACCGCACAGGCGGGGGAGTGCTGGAGGAGCTGAAACGCCATGAAAATCGGGGCTGATCATTGGCTGGAGGGGGTGCGCCGCAATGAGATCAAAGGCGGCAACCCCATGAAGGTGCGCCGTGCGCTGGTGATTCATTTCACCGATGGAGCGACGGCGGACAGCTCGGTGTCTTGGTGGCGCAACCCAGCGGCGAAAAGTGCCTCGGCGCATGTGGTGATCGACCGCAATGGGGAGGTGCAGCAGGTGCGTCCGTTCGACCGGACGTGTGGGCACGCCGGGGCTCCAGGCAAATCCCGCTGGCGCGATCCGAAGACGGGCACACGCTACGATGGACTCAACTCGTGCAGCATCGGCATCGAGCTGGCGAATGCGGGCCGGAATGAGCCGGGACCGGATGGCTGGGATTGGGCGGTGAAGCAGCCGTGGTTCCAAACGATGCGGGCGCGGCATCGAAACGAGCCGGGTGGGGCGGAGAGCAATTGGGAGGTGTTTTATCCCGCCCAGCTTGCGGCGTGTTTCGACGTGGCGAAGGCGCTGGTAGCGCGCTACAACCTCGATGATGTGACGGGGCACGATTGCATCGCCCCCGTGCGGAAGATCGACCCCGGCCCGGCGTTCCCGATGGAATCCTTGCGGGTGGCCTGTGGCTTCAAGGGGTTACCGGCTGTTCACTATAAGTAGGCGGGTCTTCCTCGTCGTCGCGTCGCGGGGCCACGTAAGGCGGCTGGGGCTCGGATACGCGGAGCTGCGGGGTGAGGCGGCTGGAAAGCGTCTCGGGGGTCATGCCACCTTGGGCGTCGATGCTATGGCTGACGACAAGACGGTGTTTGGCCGCGTGAAGCAGGACGTAGCGGGCGTAGGTGCTGAGGGTCAACTCGGATTCGTCGGCCAGTTCTTGGAGCACGGCGATGACTTTTTCCTCGACGCGAGCGGTCAGGTTTTCGCGTCTTTCTATGCGTTTGCGTGCGCTCATGTAATCAAGATAGCGCAAAAATGAGCGGGTGCAAATTTTTTTCAAAAAAGGCTTGCGCGGCGCGGCTGATTGGCTACAAGTCCACAAGTGCCAGCAAATGCCAGCACATTTCACGAGACGCAAAGGACCATGATCGAGCAAGGAACACTACCAGAACAAGCGATGGGCACGGGGAGCGGGGAACGCAGGAAAGATGCTCACAATCTGCGCGGCCAAAGTGCGGAGCAAGCAAAATACCGCTGGTCGCAGAACCTTCCGGTGCGGGTGCCAGCATTCGCTGCGGCCATCGGCGTGAGCTACGCAGTGGCGCGGCGGTTCATCAAGTCGGCTGGGTTCCCGCTGGTCGAGGGCTACGTTTGCCGCGAGGAATACGAGGCTTGGCGGCGTCGGATGGTGGAGGAGCGGATTGCGAAGGCGGGCGGTGCGGCGAAGGGTCGGCCCAGCGGCGGAGGTCGGCCAGGTCGGCTCGCTGGTAAATCCGGTGGATCGTCGCGGAAGCGTGGTTCACGAGTTTCATCGCCACGCCGAGCGGAGCGCCTGCGTGCAGCAAGCGCGTGATGAAGGAGACACGGCTGCAATGGAAACAAAGATGATCAAGCCCGAGCTTGTGAAAGAACTGACCCCAGCGGCGCGAGGGCTGCGGGGGGAAGTCGAGGGTGTGGGTGCGATTGTCGCGCGCGAGTTTGGTGAACAGCGGGCGCAGGCTGTCGGGCAAGGGGACGGTGTAGGCACGGGCTCTGCCGCCTTTCGGATTGGTGAATCGAATGGTGCCTGCATCGAGGTCCACGTCGCGCAGGGCAATGCGTGTCTCGCGCAGGCGACAGCCGGTGTGGATGGCGATGGCCCACGAGTGCTGCATCCATTCGGGTTCGCCGTTCAGCGCAGCCTCAATGATGGCTTGCTCCTCGGGCGTGATGGCGGGTTTTTCGGCGGGAGGGTCGCGGGTGAGGCGCAGATGGGCGAGAGGGTCGCGGTCGATCAGCTCGCGCCGGACGGCTTCGAGGATGACGCTGCGCAGGACTTTGAACTCGGCGACGGCGCAGTTGCGCGTGATGGGCGTGCCGCGCGGGCGGCTCTGCGCCACGCGCCATGCGATGTATTCCTGCGCGTGGGCGTGCCGGATGAGGTCGGGGCTGTGGAGCCCGTGCGCGGCCAGAAATCGCGTGATGTGTCGCCAGCGCAGGATGTAGCTGGCGCGGGTCTTCGGCGAGTGCGCGGCTTGGCGCAAGTGCGCCGCCACCCAGCTCCAACCCGTCGAGGACGTGGCGCGTGTCGGTCGCGGAGCGGTGGCACGCTCGGTGAACGTGCGCTCGGCGCACAGAATCTCGGCGGATTTCGTTTGCGCAGGGTCGTCATGGCGGAGCCCGGTGCATTGACCCGTCCAGCGGCCATCGAGGCGCATGCGGATATACCAAAAAGGGCTGTTCGGTCGGCGATAGAGCGAGGCCATGCAGGCAGTGTAGCACGAGTGTAACAAACCCACCAATCAGGAAACGCACTTACAGAGAAAAATCAGCATGAAAACACACAACGAGGCAACCTACTCGTCTCGGGGGTTCGATTCCCTCCCTAGCCACCTCTCCCGTTTTACTCTGATGAAAGGCTCCCTGGGGGCGTGAATAGGGCCTTAGTCCTAATAAAAGTCGCAATAGCGGGGAGAACAGTGGACGCCGCCGAGGAGGTTCGATTCCGGCGTCGAGATTGACCGCCCAGCCAGTGCGGGGCATCGATTTCGCCATACCAAGCGCTTCCTCCGGCGATGACCCTACAGCGGAAGACACCCGCCTGCCGAAGCCCGGTGAGAAGTGCCCCTTGACCGGACTGTCCCGCACCTCGCTGGTGGAAGTGATCGATGAGCGGGACCCGCAGAGTGGAGAGTTTCTGGTTCTCCAAGACACCAAGAAGCGGCACGGCAAGCAGCAGGGGATCCGGATGATCCATCGGACCTCGCTTCTGGCCCACTTTGAAAAGCGCGCCCGTGAACAGAGCCGGAGGCGGTTCGCCGAGGGCGTCAACAATCCGGAGGGCTACAGCGCCGAGGGCGTGATCTCCGACTTCGAGTTGTGGTGCGATTTCACTGACGAACTGGGCGAGGCCACTGAGAGGAGTTGGAAGAAGCTCAGCCGCGCCGAGCGCATCGGGGTTCTCGACAGGTTGGGTCTCCTTGCCCCGGCTGGAGCATGGGTCCTGCGGTGCCGCAGTGCCATGCTGAAGGCTCTGGCTCCCTCGCTCGGGTCGAAGTCAGTCTGCTCCAAAAAGCAGGTCGAAGGAATCCCACAGCGACTGCATGGCCTCCGAGGCGGAGCAGCCGATCTGGGCGCTGAGGCTGACGAAGCATCGGAGCTCGTGCCGGAGGATGCGGTGCATGTCGGCGGCCGGGATGCAAACCCGCACGGTGTCGCTGCCGGCGGTCTTGGGGATGATGATCCGGTCGGCCAGGCAGGCCGCGATGGCTTGGGCGGCCGGCGGGTAGGCGGTCGAGGAAAAGAAGAGCAGCCACGAGTGGTGGTGCATCGACTCGCGCCAGTAAGCCCTGACCTCCGGGATTTAGCCGACTTTGGCGACCTGGAACGGCCGGATGACGGGGCAGGCGGCGGTCGCGACAACCTCGCGCAGCAGCGAGCCCTTGGCCAGCGGGCCGGCTACGGTCGGTCCGAACTTGCCGGCGCCGACGGGCAGGTCGAACTGGTAGCAGCGCGACGTGGCGCCTGAGCCCTCGGGTGGGGGACAGTCTTTCGTATCGTGACCTCCCCGCGCTCGATCATGCGGCCGAGGCGCTCGGCCGTCTTCTTGACCTGGTGGCTGATCGCCGACGGCGACACGCCCCGTTCGCGGGCGGCTTTCCATCAAGAATCTCGCGCAGGAGAGCTCCTTGGGCTTGGGGCAAAAGCCTCTGCCCCATCGCTTGGTCCAAGGCTGAAAGCGCCAGACGCAGTTGCTGCTCGAACGGCAGCCGGTAGTTTGCCTCAGCGGCGTCGGGCAGGTTCCCCTTCTCTGCGGCTTCAGCCAGCAGAGCGTGGCGATCGGCCTCCCGCCCCGCTTTTCGCATGGCGCGTTTGACCGCCACCTCGAGTGCACCCAGCAGAGAGTGTTCGGGTTCCTGCCCGTTCGCGCCGAAATCGCGATTGGCCGTCGCTTCGGCCAAGCCCTCGTTGCCGGCGAGGTAGCGACCGACCAGCAGGACAGCCGCGTCCTGCGCGATGTCCTCCACCATCTCGGGTGGGAGTTTGCTCCGTTGCCGAAGGGCGCGCGCCATCACCACTGGTCGCAAGGCCTTCGCGACTTGGCGGCGGAACGCCCCATCGGTTTCCGTTCCATTGCTCCACGCCAGCCACGCGTGGGCCAAGTTTTCATTCGTTTTCCCCGCAGCCTTGGCTGCGGCCTTCTTTGTCTTTCTGGATGTGTTCATCACACCCTCGGAGATCTCCTCCGCGATCACAACTGCGGGCTGAGAAGCCCCAAGCATCGATCCTCCGGCCTGCACGTTCTCGTTCAACAGTCGGCCTCAAGACTGGTAACCGTTGAAGTGACGCCTCTCGAAACCTTCCTCGACCTAATTGCCGACGCCGATGACCATTGGTAAAGAATGAGGGAGTGGTGCCGCGAGATGGACCGCTTCGCTCGCTGGAATGGAAGTATATGAACGCGACCCAGCTCCATCGATGCTCCGAGCACCTGGGCGAACTCCTAGCGCCGGGCTCACCGCGCCATTACGCCGGCGAGGAACTTGCCAGCATCGCCATGCCGGTCGGCGGCATTCTGGCTGGTCAGCTTTACCTCAAGGGGGACGGGAGCCTCGCTCGTTGGGACATCATGAACGGCCGCGCCTTCGGATCTTCGCCACTCGTGCGGCCGGCGGCTGCAGTCCGGCAGGGATTCGCCGTGCGCGTGCGCGATGAGAAGGGTCGGCTCGTGAGTTTTCCGCTGACGCTCGACACGTTTCCCGCAACGACGTTCACCGCCGAGTATCCGGCGGGTCTCGTCCGCTACGAGGGCGGGAAAGATCTGTCGATGGATGTCACCTTGGAAGGCATTGCGCCCTTTGTCCCGCTCGACGCGGGAGCCTCGGGGATTCCGGCGGCGTTCCTCCGCGTGACGGTGAAAAACACTGGTTCCCGAACGTTCGAGGGCGACGTGCTCGGTTGGTTGCAGAACGGGGTGGCCCATCTTTCGGGTCTGAGCGCGGAGGAGGGTTCGCGCACCGCTGCCGTCCGCGCGCCGTCCGCCGCGCTGGCAGTTGAGTTTGCCGCAGTTCCTTCGGCAACGGGTTTGGCGGGCGGCGAAAAGCCGCGTCCGCCGATCCTTTTGGCCGATTTTGAAAGCACGGACTACATGGGCTGGAGGGCGAGCGGCGAGGCTTTCGGAATCCGGCCGGCGGATTACGCATCGCTGCCCGAGGGAGGTCCCAGTGGCCGCGCGGGGGAGGGCTGTGCCAGTTCGCTTTCCTCTGGTCCGGCCGCGACCGGCGCCCTCGAATCCCCCGAGTTTATCGTCGAGCGCAACGGTCTGCGCTTTCTACTTTCGGGACAAAAGGACGACGAGAACTTGCGCGTCGAATTACTCTGCGGCAACGAGGTGCTTTGTTCGGCCTCGCCGACCCGAAGCGACACGCTAATGCCGGTCGTTTGGGATCTGCGCCCTCATGCGGGAAAGAAAGTGCGTCTCCGCGTGACCGACGACTCCACCACCGGCGGCCTCGTTTTCGACCGGGTGGAGCTTCTAGATGAGAAACTCGCGCCGGTCCATGAGCGCCCCGACTTTGGGACCATGGCTTTCGTCCTGCTCGATCCCCCGGCCGACGCCCAGGCGATGCCTTCGGTGGCGGGCGATCTCGCCGCCGGCGAGGCTCCGGTCGTTGTGGAAGCCACGCGCCCTTTCGATGAAACACAACTGGGCGCGCTCGCCGCGCCCTTCCGTCTTGCGCCGGGCGCGTCTCGGAGTTTCACCTTCGCCGTCGCCTGGCACTTCCCGAACTTCGAGCTGCACTGCTGGGGGCGCCTGCAAGGCACCGGCCGCTGGTATGCCACGGAATACGACTCTGTATCCGCCGTGGTGGACGAACTGGCCGCTCATGGCCCCGATCTTGTCGCCTTGATCGACCTGTGGCGTGAGACTTATTACGACTCGACCTTGCCCCGTTGGTTGCTCGACCGCTCGATCGCCAATGTCTCCGCTCTCGCGACCGCCACTTGTTTCCGTTTTGCGGATGGACGGTTCTACGGCTTCGAGGGCGCGTATTCGTTCCCTGGCACTTGCAATCACGTCTGGCACTACGAGGAAGGCGTAGGCCGGCTGTTTCCCGAGTTGGAAAAATCGCTGCGCACGCAGGCCGACTTCGTGCCCGCCGTGGGCATCAAGTCCGACGGCAGCATCGCCATGCGCATCGACGGACGACCCGGCTCTCCCGATCCGTTGCCGGAACAGCCCATTCTGTTTGGCGAGGGCTACGGACATTGGGCTTCCATCGACGGCCAAAGCGGAATCCTTCTGCGCACCTACCGCACGCACCTGCTTGGCACAGACGACAGTTTCGTGAAGGAATACTGGCCGCGGATCCGCCGTGCGACCGAATGGTTGCTTTCGCAGGACAGCGACGGTGACGGCCTGCCTGACCGCGTGACCCATCACACGCTGGACGAGGACATCGCCGGGCCCAGTCCGTGGATCTCCAGCTTGAGCCTCGCCGCGATCACCGCCGTCGAGCGGATGGCCCGCATCGCAGGTGACGATGACTTCGCCGCCCTCTGCCGCGACCGCGTCGCCTTGGGCAGGGATAACTTCGTCGCCAAGCTCTGGAGCAGCGACCGCTTTGTCCATCTCTCCCCGGAGTCGGAAAAGTGGCGTCCGGGTTCCTACGACGGCTGCCACATCGACCAGGTGCTGGGTCAGCAATGGGCGTGGCGCACAGACCTCGGCCGCATCGTGCCGGAGAAGGAAACACGCGCCGCGCTCGCCTCGATTTTCCGACACAACTTCATGACGGACGTCGGGCCTCACTACGAGCGGCCGGAAAACAAGCCGAGCCGGCCGTTTGCGCAGGCGGGCATGGCCGGAACGGTCGTAGCCACGTGGCCCGAAGGATCGTATCGGCCCAACGGCAGTAGGCCCGCACACCCGTGGAATGCCGGAAACCATTTCCATCAAGGGTTCTACAACGAGACAATGACGGGCTTCGAGCACGCCTTCGCCTCGCACCTCATTTACGAGGGCATGGTAGCCGAGGGGTTGACCGTGGCCCGCGCGCTGCACGACCGGCACCAACCGGACAGCCCGAAGAAAGGCAATCCGTTCAACGAACCCGAAGCCGGCGAGCACTACGCCCGTTCCATGGCCAGTTATGCGACGTTCCTCGCTTGCGGTGGCTTCGAATACGACGGACCCGCCGGATCGATCGGTTTCGCCCCGCGTTGGAATGCCGGCGACTTCAAGACAGCTTTCACCGCTGCGGAAGGCTGGGGCTCGTTTCACCAGAAGCAGTGCGGGAGGACCATGACCGCCTCGCTCGAGGTGAAATTCGGCCGACTCAACCTCAAGACACTCGATCTCGTCCCGCCCGGCGGTTCCGCGCCCGTGAAAGCCGAAGCGATGCTTGGCGGCCAACCTGTGTCTGCAACTTTGGAAATGGAATGTGGAAAGGCACGGATCGCCTTCGGCGAACCGCTGACCATGCTTGCGGGAGAGTCGCTGGTGGTGAGCCTGCGATAGAGGAGAGGATTCGCTCCGGATCGCGCCCGCCCCTCTGTCCAGAAGAGATGCTGTGACATAATCACGCTGACGGTGTTACAATGAAAAGCTTGCCTGTATTCCAGCCGGCTCGCTGCCCTTTGCGCCGCGCCCTGCTCGAACACCCAAAAACCCCATGAGAAAACCGTCCATCGGCCACGCCTTAACGTGGGCCTCCTTTTTGACCATTGTTGCCCTGCCGGCACACTCAGCCTCGGAAGCTCCGCGGCCGAATGTTCTTATCCTTTTTGCCGACGATCTCGGCTACGCCGATCTTGGCGTGCAGGGGTCGAGGGATATCCCGACGCCGCACATCGACAGCCTCGCGAAGAATGGCGTCCGCTGCACCGCCGGTTATGTCTCCTCCGCGATGTGTTCGCCCAGTCGTGCTGGTCTCATCACCGGGCGCTCGCAGTCGCGCTTCGGCCACGACATCAACTGGGAACCCGAGTGGCCTGTCGATCCAAACGACACGCGCGGCCTGCCGCTCACGGAAACCACCCTCGGCGATCAACTCAAGGCTGCCGGCTATCACACCGGCGTCATCGGCAAATGGCACCTTGGAGAGGCCCCGCCCTTCCACCCAAACCGACGCGGCTTCGACGAGTTCTTCGGCTTCATCGGAGGTGGCCACAACTACCCCACCGGCAGCTACCGCGATTCGCCACCGCTGAACCACTACAACACCCTGCTCGAGCGCAACGGTGAGCCGCAGCCCGCCGCCCCCGGCTACCTCACCACCGTTCTCGGCGAGGAATCCGCCGCCTTCATCCACCGCAACAAGGAAAAACCCTGGCTCCTCTACACCGCCTTCAACGCCCCGCACACACCCCTGCAGGCCACTCCGGAGCTGCTGGAGCGCGTCAAGGACATCCCGGATGAAAAACGCCGCACCTACGCCGCCATGATCGTCGGCCTGGACGACGCCGTGGGCAGGATCCTGAAGCAACTCCGCGACGACGGCCTCGAAGAGCGCACCCTCATCTTCTTCCTCAGCGACAACGGCGGAACCACCGAAAACAACACGAGTTCCAACGCCCCGCTGCGCGGCCGCAAGGGAACGATGTGGGAAGGCGGAATCCGGGTGCCGTTCCTCGTCCAATGGAAAGGCGTTCTGCCCGCCGGGAAAGTCTATGATCGCCCGGTAAGCAGCCTCGATATCCTGCCCACCGCTCTCGCCTCGGCCGGGGTGGACAGCATCGCCGACCAGCCGCTCGATGGCGTGGACTTGCTGCCCTACCTCCGCGGGGAGAATGCCGGCGACCCGCACGACATGCTTTTCTGGCGGCTCGCGGAACGCAACATTTGGGCCGTGCGCGGCGGCGACCACAAACTCGTCAAGCAGGGCGAGGCTACCGGACTCTACAACCTCTCCAAAGACATCGGCGAAACCCGCGACCTCGTGGGCGAACTTCCCGAAGTGCGGGCCAAGCTGCAAAAGGCCTTCGACGAGTGGCACGCCGAGCTGATCCCGCCGCTGTGGAAGGTGTTCAAAACCCCCGAGGCCGAGGCGGCCGACAAGGCTAGAAGGGAACGTAACGCCGCCAAGAACGCCGCAGAATAGAATCGGCGGGGGCCGGATGAGGCTGCCACGCCGTGTGGGTGCCGTTGCCCTGCCTGCGTCAAAGGGACACGATCAGGCCGTGCGTGATATCGTGGTGTTTCTCAGCGACCAGCAGCGTTAGGACGCAGTAGGGCTGAACGACTGCCCGCTCGGCCTCACCCCGCAACCGGTCTGCGGTCCCGCCCGGGCGTGCCTGCAGACCGGCCAATACGCCACGACCAACGGCGTTCACCACAACGGCCCGATGCCCGCTCCGGGCACGCCCAAGCTTGCTGAAATCTTCGCTGCGCATGGTTACCGAACCTCCTACATCGGCAATTGGCACCTTTCCGAGGGAACAGGCGACGGGCCGGTGCCGCGGGAGAATCGGGCGGGCTACCAAGACTGGCTGGCGGCGAACTGCGTGGAACTGACGTCCGACTTGTATTCCGCCTGCCTATGGGACACGGACGGTCAGCGGGTGGATCTTCCCGGCTACCGCTCGGATGCGGTGATCGACGCCGCCATCCGCTAGATCGCCGCGGGTGCCGTCACTCCGGAGGAGCCTTACCTGCTCTTCATCTCGCAACTCGAGCCGCATCACCAAAACACCGACGACCCGTATCTGTCTCCCTACGGTATGGAGCACGACTACACCGGCGGTGGCTGCCGCCGGACCTGCAGGCTTTGGGGGGCTCGTCCGCGAGAGACTGGGCGGGCTACTGCGCCATGGTCAAACGCCTCGATGACGGGCTCGGCCGCCTCATCGATGCGCTCGAGTCAACCGGGCAGGTCGACCGCACGACGGTGGTCTTCGCTTCCGACCATGGATGTCACTTCAAGACACGCAATGACGAACACAAGCGCACGCCGCAGTCTATCGTGAGATGCGTCTCTACGACTTGCATGCGGACCCCTACGAGTTGACCAATCTCGTGGATTCCGCCGCGCACGCTCCGGTGCGCGAGGACCTGCGCAGCCGCCTTCTCCGCCGCATGGAAGCGATCGGCGAACCGCCAACCGAAATCATTGCGGCCGCCCGGCACAACGCTTCCACCCAACGCACTGTGGATTACCCCGGAGAAAGCGTGGCTAGGTCGGGAGCCAACAACGCTTCCTGACAAGTGTGCCAAAGACAGAGCGGGGCGATGCGGCGCTCAAGAAAAAAGGTGCTCCGCCGCAGCACCCCTGCTGCGACGGAGCTATTTACCCCCAAAGGAACCAATCTCCCCAGACTGGCCCTCATGAAAATCAACCTTGGTGCCGTTTGCCGCGCAGACGGCGGACCGTCGGCCAGAGCATCAGCCCGCCGAGGCCGAGTGCCGCGAGCACCGTCGAAGGCTCGGGGATGGCGGTGATGGTGAAGGTGCCACCGTCGTAACTGGTGGTGAATCCGCCGGAGATGCTGTTGATTTCAAACAGACCGTCGCCGCTCGTGTAGCTGGTAGTGTTGTAGGTCCCGACCGCGATCGAGGAGGTTAAATCGCTGCCGAAGGTCAGGACGTTGCCACCGAAAAAGTTGTTCAGCGTCAATTTCACCGTTGGCGAGTAGGCTCCGAAGCTCAGAGTCCCTTCGGTTCCGGAGCCGAAATCCAGTGTGGAGGCTGAACTGACCGTCAGATTGCCAAACGCTTCGCTCACTCCGCTGTCACGAAGGATCGTGCCGCCGGAGAGCGTAACAGCCGAGGTGTCGGCCACCTGCTCGGACGCGGAGATGAGCAGTGTGGCACCGGTGGCGATGCTCACATCACCCGAGATCGCCGTGGTGTTGGCGGTCTTGTTGAGTCGGAGCGTGCCTAGATTGATCACGGTGTTCCCGGCGTAGGTGTTGGTCGTCGAACCAGAGAGGGTGACGATGCCTTGGTCTATCTTCCGGAACCCGCCGACGCCGGAGATGGCACCCGAGACAACCAACGAGGCGTTCGTTGAGGCCTGCAGGCGGAAGCTGTTGGCATCGGTCTCCTGGATGTCAATAGATCCAGCCCAGGTCCCGACATCGTTGGTGCTGAAACTCCTGAGGGTGTTGGTGCGCCCCGAGGCGACGTCCGATACTTGTAGAGCGTTGGTGATGCTCAAACCGCCGCCGACCCGGAGTTCAGAGTTCGTGGTCGCGGAATTGAGGGTCACAAGACCGCTGCCCAAAGCGTTGTTGTGGTCGGCGTTGATGCGGCCACCTTCAAGGACCAAGTTCGTGAAGGAGTTGGACTGGGACATGGCAAGGGCGCCATCGCCTGTCTTCCGTAGAGTGACGCTGCCGGTGACGTTCCAGTTGACAGCCATGTCCGTTGCGACCCCACCATCGCCGATGTCGAAGGTGTTTGTTCCACCCGTGCCAAGAAGCTCCAACCGACCGATGCCCGCTGCATTGTTGTTAAACGCGGCACCCAGAGCGTTCGAGGAGTAAGTGATGTTGTTGCTCACCCGGACGATGCCATTACCCGCGTTGGTGGCGTTGTTGTAAACAATGGAGGCTCCGCCGAGCGTCAGACCGCCGAGGAATCGCACGTCGCTGTTTATGCCGGTGTTGGTGATGGAACCACTGGTGACCGATGAGGCTCCGCTGAAGGCCAGCACCCCGAATCCGGACTTGGTCATGAATCCGCCCGACATGTCGAGCGAGGCGAAGGTCTGGTTCCTGTCGGCACCGTTGAACCCGCCGGAGGAGATGGTCAGCTTCGCAATGTTGGTGATGATGTTCTGGGCGCCGCCGAAAGTGAGGCTGAGCGTTCCTCCGCTGATGACAATGTTCGTGCTGGCGAACGTGTTCGCGCCGGCGGGTGCGCTGATGTCTACCCGTCCGCCCGCGATGGTTGTCGTTCCGGTGTAAGTGTTCGTGCCGGAGAGGACGAATTTGCCGGTGGAAGTGTTCGTGATGATGAGACCGACGTCGGCGCTGTCTCCAGAGATGGGCCCCGAGAGCGTGTAGTTTCCGTTGCCACCGATGGTGAGCGTGCGCGTGGTGGCACCCAGACTCACGGCATTGGCAAACGAGATGTTGGCGTTACTAGCGATCAGGGGCGCGGCGTTGGCCGCGTAACTGTTCGACACGGCACCGAACTGGATGTCGCCGCGGATGCGGATGCCGCCTCCGAATCTGGTATCGGCAAGGGTTTGTGACGAGTTGGCGGCCACGACACCATTGCTGAGGGTGAGAACATTCGTTGCCCCGCCCCCCAGCCCGGTTGTTCCTCGGATGATGACCGTTCCCCCGTTAAGCGTAAAACCGCCTTGGTTGGTCCCGCTACCGGTGGCATACACGCCATCGCCCGTCTTGATAAACCCGGTCCCGGCGGCGGTGGAGAATGCCTGAAGATTAAGGTCCAAAAGCGCGCCGCTCTGGACCTCGAAGGTGCGGACATTCCCACCAGTCTGCAAGGTGGAGGAAATATTGGTGAAAGTCACGGTCGCCCCGTTTGAAACCGTGATGTTGCCCACATTAGTAGGTGCGCCCATGCCGCCGTCGAACACGTAGGAGTTATTCGCGAGGAAGAATACATTCTGCCCAGCAGCCCACGCGCTGGTGAAGGGCCCGTTAGTTGCGGAACTCCAGCGCAACGTATTCCAAGCGCCCGTGGCAATCGGATTGGTGTCCGTGTAGCGCTGTGCGTGAGCGCCAGTCAAGGTGGCAAGGAGTCCGATCGTCAGGCAAACGATGCGGAACACGGCGGGAGTTTTCGTTTTCATGGGTGTTGGGGAGGTTTGGTTGAACGTAGCCAAATATATGTCAACACGAAATGTTGAATATCCCTATAACAAAATGCCGATCGCCAGATGTGACAAGGAAAAAAATTACAAAAATCTTCTACGAGGCGCAGCGTTGCCTAGGGCTGCGCGGGGAAGGCGAAAATCCCGGCGCCGCGGTCCGGGGTGTCGGCACCGAACCTCACCTCGTAGGCACCTGGTGCGAAGACGGGCGGCGCGAAGGTGCGGCCCTTGATACGGCGCGCGTAGATCACTTCGCCCGATGCTTGGTCGAAGACCCCGACCACGGGAGCGTCGATGTCGAAGGTGAGATCGGGCAAGTTCCCGATCGGCTTGCGGCCATCATTCTGCGAGGCAGAGAAGGTCAGCGGCCAGCCCTTGTATTGTCCGTTTTCGAGGCGGGCTGGATCAATCGGGTAGGGGAGGGGGTAGCAATGGGTGGTCATGGTTCGCGCTGCGGGGTCGAACTCGACGACGGCGTAGCCCGAGCCCTTGGCCATGGCGAGTTCGGTGGGGTCTTTTGTCCATCCGGCGGGGTCGGTTGGATTGGCCACCGCGTCGATGGTCATTTTATTGCCAAAAGCGTCAGCGTGCCGTCCGAACATCTTTTCCGGCGGGGGCGGCGCAGCGGGATCGCCGTCGGGCCACCAACCGCGGGGATATCCTGCCACGGTGGCCGGCCCCATGAAAGCCACGCCGGCGTCCTCCCAATCGTCAATGCCATGGCGCATTTGGAGGGCGAAGTGCTGGTCGCCGTGCAAGCTGAAGGCCCCGCTGCGGCGGATCGCGGTGAGGGCACGATCGCGCCCTGCCACAGGCCACGCGTTGTTGTCCGTCTGCTTGTTGTTGCGCGCCAATTTCTCGCCCCCATGGGTCACCGGCTGGGCGAAGATGGTCTGGGAAAGGATGGCCTTCATCGTGGCCCCGCCCCGCCAATCCAATGCCCACCGGTCGAGAAATTCGACTTGGCGATCTCCCAGCAAAGTCGTGTCGCCCTTTTGGGCCTCCTCGGAGGCAGGGCCAAGTTTGAATTTACGGTCTTCGAGCACCGCAAAGCTGACGCCGCCGTAGGGGAAGGCGGTGAAATAGACACCGATGCCCCGATCCACCGGCCGTGGATCGACGGGCGGCGGCAGGTGACCTGTCTGGCTCCGCTCCGCGAGCCGCACCCAGTCGGGCTCCATTGCGTAGCCGCCCTTGGCGGCATCGACCTGTTTCGGGGGTGGCTCAGGCATCCCGGGAATGGCGCGTCCCCCTTGGCCCCAGAGGTTGCCTTGGAAAACGTCGTGGTCGTCCGGGATTATGATCGACGGTCGATCCTTGAGCAGGTGGCGGTTGGTCCAGCCGAAGAGGAACCATTTGCGCAGGTAGTCGAGGCGGGCCAACTGGAGCGGCGATCGAGTGAAGCCGAATCCGCCAAAGTGTTCATAGAACTGGTCCCCGGCAAAGAACAGCATGTCGGGGTCGCGCTCTTGCAGCTCGCGCACCAATTCGGCGAGCGGAAAAAGTCCACCATGGTCGCAGGAGAAAAGGCCCAGCTTCCAAGGCTTGTCGGGGTTCGGTTCGGCGCGGACCTTCCCCTCCCAGTGGTGCGCCGCCCCGTTCCACTCATAGACCACGCGGTAGGCGATGGCCCGTTGGGCGTCCCAATCTCCGATTTCAAACAATGCGGTCGAGGACGCCGGCTCGATCAGTGCTTCTGCTTTTTTCGACCACGTGCCATCGGCTTCCTGCATCTCCAATACCGCTTTCTGCGCATCACTGGGCTCCAGTGGGGGAAATTGCGCTTGCAGCCGGAGGAGACCGCTGGCGCAGGTGTATTGCGTCCAGAGAATCGGCCCGAAGGCGTTCTCGGGATGTTGGTCGATCGCAGGCCCATCCAGACTGAATCGCTCGAAGGTGGCGAAGACCGGCGGTTCGGGGTTCTCCGGGGCGTCCTTGATTTGTTTCGACGCGAAGACGCCAACGACTCCCCGCAGGCGGTTTGCCGGCTCGACCGATTCCATGCGGCCGAGTTCCGCGCCATCCGGACTCGTGGCTACAAGGGTCAGCCGCACTTTGCCCTCCTCGGCGGCCTCTCCCGTGAGGGCCAAGGTCACGGGCGCGTCTGGCTTTAGGCCGAGCGCAAGCGTTTGGTCGCCCAGTCTGAGGTGACCGCCGTGCGTGATGGCCGCAGGGTAAAATACATCCGGATAGACGGCGGCGTGCAGCGGGTGCTCGGGTTTTCCCTTTGTTCCGAGGGCCAGACCGGCCGCCGGACCATTCTCCGGGCCGAACCTTCCGGCTGTGGATACGGTGGTGCCCAACCGGAAGCCGGCCGCCGGGCGGGCAATCACCCGTGTGACCAAATGTGCGAAACGACGTCCACCCCCGCGAGGGCTGGCCTGGAGACGTCCGTCAACGACCTGCCAATCCTGCATCGGTCCGGCATACCAATCGGGGCCGAGCCAGCGCCTTGTTCGGGACCATTCGTCGGGCGATGCGGTGACCGCGGAGGAAGGCTGCAACCACAGCAGGGCGGCGACCAAGGGTATCAGGCGGCGCGCGCTCACGGGCTTACTGTGCCTCGATCTGAAGGTCATCCACGAGGATCCGCGTGTCGGATGGGACGTGCTCGATCAGGGCGTCGGGGCTGGTCTTGAAGACGACCGACGGCGCGACCCGCTGGATGCCGCCCTCCGTGAGAACATCAAATGTGAACTCGACCCGCTTCCAGTCTCCGTTGGCTAGCTCTGCGGCGTTGAGGTATTCACTGCGGGCGATTTTCTCCAGGGGTTTCTTGCCTTCGCCGTAGCCATTTGCGGCTACCCAGACGTGGAAGCCGGGCCGCATCCCCTCCGCCTTGATCCAAAAACTGCATTTGTAGCCCCCAGTCTGCACCACGCACCCCCCTGTTGCTGGGTCGGCTGTCCATGCCACCTGCGCGATGTCGGCACCCTCTGGAAAGTGAAACTGCAAGGCGCGACGGCCAGTATGGGTGGTGTCACCCTCGGTCCCTTCGAGAACGTAAAAGTCGCCTTGGGCATCGTCTGGGCTCGGGAACACCCTGAAACCGAGTGGTCGCCCCGCAGTCATCTCCTCAAAGGAGGGGTTGGGCAGGAGACCGTCGACGGCTTTCGCGGGGAAGGCCAAGGCAAGGATGGTGCCAACGGCGGCGGAGGTCACGGTGAGTTTCATGGCTTTCCAAGAGGGGGAGTTTTTCGGGAAACCTTCCGCACCGTTGGCGGGGCGGTGGATTCGCGTTCGGTGATGAACGACGGAATGCGCACAATGCGCTCCCCGGGGGTGTTTCCAAGGCAGGCTGCTTTCAACAGTGCAAGGGCTTCGCGGGCGAAGTCCTGCACCTCGCTCTGGATGACCGAAAGTGGCGGATTGGTGAACTCACAGAGACGGTTGCCGCCACCGTGCGTGAGGATACTCACATCGCCCGGCACATCGATGCCGACCTCGCGCAGGGCGCGCAGCATGCTTAGGGCGCCGGTCCAGTGCAGGCAAAAGACGGACGTGGCCGGCAGACGGTTGCCGTTTTGGAACAACCAGCGGCGTAGACGCTCGTAGGAGCCGACGATGGACTGCACCCCCGGTTCGACCGAGCAGTCGATGATCAAACGCTCAGGTTGCTCATCGCCGACGCCACGCAGGGCGGAGGACCAGCCGGCCAAGCGGCTCTGGGTGACCGACGAACTCGCGGGCTCGCTGAGGAAAGCCAGGACGCGCTCGTGCCCGAGCCCTAAGAGGAACTCCGCAGCCATTTGGCCGACACGCTGGTTCTCGTCCGCCACGCGGAAAATCGTCGGGTCGTTCGGATTGTCCCAAAGCATGACTGCAGGCCGTCCGGACTGACGCACGAGAGGCACCAAGTTCGAGGGGTGAGTCGAGGACGGCATGATCAGGATGGCGTCATGGGCATAGAGGGCCTGGGCGAATTCCTCGCGGTCGGTATCGACCGCATGCAAGGTTTCGATGTGCAGGCGTTCCCGGTTGGCCTCCTCCAGCAGCGCGTAGATCATCGCGTCGTAGTCGGGCGAAGTCCACGGGGAGCGGACCAGCAGAATGTTGAGCACCGCATCGCGGCGTATCGCGCGTCCCACCACCACCAGACGTTTGCGTCCCGGCGGGCGGGTGACCAATCCGCGGTTGCGCAGGTTGCGCAGGGCATGCACCACGGTGCCCTGGGACACTTCGAATCGGTCCATCAGGGCTGTGACGGGCGGAACTGGCGAGCCATGGTCCAACTGCCGGAACTCGGTTTCCAGCACCTCGCTGAGTTGGATGTGCTTGGGGCCGGAGCCAGGAAAACTCCAATTAGAGCTGGTATCAGTCATGACTTCATTGTGATACAAAAGCAGTATTGACGCAGCCATCAAATCATGTCAATACATTAAAAAACATCACATCAGCATGTCCTCCCCCCTCCCTCATCGGCATGGTTTGCGATTCGGCCTCACCGTTGGAACCTGCGGTCCCGACAACCGCGGTTTCAGCCTCATGGAACTGCTCGCGGTGG
This sequence comes from uncultured Chthoniobacter sp., assembly GCA_964609925.1. Classification (GTDB taxonomy): domain Bacteria; phylum Verrucomicrobiota; class Verrucomicrobiia; order Chthoniobacterales; family JACTMZ01; genus JACTMZ01. The sequence continues at coordinate 58,998 of CAZSUJ010000004.1, read as the reverse complement.
TTGCGATCATCGCAGTCCTCGCTGCGTTGGCGATTCCTACAGCGCAGAGCATGCTCGGCCGCGGCGCTTCCGCGAAGTGCATGGCCAACATGAAGTCTATCGGTGCCGCCGTCGCATCGTTCGCGGCTGACAACAACGGCACGTTTCCCCGTGGCGGCTGGGGTGACGGCGGCGGCACTTGGACTCCGCCGCTCCCGGCTGGGTCAGGGGCGTCCATGGGCTGGCTGGTGGACATCTGGCCGTATGTGGGAAAGAGTCGCGAAGTTTTCGTATGCCCCGGCGCCCCGGCTACCTCTCCAACCGGCCAAACGTCTTGGGCTCGGATGCCCGAATCCACTGCCGCCGACCCCCGCTATCCGATGCACTACGGATACAACGCACAGCTCAACAGCAACCGGGATTCGATCCGTAACAATGGAAACAGCGTGGATCGCATCGTGGCGGTGTCGCGTCCGAGCAAGTTGCCCGTGCTGATCGACATGGTTTTTCAAAACAACTTCTACGGGGGATCCGCCGAGACGTTCACGCCGAGCGCCTCGGAGTCAAATGAGGGCAGGGCGTTCGCCACGCGCCATAACGGAAGGGGCAACGTGCTCTGGGCTGACGGCAGCATCTCGGCCCACACGGCCGAGGAGTGGGCCAAAATGCCCGAGGAACTTGTGCCAACCGGCAGCCAGCAGCAGAAGCGCACGAAATTCTGCAACGGACAATTTTGAGCCAGCTCATGAACACGACCACCCGCCATTATCTTCTTATCGCAGGTCTGCTTGCCATGACCTCTGCCTCCTGCCGGCCGACGCCGCAACCCGCGCGTCAGGCCGAGGCCAACCCTCCCGCCGCGGCGGCAGCAACAGCCGAAGCCCCCTCTGCGTCCTCAGTCACTCCTTCCCCCGGGAGACCGGCCCCTGAGGAGGTTCTGGCCGATTTGCGGGGGATCATCGCAGACGCCTTGGCAGCCGGCGAAAAGACGATTGTCGTGCCCCCCGGACGCTACCGCGTCGAACCGGAAAACGGCGAGCATCTGCGGCTCGCGGGGCTTCAGGACGTGACGCTTGTCATGGAAGGGGTCGAGATGGTCTGCACCGAAACCACGCGTGCCGTCACCATCGAGAACTGCCAGAATCTCACGATCAGGGGCCTCACCATCGACTACGATCCCCTCCCGTTCACGCAGGGGCGCATTGTGGAGATTTCGGAGGACACCTCGCGCCTGACCGTTGAAATCCTCGACGGCTACGCTGAACCGGGCAACAGCGAGATTATCGGCTCGGTGGAGATTTTCGACCCGGCCACCGGCCGTTTGCGCGAGCGCACCACGCACTTCGGTGCAACCACCTCGATGGAGGACTCCATGCGGGCCGTCATCACAAAGCGGAGCGCCACCGAGGAGTTCGCCATCGAGAAGGTCGGGGACATTGCCGTGATCTCGGTGACCTATGCCCCGGGCGGCAGGCAGCCCCACGCGATCATGGCGACGGACAGCGAGGGGTTGGTCTTTGAGGATGTCACGCTCTATGCCGGACCGACCTTCGGATTCTTCGAGAACAGTTGCAACAACTCGCGCTACATCCGCTGCCGGGTGGACCGCCGCGCGCCCGAGCACGACCCCGTGGTGCGCGAGATGCCACGCCTTCGCTCGATGAACGCCGACGCCTACCACTCGAAGAACGCGCGGCGCGGCCCGACCTACGAGCACTGCAGCGCATTCTTCATGGGCGATGACGCCATCGCCATCAATGGGGACTTTCACTTCGTCACCGAAGCCAAGGGCGCGGAACTCCGCGTGCTGGCTAAACGCGTGATGCAAATCCGCGCGGGCGACGCCGTTCAATTCCTCAACCCCGACGGCACGCGCCTGCCCGACCGGCGCGTTGTCTCGGTCACGCCCGACGGCAAGATCACCGAGGACGAGCGCAAGGACGTCATGTCCCGCAACCTCTATCCCGACATCCGCCGCGACGGTCTCAACGACGCCTACCGCATCGTGCTTGAGGAACCGGTGGAGGGCGTGGGGCTCGGCACCATGGTTTGCGATTCCGACGGCATTGGCAACGGATTCGCCATCCGCCATTGCCGCCTCGGACACAACCGCTCGCGAGGCATCCTTGTCAAAGCGGGGCGCGGCGAGATCACGGACAACGAAATCACCGGCTCACTCATGACCTCCATCCTTGTCACACCGGAATACTGGTGGCTCGAGGCCGGCATGTCGGACAATCTCGTGATCGCCCGCAACCGCATCTCCGAGGGCCGGGGCATGGGCATCGCCGTGATTTCCGTCGGCAGGGAAGCCGGCATCATCTCCCCGGCCGGAACCTTCAATAACATCAGCATCACCGGCAACTCCGTCAAAGGCGGGCCGAGCCCCGGGCTTCTGGTCACCTCGGTGCGCAGCCTGGTCGAAGCAGACAACGTCATCGAACCCGACCCGGACATGGCCCTCCATCCGCGGCAAGTCGGGCCTTGGGGCCGGAATGGAGTTCAACCGGTCATGCAGGTCAACGTCGAACCGGTGGTCGCCGCGCCGTGAGGGACGCCCGGTGAATCCCGCATGGAGGCCAACGAAGAATTCCGCCTGTGCGCGCCATCATGCAAATCGTCCGCTTCGATTGCTGCAGATGCTTCCCCGCACCCTCCTTCTTTTGGCTGCCCTGCTCGGCTCCGCTTGCATCGTGCAGGCGTCGACGAATCTCGTGCTCAGCCCGCCGACGAACAGCACGAACTTGGTTTACACCAATGCGATCGACCTCAACGGCTCGATCCTCACGGTCAGCGTTCCAACCCAGACAGCAACCATGACCGGAGTGGTTTCCAACAGCACAGGAACGGGCGGCCTGACCAAGACCGGAGCGGGAACTTTGGTCCTGGCCGCACCGAACACCTACAACGGCGTCACAACCGTCTCGCAGGGCGTGCTCCGTGTGGGCCAGACCAACGCCCTGGGTGCGATCGCCGATGGCACCACGGTTGAGGCCGGAGCAACCTTGGATCTGAACGGCTTCAACATCGGCGGGGAGACCGTCACAATCAGCGGCAGGGGTGTAGGCGGCAGTGCCGCGCTGGTCAACCGTGGCACCAATTCCGCCACGGGCCTTCGCCTCGTCCTCGCCACGAATGCGTCGCTCGGCGGCACGGCGCGGATCGACACCTCGTTTGGCGGCACGGTGATCGATGCCGGCACCAACACCCTGACCAAAGTCGGAACCAATTCGTTCATCATCAATACTGGTGTGACCTCGATGGGCAGCCTCCTCCTCAACCGGGGGGCTGTGGTCGTGGTCAACAGCGGAACCGCCCTCGGCGACACAAACTTCGGCACACTTGTTGCCTCCAACGCCAGTCTGCAGTTCTTCAACAGCAGCGGCTCGGCCATCAGCAACCGCGAGGACATCACCCTCGCGGACGGCGCTGAACTGGCCGGCACACTTGCCACCAGCCCCAACATCCTCGACGGTAGCATCACCTTGAGCCCGGGCACTGCCTCGGTGCGCGTCGATCCCCGGGGCACGGGCACCTTGATTCTCGGCGGGGCCGTCACCGGTGCCGGTCATCTCAACAAAACCGGCTCCGGCACACTGGAGTTGCGAGGAAACAGCAGCCACACCGGCAACACCCTGGTGGAGGAAGGTGCCATCAACCTCGTTTCCGGAGGCTCGCTGCGCTTCCTCATCGGCGGCAACGGCACGAACAACACCTTGGGCGGCACAGGCGCAACCAGCATCGATGGGGAGTTCGATTTCGACCTCACCGGTGCCTCGACCCGCGTGGGCGACAGTTGGACCATCCTGACCGGAAATCTGACCAACACCTACGGCGCGAATTTTCTCGTCCGCGGCTTCAATGGCGGCGACGGCAAATGGACGAACGCAGCCAACGGCATCAGCTACGTGTTCGCCCAGTCCAACAGCGTTTTGAGGGTTGTGCAGGCTCCCGTGACGAACAACTACGCTTATTGGGTCGGGCTTTGGCAGAGCGAGGCTGCGGGGTTCAGAAGCACCGCGGCCGTGGACAACGCCGATGGAGACCTTCTCAACAACGAAGCCGAGTTCGCCTTCGGCGGCAACCCAACGTCGGCGGACGGAGCCGTGCTAATCGCGACGGGCAACGGTGAGAATCTGGTCTTCAGCTTCATCGCGCGCAACAACCCGCCCGGCGGCGTGAGTTATCTGGTGCAAACGACGACCAACTTGAACACCGGCCCGTGGGTCACCGCCGGCGTGACGATTTCCAATTCACGCAACCAGGAAGGCATCCCCATGCCGGCGGATTACCACCGCAAGGAATTCGTTGTCCCCGCGACCGACACCGCATTCTACCGGGTCGGCACGGTCATTGCCACGCCGGGTCCGACCCCGGTGGAGGACACGGCGTGGTTGCCCACGTTCATCGCTACGCGGGTGGCGGCCGGCGAAAAACGGATTGTAATACCGCCGGGCCGCTATCGGGTCCGGCCCTCGAGCCGGCAGCACCTCCTCCTGCGGGGTGTGAAGGACACCGAGATCATCGCCGATCAGGTGGAGATGGTCTGCACGGAAACTACCCGGGCGATCACCATCGAGGGCTGCGAGAATGTCACGATCCGCGGCCTGACCATCGACTACGACCCCTTGCCATTCACGCAGGGGCGCATCACCTCCATCTCGGCTGACGCATCACGCCTCGAGGTGGAAATTCTCGAGGGCTACCCGGAGCCGGGAACGTCAACCGGGTCCGTGGAAGTTTTCGATCCCGCCACCGGCAGCCTGCGCGGACGCATGACGTATTACAGCACGCTGTGCGAGCCAAGTGGACCCATGCGGGCCGTATTGACCAAGTCATCGTCCAACCTGGCTTACGCAAACGAGCAGATCGGCGACATTGCCGTGATCAAGACGAGTTACGCGCCGGGCGGCAGCATGCCCCACACCATCTACGCAACCGGAAGCAAGGGGCTGGTCATGGAGAGGGTCACTCTGCACGCGAGCAACAGCTTCGGTTTTCTCGAGAACGGCTGCGAGGGATCCCGCTACATCAAATGCCGGGTCGAGCGGCGGGAGCCGACCGACGATTTGCGCTCGCGGGAGCACCGGCGGCTTCGTTCGCTCAACGCGGATGCGTTCCACTCGAAGAACGCGCGGAGGGGGCCGGTCTATGACGGTTGCTCGGCCTTCCACATGGGCGACGACGCCATCGCGATCAACGGCGACTTTCACTACATCACCCGCGTGGAGGGGGCCGCCCTGCGCGTGCTGGCGAAATCCGGCATGACCCTGCAACCCGGCGACGACGTCCAACTTTTCACCAGGAGCGGGCTGAGGCCGGATAATCGCCGGGTCGTTTCCGTCGTCGACGACGGACCGGCCACTCCCGAGGAACGCGCCATGCTCCTTGAGCAGAAGTTCAATGGCGACCTCGGCCGAACGGCGATGGAGGACGGTTTTCTGGTCACCTTGGACGCTGCCGTGGGGGATATCGTCCCCGGAACCCTCATCTGCGATGCAGGCGCCATCGGCAGCGGCTTCATCATCCGCAACTGCCACGTCGGACAAAACCGCTCGCGCGGCATTCTCGTCAAGGCCGGCCAAGGCGAGATCACGGGCAACCACATCGAGGGCGCGCGCATGACCGCCGTCTACATCGCGCCGGAATACTGGTGGCTCGAAGCGGGTCTGGCCGACAACCTTGTGATTGCTGACAACTTGATCACCGAGGGTGGCGGCATGGGCGTCGCTGTTCTCGCCGCCGGCGGGGACGGGACGATCTCGCCGGCCGGAGCTTTCAGCAACATCACCTTGCGCAATAACCGTATCGACGGCGGGGCGTCCCCGGGCCTGCTCCTGACTTCGATCCGCGGACTCATCGAGGACAACAACGTGGTGTCCCCCGACCCGGCCAAGTCGCTCTACCCTTGGGAGATCGGATCTTGGGGAGCCAACGGGGTGCAAGCGGTGATGAAGATCAAAATCGAGCCGGAGGTTGCGCCATGAGCACCAGCGGCAGACCAGTTCGCCCGCGGCGCCCCAAGGGCCCGCCGGCTGCGGTCTTCGGTTTTCTGCTGCCGAATTTCGGGGGCTTCTTCCTGTTCACCTTGTTCCCCGTGGTCCTCTCGCTGGGAATGGCCTTCACCAACTGGACTTTGAAGCCGTCCGTGCCCCGTGAGTTTGTCGGGCTGCGGAACTTCGAGGATGCGCTCGGCTTTTCGGCGATCGGCGCGGGCGCGCCGCTGGTCATCGCCGCCTATTGCGGCAGCGTGCTGCTTGTGCTGGCCGGGGTGATCGGGGCGGTATGGATGGGGCTGAGCGGCGTGCGCTGCGGTCGCGGTGGCGCCGCATCGTTCTTCGTCGCTTCGCTGGCGATCGGCGCCGGAGCGGTCGGGGCCGGCGCGCACCACAGCCTGTTGATTGTGGCCGTGGTTTTTTCGGTGCTGGGCTGGATGCTCTGGGACAACAAGCCCGGCGAGCATGAAACGGCGCCGCGGGCGGGCCTGCTGCCGGGCGTGGCGGTGGTGGCGGGTTCGGCCGGACTCGTCTTCTTGCACAGCGCGATGTGGAGCGCCTACGAGGCGAACGACCCCCGGTTTTGGCATTATCTCTACAACACCGTTTACATGATGCTCGCGTTGCCTTTTTCCGTGGCGGGTTCCTTGGTTTTGGCGATCCTGTTGAATGACTCTCTGCCGGTGAAAAAGGGGCGGGCCTGGCCGGCTGCGGGGCTCTGCGTGGTCAGCGGACTCGGACTGGCGGCTCTGCTCTGGGCGGCGGGGTTCCGCGATGCCGCGTTGCTGGCTGCTGTTTTGTGGGTCATCGCCGGGCTCGGCCTCGCGTTCAACGTGGTGTCGTTCCGGACGATCTTCTACCTGCCCGCCTTCACCTCGGGAGTGGCGCTCATGATCCTGTGGAAAGCGCTCTACAACCCGCAGACCGGGCCGATCAATGCCATGCTCTCTGCCCTAACGGGGCTCGAGGCATCGGAGTTGCCGCAGTGGCTGGCCAGCATCGAGTTGGCCAAGCCCTCGCTCATGATCATGGGGTTCTGGACCGCCATCGGCGGCACCAACATGCTGCTTTACCTCGCGGCGTTGTCGAATGTTCCGGTCGAACTCACCGAGGCCGCGGAGATCGACGGGGCCAACCGCTGGCAGCGCTTTGTCAATGTCACTTGGCCGCAGCTCGCGCCCACGACCTTCTTCATCTCGATCGTGTCGATCATCGGCGGATTGCAGGGCGGGTTTGAGCAGGCGCGAGTCATGACCGGCGGCGGCCCGGCGGGGGCGACCACCACGCTGAGCTACTATATTTACACAGTCGGCTTCCAGGACCTGAACTTCGGCTACGCCGCCGCCGTATCCTGGGTCCTGTTCGCCATGCTTTTCTCCATTACCGCCTTCAACTGGCGCTTCGGCCGCAGCCTGGATGTCTGAGACCATGCTCCCCGCACGCTCCATCCCCCGCTTCTTTCTGCTCTGCGCCATCGGCTTCGCGCTCTCGGCGCCCTTCGTCTGGATGGTCTGTGCGTCGTTCAAGACCCGCGCCGAAGTCGAGCAGGCGCACATCGTGCCGCGCGAACCGACAGCGCTGAACTACCCCGTCGTCCTCGATCTCAAGCCCGACCCGGTGACCGGCGTCTTTCTCGGTGTCAAATTCGGCCGCTGGTATTTCAACAGCATCTTCGTGGCCATGGGCATCACGCTCTTCCAGGTGCTTACCAGCGCCATGGCCGCCTACGCGTTCTCGCGCATCCAGTGGCCCGGTCGCGACAAGGTGTTCCTCCTCTACCTCGGCACCATGATGATCCCCGGCGTGGTCACCATGATCCCGAATTTCCAGCTCATGGTGACGTTCGGTTTTGTCAACACCTACCACGGCTTGATCATTCCCGCAGCCTTCAGCGCCTTCGGAACGTTCCTGCTGCGGCAGTTCATGCTTTCGATCCCGCCCTCGCTCGACGAGGCGGCCACGATCGACGGGGCCGGGCACTGGCGGATCTTCTGGGACGTGATCGTGCCGCTGTCGCGGCCAGGCTTGATTGCACTCTGCATCCTCACCTTCCTCGGGGCTTACCAGTCGTTTTTCTGGCCGTTGGTCATGCTGCAGGACGAGCAGCTTTTCACCATGCCTGTGGGCATGCTGCGACTCGACAGCTCCTACGGGCGCCAGACCGAGCTGATCATGGCGGCCACGGTGATGAACATCGTGCCGCTGATCATCATTTTCGTGATGTTCCAGAAGTTCCTCGTGAAAGGCCTGCAACTCGGGGGGGTCAAGGGGTGAAATACGTCTTCCTCGCTGCGTTCGCCGTCTTCCTCGGCCTCTATGCCATCGCCATGGGCACCTTACGCTCCAGCGACGGAAACGAGGTGGTGCTCCGTTGGGCCACCGACCCGAATCCCGCGCGCGACCGTCAGACGGCCGGTTTCACGGCGGCCCATCCAGGAGTGCGTTTGGCCACAGAAACGGGTGACGCCACCAAACTGCTCGTGCAATGCGCCACCGGCGTCGGCCCGGACCTCATGGACATTCCGGAGACCCTCATGCAGAGCATGGCGCAGGCCGGGTTGCTTCTGGATCTCACCGACGTGGCCGCGAAGCAGGGGTTCGATGCGTCGAAGACTTTTCCCGCCATCCGTCACGCCCTTTTCGTGGACGGCCGGCAATATCGCTTCCCGGCCAACGTCAACGTGCAGGCGGTGCTCTACAACAAGGCGATCTTCGATGACCACGGGGTGCCTTATCCGCAGGCCGACTGGACGTGGGACGATTTTGTTGCTGCGGGGCGCGCCATTGCGGAGACACCTTCGAAGAGTGGAAAAACGCATATTCCGGTCGCCAATTGGTCTCCGCCGGATCTTTTTGCCGACCTGCTGGTCACGCACGGAGCGCGGTATTTCAGCGAGGACGGAATGACCTGCCTGCTCGACTCGCCCGAGGCTGTGGCCGCGTTCCAGCATTACCACGACCTCATGTTCAAGCACCGCGTGTTGCCCACGCCGGAGCAGTCGGTGGCCATGTCGAGCCAGGGAGGCTGGGGATCGGGAGGCATCAACTGGTTCTCTTCGGGTGAAGCGGCCATGATCATGATCGGTCGTTGGTTCACCGTGCAGGCGGCAAATTTCCCAGAACTGCAGGGGAATCTGGCCGCCGTTCGGCTGCCGCGGCTGCCCGGTCAGCCTTCGCGGGGCTACACGCGGACGCGCGGAGTTGCGGTCAATGCCCGCAGCCGGCACCCCGAACTGGCGGTGGCCTTCCTCTCCTACCTTGCCACCCCCGAATACGGCCGCAAGATCATCGAGGATGGCGATTCCCTGCCCCCCAATCCGGAGATGGCGCCCGACGGCGCGGCCCTCGTCAACAAGGCGGTGCCGGATGAGACGTTCCATCAGGTTTTTCTCGATGCGATCCGCGATGCGCAACCGCCCGACACGAGCCCTTTTGTCGATGCGGCGCAAGTCCAGCGCTGGATCATCGAGATGCTCGGACGCGTGGAAAACCGGGTGGTCACGCCCGAGGAGGCTGCGCGGCAACTCGCCGCCGAGGTCAACCGCGCGATCCAGCGCAACATCGAGCGGGAACCGCAGCTGCGGGTCAGAGCCGAAGCGCTGCGCTCCAAGCAGGGCTTTGGATCATGAAAAGCGTCACGGATGACACGCACAATTGAAAATTCACATTATGAATAAACTCCACGAATTCCATCCCGGCGCCTCCGACTTCACGCCTCTCGTGCGCGAGGCACTCGAAAGCAAGGATTGTGCCGGGCTCCGCTTCGCGCCCGGGCGCTACGACTTTCACCCCGACCGCGCGGAAGAGAAGTATCTCTTCATCTCGAACAACGATGAGGGGCTCAAGCGCATAGTCTTCCTCCTCGAGGATCGCCGCGACTTCGCCGTGGAGGCGGACGGTGCGGAGTTCGTTTTCCACGGCGGCCTGATTCCGTTCCACCTCGACCGTTGCGACGGGGTGCGGCTCTCGGGTTTTCGAGTGGACTGGGCCGTTCCCTTCCACGGTGAGGGGATCGTGCGCGAGAGCGACGAAAGCGGCGTGGAGATCGAGGTTCCGGAGGGGTTCCCGTTCGAGGTGCGCGACGGACGCCTCCTTTTCGGCCCGTCGCCGGAGACCTTCGTGATCCGCAATATCCTCGAATTCGACTCGGTCCGCCGCGAGACGGCTTTCCAAGTCTTTGACAATTTCAACATCGGCCGCCGCTGCCGTGCCGAGGAGACCGGTCCGCGGCGGGTCCGTTTGCACGCGGACTTCCGCGAGCCGCGTCCGCAACCCGGCAACGTGCTCGCTTTGGTCAGCGAGCGCCGCGATTTCCCCGCCGTCGCCGCGCAGAACAGCCGCCGGCTGGAGATCCAAGACGTCACGATCCACCACGCGGGCGCGATGGGTCTGATCGCCCAGCGGTGCGAAGGCATCCGCGTCGAAAGGTTGCGGGTTGCGCCACCGGAAGACGGCTCGCGCATGGTTTCGACCACGGCCGACGCGACCCATTTCGTGAACTGCCGGGGGTCCGTTGTCTTGGAAGATTGCGTGTTCGAGAACCAACTGGACGACGCCACGAATGTCCACGGCCTCTACACCCAGATCACGCGGGTCCTCGGTCCCGCTGAGTTCGAGGTCCGCCTGTCCCACCGCCAGCAGCGGGGTGTCGGTTTCGCCGAATCCGGAGAACTGCTTGAACTGGTCGATCGCGACACTTTGGCCACGAAGCACACGGCACGCGCTGCTTCCGTGCAACGCCTCAACAGCGAGTTTCTGCGCATTGGCCTCGAGGAGGCTCCTCCTGTTCCGCCGCGGGTGGGGGACGCCATGGGCAACCTGACCTGGTCGGCCGATGTCACGATCCGCCACTGCCGCTGCCGCGGCAACCGCGCCCGCGGATTCCTTCTCTCCGTGCCCGGACGTGTCGTTGTCGAGGAGAACACATTCCACACCGCCGGAGCCGCCATCCTCATCGAAGGCGACGCGAACCACTGGTTCGAAAGCGGTGCCGTGCGCGACATCCTCATCCGGCGCAACACATTCGAGGACTGCAAATATGGCATCTGGGCCAAGGCGCAGATCCAGATCAGCCCGGGCGTCAAGGAGGAGCACCAGCCCGGTAGCGACTACCACCGCAACGTGCGCATCGAGGACAACCTCTTCCGCGCCTTCGATCCACGCATCATCCGCGCCCGCGGTGTCAGCGGTCTCGTCATCCGCGGCAACCGCATCCTTCCTTCCGCCAACTACCCGGCGCAGCACGCCGGCGCGCCGCCCTTCGACGTAGAAGGCTGCCCGGCCGCTGTCGTCGAGAACAACACCATCGAAAGCCCCGCCCATGTCCCAAGTCAGCCTGCGTAACGTCTGCAAGATCTATGAGGGCGAGAAAGGTGAGGGCGTCACCGCCGTCCGCGATTTCAACCTCGATATCACCGACCGCGAGTTCGTTGTCTTCGTCGGGCCGTCCGGCTGCGGCAAGTCGACGACCCTGCGCATGATCGCCGGCCTGGAGGAAATTTCGCGGGGCGAAGTTTCCATCGACGGCCGGGTGGTCAACGACGTGCCGCCCAAGGACCGTGACATCGCCATGGTGTTCCAGAATTACGCGCTCTATCCGCACATGTCGGTCTTCGACAACATGGCATTCGGACTGAAGTTGCGACGTTTCCCCCGCGCGGAGATCCGGCAGCGGGTGATGGATGCGGCCGCAGTTCTCGGTATCGAGGCGCTGCTCGACCGCAAGCCCAAGGCGCTCAGCGGCGGTCAGCGGCAGCGGGTCGCGGTCGGGCGTGCCATCGTCCGGCAGCCCAAGGTCTTCCTTTTTGACGAACCGCTCTCGAACCTTGACGCCAAAATGCGCGTCCAGATGCGGACGGAAATCACCAAGCTGCACCAGAAACTGCAGGCGACGATGATCTACGTGACCCACGATCAGGTGGAGGCCATGACCATGGGCACCCGCATCGTGGTGATGAAAGACGGTGTCATCCAGCAGGCGAACGAACCTCTGCGCATTTACCACGAGCCGGTAAATCTGTTCGTGGCTGGATTTCTCGGCAGCCCGCCGATGAATTTCATTGAAGGGCAGGTCGAGGCCGCAGCCGCCGGACTCGTGTTCCGCGAAGCCCGCGGCGGCCCGGTCCGGGTGGAACTTGGCAACCCGCCCGGCTACGCCGCCCTCGCCGGAAAGGAAGTCACGCTCGGCGTCCGCCCCGAGCACTGCGAACCGGCGCGCGGAGGCACCGAGCCCCGCGCCGGATCGTTTGAGGCGCTCGTGGAGCTCATAGAGCCAATGGGGGCCGAAACCTACTTTTACCTCAACACCGGACAGCACACACTCATCAGCCGCAGCCACGCCGAGGCCGATCACCGCGGGGACGGCTCCAAACAGCGCTTCTGCATCCAGTCCAACCGCGTTCACCTCTTCGACCCGGCCAGCGGGCAGCGCGTCCTTCCCGAACCCAAATGAACAGTTGAAAAACGCCACATCGCAAAATAGTATTGATAAATTCAGATAGAACATGTCGATATGAAATCCTGAACCCTCCATCTCCATGAAACTCCTCCTCCCCGCAGCAACGATCCTCTCCCTCGCAGCCACCGCATTCGCGCAAACCACCGCGACTTGGACCAACATCACCGCCGGTAGTGCCAGCGGGAGTTGGCAAACGGCGGCGAACTGGCAAGCCAGCGTCATTGGCGGCGGCAGCAACAACACGGCCAACTTCAGCACGCTCGACATCACGAACGATTCCACCGTCACCTTGAATGCCCCGGTCACGATCGGGAACCTCGTCTTTGGCGACACCGCGACAAACACCGCCGCCGGTTGGACGCTCGGAAACGGGGGCAACACCAACAACACCCTGACTTTGGCCGGCTCGAGTCCGATCGTCACGGTCAACACCTTGGGCACGAACAAAAGCGTGACCCTCGACGCGCAGGTCTTTGGCACTGCCGGCTTGGTCAAGGCCGGCCCCGGACGTCTGATTCTCAGCAACTCCTCCAACGGTTACACGGGTTCAATCAGCAATTATCTGACGCAGTCCAATTTCGGCATCCCGTTGTTCGCCACGGTGGTCGAAAGCGGTCGCTTGGTCCTTGGTTCCGGCACGGCGGCAGGAGCGGGCAACATCGCAGTCGGAACAAACAACCCCGGAACGAATACTGCGTTCCTTGACCTCAACGGCAATACCGTGACCAACAACATCGGTCTTGGCGGCAACGTGTATCTTTACAACGGGAACACAAACTCCTCCGCCACCGTCAACGGCGATCTTTGGATCCGCAACTTTGGCCGCATTGGCAGTTTGACAGGCGATGGCGCCGGCACGGTCATTGTCAATGGCAAGATCGTTTTCAATGTCTCGAGCCAGACATTGTTCGTCGGCACCGGTGGCGCCCTCACGGTGCTCAACGGAACTGTCAGCCACACCAACAGCAACGGTATCATAACTGCTCAGGGCACGCTGCGGGCCAACGATGGAGTCAACATCGCCACCAATTCGACTTTGCGGCTCGGTAACGGTGGTGTTATCGGCGGCATCTTCGAAAGTGGCGCGAGCATCACCCGCTCGATTGGAGACGGGGCTGGCCTTATCAGCGTGGGCTACACCAACTCGACCAGCGCCAACATTGGATTCAGCGCCTTCGGCGCCCCGATCACCGTGGCCCTTGGCGGCACCTCCAGCCCGACAGCGCTTACATGGGGACAAACGAACTTCCTCCAAGGCTCATCAACTCTCGTGCTCAACGCCGCCACGGCGAACAGCACGCTCACGTTCGCCAACAGCCTGGATCTCGGTGGCAGCAACCGCACGATCGCCGTCAACGCCGCCACCGCGATCGTCAACGGCGGCCTGACCAACGGCGCATTGACCAAAGCTGGCGCCGGGACGCTGGTCCTCGCCGGCTCGAATTCGCTGACCTCGCCAACGACGATTTCCGGCGGCACGCTCCGCACCACCCTCGAAAGCTTCGGCGGGGACGTCACCAACAATGGCGTTTTCTACCTCGACCAGGCGACCAACGCCGACTTCACCGGGGTGATCACCGGCACGGGCGCCCTCGTGAAGGACGGCGTGGGCACGCTCACGCTTTCGGCGGTAAACGGCTACACAGGCAACACCACCGTCTCTTCCGGTGCACTGCGCCTTGCGAATTCCAACTCTCTCGGCAGCACATCAAACGCCGTCACCGTCGCCAGCGGCGCGACGCTCGACCTCAACGGCCAGAACAACACCGAGCGCGTTGTCACCATCGCGGGCAACGGCCCGGGCGGGGCGGGGGCAGTGGTGAACAACAGCACGTCCACCGCTACACGACTGCGCCTCGCTCTGGCCTCCGATGCTTCCGTAGGCGGAACGGCCCGCATTGACATCATAGGCAGCGGCACCTTGGTCAACGGTGGAACCAACACACTGACCAAGACCGGCACCAACGTCGTGGCGATCAATCCGGGCACCGTGATCGTGGGGCAGATCAACGTCGACCAAGGCACACTGACCTCCGTGAACAATGCTGGATCGCTGGGCGACAGCGCCTTCGGCACCTTGGTCGCCTCGAACGCCACGCTGACGTTCTTCAACAACACCACCAACGCCCTCACCAACAACGAGAACATCACTCTCGCAGGCGGGGCGACCTTGGCCACGACCACGGCGACCAGCCGCAACGTGCTCGGCGGGTCGATCATGATCTCCGGTGGCACCGCCACGGTGCGCGTCGAGACCAACGGCACGGGCACGCTGCAAATCAACCAAGGCCTTACCGGCGGCGGCGGCCTCAACAAGACCTCCGGCGGCACGCTCGAGCTGCGTGGCACCAACACACATGCCGGCAACACCACCATCACCGACGGGGCGGTCACACTGGCGGAAGACGCCTTGCTCACCTTCACGGTCGGCGGCAACGGCACGAACAACCGGGTGAGCGGCACCGGAACGCTCAATGCGAACGGCGACTTCCAGTTCGACCTGTCCGCCGCCTCGACCAACAGCGGCGACAGTTGGACCATCGTGGGGACCAACGTCGTCGCGAACTACGGGACGAATTTCCTCGTCAATGGCTTCAGCGGCGCCGGCGGCAATTGGACGAACACGACCAACGGGGCCACCTACGTGTTCGCCCAATCCACGGGCGTCCTCACCGTGCAGTCTGGCGGGACCAACGCCTACGACTCGTGGGTTTCGTTCTGGCAGGGCACCTATCCCGGCTTCACGAATACCGCGCCCGCGGCTGATCCGGATGGCGACGGGTTCGACAACGGTGAGGAGTTCTCCTTCGACGGCAACCCGGCTGTGGGCTCGCCCGCCCTGCTGAGTGCCACGAAGAGTGGAGCTAACGCCGAGGTCAGCTGGGTCGAGAGGAACACTGGCGTGGCCTACTCCGTGAATGCAACGACCAACCTTTCCGCCGGTCCTTGGACCAACGCGGCGGTGACTGTGGCCAACTCGGCCGACCAGAGCGGGATTTCGCAGACCAACGACTACACCCGCAAGGCGTTCGCCGTGCCGGCCACCAACCGCAGCTTCTTCGATGTGGACGCGGTTGTGCCATGAATAGAGCCTTTGGGGGTAAGTGGCCCGGTCCTGCCTCGCTCCCTCGGAGGGATCGTTGAGGGGGCTGGACCGCACCGCCCAATCCTGCGGCCGCGGAGCTTCATGACAAACACACGCCCCAACATCCTGCTTATAACTTCGGACCAGCAGCATTGGTCCGCTCTCGGAGCAGTGAATTCGAGCATCTCCACACCGGCCCTCGATTCGTTGGGGGCCGGAGGCACGAGGTTTGACCGGGCTTACTGTCCGAATCCGACCTGCACGCCCAGTCGCGCCAGCATCCTGACCGGCATGATGCCCTCCGAGCACGGGGCTTGGACCCTCGGAACGAGGCTTTTCGAGGATGTCCCGACCATCGGTCCCATGCTCGGCGGAGCAGGGTATGCGACCACGCTGGTGGGCAAGGCCCATTTCCAACCCCTGGCCTCGCGCCCGGGCATGGAATCCATCGAGTGCCAGCCACTCCTGCGCGACCTTGACTTCTGGCGCAGCTTTCACGGCCCGTGGTATGGCTTCGAGCACGTCGAAACCGCGCGGATGCACACGGCCGAGGCCCACGCAGGGGGGCACTACGCCTTGTGGATGGAGGAGAAAGGGTTGAAGAACTGGCGCGACTACTTCGAGGACTGGCCGCCCGACGCGGCCAAGAAGGACCGCATCTACCGCTCGCGGACGTGGGATTTGCCGGAAGAGTTCCATTACTCCGTGTGGACGGCCGACCGCACCATCGCCGCGATGGAGTCCGCGGGCGAGCGCCCGTTCTTCATCTGGTCGAGCTTCCACGACCCGCATCCGCCTTACCTTGTGCCGGAACCGTGGGCCTCAATGTATGCCCCGGACTCCATGGAGCCGGGCACGATGGTTCCCGGCGAGCATGACAAGAACCCCGTGCATTTCCGCAAGGCTGCTGTCGAGCGCGACCCGGACTTCTGGCGTCAGGCCGCCCGCGGCGAGGCCATCCACGGCGGCGGATTCCAGGCGCGCGACGCCGCGACGCTGCGCGCCGACATGGCATGCTATTACGGTATGACTAGCCTCATGGACCGCGAGATTGGTCGCATCCTCGACGCCCTCGAAGAGTCTGGCCAAGCGGAGAACACAATCGTCGTCTTCACCAGTGATCACGGGCATTTCCTCGGGCAGCATGGGCTCACGGCCAAAGCCATCCACATGTATGAGGACATCCTGCGTGTGCCTTTCCTCGTGCGCTGGCCGGGGCGGGTTCCGGCCGGGGCGGCCAGCACCGATCTGCAGAACCTTGTGGACCTCGCACCGACATTCCTCGCCGCGGCGGGACTTGAAATCCCCGGATCCATGACGGGACACAGCCAACTCGATTCGTGGGCTGGGGGTGGACCTGTCCGCGCGGAGACGATCGTGGAAAACCACCACGGCACGGAGACCTTCCACATGCGGACCCTCGTCACGCCAACGCACAAAATCACCGTCTATCGGGATGGTGCGGACGGCGAGTTGTTCGACCTTGCAAACGACCCCGGCGAAACACGCAATCTCTGGCACGAACCGGGCGCCGCCGCTCTGAAGTCCGAAATGATGCACCGCTTCCTGCAGACCATCTTGCGCGAGGAGCCCATGCGCATGCCGCGCATCGCCAACGCTTGATCATGCAAGCATGCGCCGTCCGCCCCGCTGGCGCCGAGGACGCGCAAGATGCAGGGCGGATCGCCCACTCCTTCCCCTTTGATCCCACGCACGGCTACGATGCCGCAGCGCTCCGGCGAATGGCCGCACCCGATACGGAGTCGCCGGGATTCGAGGATTTCTGGGGCACACTGCATGATTGCACGGCCGCCGAACCGCTGCATCTCGACGTGGGCGGGGACTTTCCCGCGATCCCCGGCTTCCGTCTCCGGCGGGTGGGCTACAACATTGGCTGCGATTTCCGTGCGTCGGCGTGGCTGGCGACTCCGGAGGACGAGCGCACCATCCGCGCGGGGATCGTCGCCTCCCACGGCTACGATGGACGGACAGGTGTCGAAGCGCGCTTTTTCCGTCCGGGATTCGCGGTGATTCTGCCTGTGGCTCCTGGGTTTCATATTTCCGCCGACCCTCGCCTGCCCTTGAATGATGCAGGCCGCCATGTCGTTCACGGGATTGAATCGCCGGAAACCTACGTGCTCGGGCTCTGTGCCGCCGCCATTTGGCGCGCGCCCGAAGCGGCTGAGGAGATGCTGAGGCGCCGGTTGGATCGCTGGCATTACTTTGGTTGGAGTTTCGGTGGCGGCATCGGGGCGCTCGCGTTGCCGTGGATGCAAAGGGTCCAGAGTGCCGAGTTGGGGCAACCGACGTTCGGTCACCATCCCATCCGCCTGCAACAGCCCTCTGTCGGGAGTTCGAATGCGGTGCGTCAGCGCTACCTCAAAGACCATTCCATCCTCCGCACGCTGGCGTTCTTCGATGCAGCCACGGCCGCCCGCCGTCTCCGGATTCCCGTGGTCTTCGCATGCGCTTTGTTCGACCCGGCGGTGACTCCGCCCGGTCAATTCGCCGTGGCCAATGCCCATCCGGGGCCCAAGCGCACCTCGGTCTTCCTCACCGGACACTACGAATGGCCCGGCGAGGACTTGGTTGCAGAGATGCGCACCCACCACGACAACATCGCCGGGCTGATCGGAGAGGAGTTCATCATTCCATGAGGGCCAGGAATGGGGAACATTTCACTGGGTAACAGGAAGTGAACCGGAAGACCGACAGACCCAACATCCTTCTGGTTGTGGCCGACGACTGGAGCCACCCGCACGCCTCGTGCCACGGCTGTGCGTGGGTTCGCACGCCAGCTTTCGACAGGGTTGCGCGTGAAGGGATCCTCTTCGCCAACGCCTACACTCCGAACGCCAAGTGCGCCCCGTCCCGGGCCAGCATGCTTACCGGCCGTAACCCGTGGCAACTCAAGGCGGCGTGCAATCACAACGCGTATTTTCCCTTGGAGTTCATCACCTATCCCGAGGCGTTGGCCGCCCATGGCTATTTCATCGGTTTCACCGCCAAAGGATGGGCGCCGGGCGTGGCGCTGGACGCGGACGGCGGAGAGCGCAGGCTGACCGGCAGGCCGTTCAACAAGCACACGTCGCCGCCACCGACCACCGGCATCGACAGCAACGACTATGCGGCGAACTTCGGCGATTTTCTGGATGCGGCGCCGGAGGCGCAGCCTTGGTGCTTCTGGTTCGGCTGCCGCGAGCCGCACCGCGATTACGAATACGGGAGCGGCGTGAGGGTGGGGGGGAAAAGCCCGGACGAAATCGACCGCGTGCCGGCCTATTGGCCCGATGTGGAAACCGTGCGCAACGACATGCTCGACTACAGCCTGGAGGTTGAACACCTCGACCGCCATCTCGGGCGGATGTTGGAGGAGTTGGAAAAGCGGGGCCAGTTGGAGAACACACTGGTGGTTGTGACCTCGGACAACGGGATGCCTTTTCCCCGCCGCAAGGGCAACCTCTACGAAGGCGCCAACCACGTCCCGCTGGCTGCCATGTGGAAACGCGGGATCAAGGCTCCGGGGCGCGTGGTGGACGATTATGTCAGCCTGGTCGATCTTGCACCGACGTTCATCGAGGTCGCCGGCCTCCGCTGGCAGGAGACCGGAATGGCTCCCGCGGCCGGCGTGAGTCTCTCGGATTTATTCTCGGCGGAGAAGCCCCATGCCTCGCGAAGCCGCATCCTGCTTGGCCAGGAGCGGCACGATGTCGGCCGGCCGCGTGACGAAGGTTATCCGATCCGGAGCCTCATCAAGCACGGCTGGCTTTATTCCTGCAACTTCGAGCCGGCGCGTTGGCCGTCCTGCAATCCTGAGACCGGCTACATGAACACCGATGGCAGCCCGACGAAGTCTGTGATCCTAGAGGCGCGGCGCAAAGATCCGGGAGATCGCCACTGGGCGCTTTGCTTCGGCAAACATCCCGCCGAGGAGCTTTTCCATCTCGAGGAGGACCCGGACTGCTTGAACAACCTTGCGGCGTCTCCCGAGCACCAAGTCCGCAAAGACGAGATGCATCGCCAACTTGTCGAGGAACTCAAACGCCAGGGTGATCCGCGGATGTTCGGGCAGGGCGACGTTTTCGAAGCCGAGCCGTATGCCGGGGATTCGAGGAATTTTTACGAACGGTTCATGAGCGGGGAGACGCCCGATTCCGGCTGGGTGAACCCGACTGATTTTGAACCGGAACCACTCGAGTGACGCACGGGCCTCCGCGCATGCGAATTGATCCGGTCGGCTCCGAGGACGCCGGCCACATCCGTGCGGACATCGACGCCCAACGCGGCGACGGTCCCCTCGCGGTTTTCCGCATGGAGCTGCCCCCGATATCGGAGGCCTGCTATTTCGCCCCGTTCCAGAAGAACGCGATCAACCCTGCGTTGGACCTCTGGCCGGAGGGCTACAACCAAGGCCACCCTTTGGTGGTGCAGAGTTTCACAAACTTGAAGAGGGGAGGGATGTTCGCCATGGCGCGTCTGGCCGACGGGCGTTTCCTCGCGCTCCTGCCGCTGGTGACCCGTGACTTCATGGCGTGGATGCGTGGCGATGAGCAGGGACTGCTGGTGGAGGTGGACCACTGGGGGACCGACGGCTTGCAGGCGGCAGCGGCACCCGTGCTCGCATGGGCTGTGGCCGAGCATCCTTACGATGCGGTGGACCGGGTGTGGAACGAAGCGGCATCCGTTCCCGAGGTCACCGCCCGTCTTGGCTTGCGTCGCGAGAAGACCTATCCCGAGGTCTTCGAATACCTCGGCTGGTGCTCGTGGGAGGAATTCCACTGGCAGATCAATGAGGATCTTCTCGTCCACGCCTTCCAGGACATTGCCGCCTCCGGTGTGCCGGTGCGCTGGGTCATGGTGGACGATGGGCACCTCGATGAAATCGGCGGCTATCCTCCCGGAACGCAGCCGCCCGCCAGCGACGAGGCCGAAATCCCCGCGGGAGAGAATCAGAGGCGGTTGAACAGCCTCGGCGTTTACCGTCCGCATTTCCCGCACGGCTGGGAACCGGTCGTGCAGGCTGCGCGCGAATGCGGGTTCCGTTGGCTCGGCGTGTGGCTCAACTTCAATGGCTATTGGGGCGGCATCGCGGCTGAGAACGAACTCGGCGACCTCAACGATGCGCTCGTGGAGGTTTCTCCCGGCACCCTGCAACCGCGCCCGGGGATCGAGCACGCGCGCAAGTTTTATGACGCCCTCGTCGCCGCCCAGCAGGCCGCGGGATTCGATTTCATCAAGGTGGACAACCAGGCGAAGAATCTCACGTTCTACCAAGGGCGCGTCCCGCATGCCGTGCCGGCCGCGTCGTCGAACCATCAGGCGCTGGAGGAAGCCGCAGCCTCGCGCATGGAAGCCATGATCAATTGCATGGCACACAACAACCTCTGCCACTTCCACACGCGCCGCAGCGCCGTGACGCGCTGCAGCGAGGATTACAAGCTGGGCGACCTGTGGCGCGCCAAGCACCATCTCAACAACTCGTTCGCCAACATGCTCTGGATGCGCGGCACCGTCTGGGGTGACCACGACATGTTCCACTCGAACGATCCCGTGGCCGGCGAAATCATGGCGCGCAGCAAGGCCGTTTCCGGCGGACCGATCTACCTCTCCGATGCGCCCGCCAACATCGACCGTAACCTCGTGGAACGCTTGTGCCTTTCCGACGGCCACATCCTCCGTGCTGCGGAACCGGCGCTCCCGGCGCCCGAAAGCATCTTTATCGACTCGTATCGCAGCGACCGCGCCTTTCGCGCCTTGGCCCCCATCCATCGAGACGCCGCCGTGGTCGTTGCTTACAACCTGACGTCACCCGAGATCGCGGTTCGCGGCGAACTCACGCATGGCGACTTCGCCGATGCCATGAAGCTTCTGCCGGGGGCTGACCAGGAGAGCAATCAGGTCGTCGCCTTCCGCTGGAACACCCGCGAGGGGAGACCGCTGGCAGCGGGCGACACGTGGTCCTTCGAAATCCCAACCTTCGGCGACGAGATGTTCTGGTTGGCCCGGGTCAGGAATGGTTGGGCCGTATTCGGACGTTCCGACAAATTCCTCGGCCCGGCAGCCGTCGCAACGGTCGAAGCGACTCCGGAGCGGCTCGTTGTCCGCATGATCGAGCAGGGGCCCCTCCTTTTCTGGACGAATCACGAGCAACCGCGCTCGATTGGCCAGCCCGAAGCGCGGTCGCTGGGCCGCGGCTTGTGGCTCCTCGAGTGCCTCGTCGCCACAGGTGCCTCCGAGATCGCCATAACCGGAGGATAGGAGCCGTTAAGAAATCGGCGGCAGCACCTCGCCGCGCGCCGCCAGTTGCTTGCGCAGTTCGTCGTGGAAATCGGTGATCAGCGCATCGGTGTGCGGCGCGTCCCGGCGCTGGATCGGTCGCAACTGCAGTGGGTCGTTCTCCAAATCAAACAGGAGGTGATCGGTCTGCCGATTGAGCGTGCGCCGCGCGTAGGCCGCCTCGCGACCGCCCATGTGGCCCCCTGCCAACGCGGCCACGTAGGTGTGGCGTTTGGTCCGAAAGCCGCGGAAATTGGCGTAGCCGATGTATGCCAACTGGGGCTCCTTGGCGGAACGATCTCCCATCAGGTATGCGGAGTGGTCGCTGCCATCCACGCCCGCTTGGCGACACTCCACGCCGGTCAAACCCATCAAGGTGGGCAGCACATCGGGGCTGTTGAACAACCGCCGCTCGTCGCCGCCCGCCATGCCGGGAACATGAATCGAGAGTGGCACGCGGATGGATTCCTCGAAGCATACGCCCTTGGTCATCAAGCCGTGCGATCCCAGCATCTCGCCGTGGTCGGAGGTGAAGACGACGATCGTGTCGTCCTCGAGGCCGGAGGATTTGAGATAGGCAAGCAAGCGGCCGAAATCCGCATCCAAGGCGGAACAGGCTCCGAAATAGCCGGGCGCAGCGCCGAGGGCGGATTCCGTCTCTCCGGGGACCAGACCGTCGTTCACCGGAACGGCGCGGATGTTACCCCGGATGTCTTGCTCCTTGAGTTTCGCGTAGGGCGCCTCGAATTCGGCCGGAGCGTAGTAACCATAGGCGTTGGCCCGGTGCGAGTAATCTCCGGGAGTGTGCCGCTTCTCACCTGTCCCGGGATAGATCCCGTTGTGGGGCGGGCCGAAGGACAAGACCATGAAGAACGGAGTTTGCCGCGGCTGCTTCATGAATTCGATGGCCTTGTCTACCTCGTGCGACGGCTGCCAGCCCGGGCCCAAGTTGACCATTTTGCCGTGATCGTCGTATTCGAGCAGGAAGTGGGAGTGGGTCTTCACCCGATACCAGAAATCAAAGTCCTTCCTTTCCTCCTCGGGCGTGGGCTGGGCCTTGGGAAACCTTCCGCTCAGATGCCATTTGCCGATATAGGCCGTTGCATAACCGTCGCGCTTGAAATTGCTGACGAGGATCTGCTCCGGGCGGACGGCCGTATCCTCATTCTTCATCACACCATGGTTCTGGTGGTATCGGCCGGTCAGCCAGCAGGCGCGGTTTGGACAGCAGACCGGCGTGCTCGCGATCGCGTTGTGAAAGGTAAAGCTCTTCGCCGCGAATCGGTCGATCTCCGGTGTTTGGACCGGATCCGACTTGGCGAGGCCTTGCGCGTGGTATCGCCATTGGTCGGTCATCACGAAAATGACGTTTTTCCGGCGCGTGGTCACGGGATTCATCTGGCCGAACAGGTGACCGCCAGCCACCACTCCAAGGGCTGTGGCCCCGGCTGTTTTGAGAAAGTCTCTTCGTTTCATCTCTTGGTCGGGCGCTTGCGTCGTTACGGCGCCATCACGACCTTGAGGCGGGCGAACTTCTTGGGATTGCCGGGACCCGGGGCCAAGTCGTAGCTGATCGGCGCGCCCAGTTGAGCGGGGCCGTGGGTGACCGCCGGAGCCCATGAGCCGGGCAGGAGGGTCTCGGACACCTCAATGATGTAGGTCAAATCCTCGCCGTAGGGAGCGCCGCGCTTGGTGAAGGTAATGACGTTGCCGTTGAGCACGCCCCGTTCGCCTCCGTCGATGAGCGCGTATTCCAGGAGGTTGGCCACGCCATCCTTGTCATTATCGCCGTTTGACCCGCCGGTGACGCCGTTGAGTGTGGCCCAGGATGCGTAATTGTCGGCTGCACCGACCTGCAAAATGCCTGCACCTTGGAAATAGGCGCTCTTGTTGGCGGCGGTGGAGGACAGGGATCCGTAAGTTCCGGCGGGCATGGTGACGCCGTCGAGGAAGAGCGTGGTGATGTTGTCAGTGCCCGCGAAATCAAGGTGAAGGACGGCGCTGCTGGCGATCCGGACGGTGCCCGAATCGTCGATGCGCGAACTGCCGCTAAGCATGAGGGTTCCGGCCATGACGTGGGTCTCGCCGGTGTAGTTGTTGCTCCCGGTCAGGCGGACGCTGAAGTTGCCGCTGTTGGCCACGCCTTGGACGGTGATGCCGCCGGTGCCGAGGTTGATCGGCCCGGAGACCGTCAGGCCGGGCTGGTTTGTGACGGTGGTGGTGAATGTAAGGTTGCGGTTGGTGCCGGTGATGGAGCCGGCGATGGTGGCGTTGTTGAAGGTGTGGGAGATGGTGGAATCCGCGGCGAGGGTGATCTGGCCGGTGTTCGTGGCGTTGCGCCAGAGGTTGAGGGCGCCGAATCCGCCGTTGCCGGAGCCGCTGAGCGTGATGGCGTTGTCCAGCGGCTCGGCGGTGAAGCTCTGGCTGAAATTGAAGGTGGCTCCGGCGGCCACGGTGATCGATCCGTTCATGTTGGCCAGCGATTGGATGCCGGGGTTCGGATTCACGTTATCGTTGGCCAGGGTGCCGGCACTGATGGTGATGGGGCCCGAGAGCGTGTTCGACGCACCGCCTCCGGAAATGTTGAGGGTGCCGACGCCGGTCTTCGTGAGGCCGCCGGCACCGGTGAGCACGCCGCTGAGCGTGACGTTGTTGCTGTCGGAGTCGAGGGTTCCGGTGACGCCGTTGGTGACGCTGACCGCGTTGGAGAGCGTCGCTGCCAGGCCTGCCTGCAGGGTGGCGTTGGTTGTGAAAGACACCGGACCGCTGCCCACGGCCGACGTGCTGGCCAAGGTCAGGGTGCCGCCGGAAAGAGCTGTGCCGGCGGTGTAGGTGTTGGACGCCGCGAGGATCAACCGGCCCGAGCCCAGCTTCGTGAGCGATCCGCCCTGGCTGACGAGGCGGTTGCTGAAGGTGGCCTGATTGGTGGACGTAAGGTTGATGCGATAGGGCTGATTGGTCGCGGTGCTGAAATTGGCGGAATAGTCCGTGGCGGGACTGGCATTGAATTGCATCGTGCCGCCGCCGAAGGAGATCGTGCCGCCGACGGCATTGGATGCCGCCGTGGCCACCACCAAACTGCCTGAGTTGATCGCCACCGACGCAGCATTGCGCAGGGAGGCGCTGTTGAGCTGGATGTTGCCGCCGGAAAGCACGATTGCGCCGCTGATGGCATTGCTGCTGTTGTTGAGAAGGAGGTTGCCGGCACCGGTCTTGGTGAAGCCGTTGAGCCCGTGGAGCTGGGCCGTGATGGTGGCGAACTTGCCGCTGCCCAGCGCGTTCACCGTGATGGTGGGATTGGTGCCGGCGAGCGTCAGGTAGCCGCCCGTGCCATTGGCCACGATCCAACTGCCCGCGGAGGCTGGCGTGGTGTCTCCAAACACCAGGTTCCCGATCATGCGGCCGCCATCCAGGTTCACGGTGGTATCCGACGTGATGTTCAGCGTGTTGAAGTCCGCGGTCAAATTGGCACCGCCGGCGATGATCCCCGGCGGGCCTCCCGCCCAATTGGTGTTGGTGGACCACGAGCCCCCGGCAGGGTTGATCCAAGTGCCGTTCGTGGACGGCCCGGCGGCCGCCGAAACCACCGTGACGGCGGCTGTCGCTGTGACCGCACCGTCCTGCGCGGTCACCACAAAAGGCCCTCCGACGCTCTGGGCCTGAAACACGCCGTTGCTGTTGATCACGCCGCCGCCGGAAACGCTCCACGTCGGGTTGAAGGACGCCGGATTCCCGGACCCGTCGAATGCCTGCGCGGCGAACGGAGCCGCAAAGCCCACGGGCAGCGTGAGCTGATAGGGCCGGATGCTGGCCGCAGTTCCGCCGCCCCCGGTCCACGGCTCGTTCGCGGTGAAATCAACGCCAAACGCGTTGAACTCGGTGACCGGCACCGGGTTGGTGAATCGCGGGGTGAAGGTGAGGCCGTCCTTGACTGCTGTGACCGTCGCCGCACCGATGGGCAGTCCGGCCAGGACGTAGGAGCCGTCGCTTTGGGTCCACGCACTGATCGCACCCGAGCGCACCAGGGCTCCCTCCACGGGGCGGCCTGCCTGGGTGACGCGTCCCTGGATCGTGCCGTTGTCGGTCGGGGTGCCGACGCGGATGAGCCGGGAGGTGGTTGTCTTGCCTCCCTTCATGTCGGAGACCTCAACGCGCACAGTGTAGTAGCCGGCATTGGTCCAACTCTTGGTGCGGTTGGTCTGGTTGAGCGACGACGCCTGAATCGAGTTGTCGCCCATGTCCCAGTAATAAGCGAGGGTGTCGCCGTTGGTGTCGGTCGCGGTGACGGCGAAAGTCACGTTCTGGTTGGTGGCGGGGTTCGTGTTGCTGACGGTGAAGTTGGAGATGACCGGGGCGATGTTGTTGCTCTGGGTGCCGATGTTGATGACAATATCGAGCCATTCGTTGGGTGCGTTGGTGCCGCGGGCGATGGGGGTGAAGTGAATTCCGGCGGCGGTGTCGCTGAACGTGCGTCCGATGAGAAGCACGCCGTCTTCCTTGTCGTCATTGTCAGCCGAATAACCCGGGTTCGCGCCGTAGGGGCCGCTGTCGCGCGAGTAGGGGGTCATATCGAGCATGACCGAGCGGGCCTGGGCGTCATCGCGTCGCCAGTCGACTTGGACGCCGTTGCGAAGATAGGTCGTAGCAATGCCATCCTGGGTTAGCCAGCGGTAGTTGAGCCAGTATTTGTAAGGCGGACTTATGCCCGGCGGCGTGGTGGCGGGCAGGTCGATCTTGATGGCGCGGGCGACATTGTTGCTCATGCTGCCCAACAGCGATTCGGGCACGTCGTGGCGGAAGAGGCGGTAGGTGCCGCTGTTGGTTGTGCTGATCACGTCGCCATTGGTCTGGACGAGCCAGTCGAGACGATTTTTGTCGCCGGCGGAGTAGTGCGCGCGTCCCTCCTCGAAGGCGCCGCCAAATTGGCCGCCCATCACGGCGAATTTATGGCCGTATTCAATACGCTCGTCGTTGGCGGTGTCGTCGGCGTATCCGCCGGGTATGGAATCGCGGCCGATGGGTGAGGGAGAGTCGGTGAGCCAGTATTCTGAGTGGTTGAGACCGAGGTTGTGTCCGTATTCGTGGGAGGCCGTGCGCACGGAGATGAACGTGCGCAGGAGGTGGGAGCCCGGGCCGCCGACTTGGGCGACACCCGAGTAGTTGAAGCCTTGACCTTGGCCGTTGGTGGCGAAGTTCGTGACAACCGTGTAAAAATCGAAGTTGTTGTGATTCCAGGCGGGGTTCGCGGCCAAGGCGGCTTGCCGGGCATCGGCGAGCAGGGTGCCGAAATTGTTGACGTATTCGCCCCCGTTCTTCGGCAAAGTCACGACCACCGTGGTGATCGTCGTGGTGAGAGTGGACTTGCCGTAGGAGTTCTCTTTCCAGAACGTCTCGGCCATGGCTTGGTTGGTCTGGGCGTCGGTGAAACTGACCGGTTCGTAGGTGGGGGCTTCGTCGGCGAAGCGGGCACGGATGTAGAGCATGGTCTTCCCGCCCTCAGTCCACGGAGAGAAGGCAACGGGCGGCAAGTCGCCGTCCGATCCACCCGCGCCCCCCAGCATGGCGAGCGGATAAAGGCCGTCCATCTGCCCGGCCGCCAACTGGCGGTAGGCTGGTAGTGCGGACGGCCCCAAAATCTCCTCCGTCCCGCGCAATTGCTGCCGGGCGGCTTCCAGCGCGGTGTCCGATTCCACCGCGAACAGCCGTTTCCCGAATTGCACCACCCGTCCTGTGTGACCTGAGTCGGCGACCTCCTCTGGGGAAAGCTCCCGCAGCGGGTCATCCAGCATCGCCATCACCTCGTCGATGGCGATGCCGTGGACCGAGAGTTTCTCCTTGGTCATCACCTCGGCCCTGTCTCCATACGCGAAGGCTTGCACCCGCTGGTCGTCCAGCATCACCCAACTCTGCCTTCTCGACTGGCCCCCCGGCCCATCGCAGGCCTGCTCGACGTCAAGGTTCGCCACCGTGCTCACGGGGGTTTCCAGCAAAGCCGCGACGGGTTCGGGCAACCGTTTCCGCAGGGCGTAGGGCACCGCCTGCGCCAAAGCTGCCTCGGGATTGGCTTGGATTAGCTTCTTCAGAGTTGCCCGCCGCTGCCGGGCCAATTCGATCCCTTGCGCCAATTCCTCGGTGTAATTCCCGTCCGCCACCCATGCGTCGAAGGCTTGCAGCGCCGCACCCTCGGTTATCCGGGGAGATGCCGCCCCCGCCGCCTCCTCCTTGGCTGGATCCACACCTCGAGCGGTCCGAGGATCGCGCGCCTCAGGCATCAACACCACCGCGGCCACGAGAATGAGCAGCAGCAGAAGCGGGGCCGCGAGAATGCCGTAATGAGCAACTCGCCGCTTCATAGTCGTAGCGCGATCATGCCAACAGCGACCTGCTCAACAGATGCAGGGCTGCACCCGGCAAACTTCTGCTGGTGGCTGAAATACCAAGGGGGAGCCAACACATGACAAGATTCAGACCCGTTTTGGTCGGGCTCTGTTCAAGAATACCTCAGAAGCATGAACGCGCAACTTGTGCTGATGTGTGTGGGTCAAAAAAATCGAGAAATTCGCCGGCTATCGAGCTGTTTATGTCAACATGTGTCGCCACCGTCGGATTCAACCAGCTACAACCGTGCCTCGGGCACTAAATCGTGTGCCTTCCGCAGCATCACGGCTCCGGGAGCCTCGTGAGTTCGGTTCAAAGTTATTCACAAGGGGTGTTGACAACTCTGGTCGCGATGTTTTCCCTGCCAAGCTGTGACTTGCTGCCGGCTCTCCACCATCACGTCGACGGTTTCCCTGACCGTTCTCTTTCGTTCCGCAACTTTCGTGTCTCTGTCGCTTCTCATGCTCGGGCAGGCGCAAGGGCAGGGGCTGACGAACCTTCAGCGGTTGGGTTTTTTCGACAGCAATTACACGCGCAGCGACACCTTCCAGAACAGCATCTTGGGCGGAATGAACGAGGCGGGGCAGGTGTTCGGGGCCTCCGAGCGCTTCCAGGGATCCAACTCGCTCGGGACGGTTCCTTGGATTTTTGCGTCGGGCGACGGGACGCGACAGATCGGCCTTTCCGGAACGGACTACACGCGCAACGACGGCACCCAAGCCAACGTCGCGGTTGAACTGACCGAAGGTGGCTGGCTTCGCGGGAGTGCCGCGCGGTTTCTCGGGACTGCGACGAATTTCGGCAGCGCGGCTTGGGTGGCGAACGCCTCCAACGCCGTCACGACGCGCGTCGGGCTTTTCGACACTGAACACACAGGCGGCACCTTCCAGTTTTCCGAGGCGACATCCATCACGTCCGACGGGGTGAGCGTCGGCTTCTCGCGGCGTTACGGAGCGACAGCGTCGAATGACCTCGGCCAGAGCGCGTGGGTGGCGAAGCCGGTGGCCGGCGTGCCGGTGACCCAGCGGGTCGGGTTCACCAACGCCGGGTTCACTGGGACCAATGGATACCAGTTCAGTTCGATCGGCCAGACCGCCGAGTCGGGTGAGGTCGCGGGCTTTTCTTGGAGATACGCCGCCGGAACCGGGGATTTTCTCGGCCAGCATGCGTGGGTTTCGCGATGGAGCACCAACCCGGGCGCGACGGTCGCCGTGGGATTCTACGATGCCGAGCACACCGGCACGAATGGCTATCAGGCAAGCGAGGCGCAATTCATCAACTTCGCAGGACAGTCCGCCGGCTACTCCGAGCGGTTCAATGCCGGAGCGGCGACAGGAAAGTCGGCGTGGGTTGCCTCGCCGGGGGGCGCCACGACGCAGCGGGTCGGGTTCATCGGCGCGGACTACACCGCGACGAACGGTGCGCGGGTGAGCGATGTGGTTGCGATCACCGACTCCGGTCTGGTCGCCGGGCACTCGGAGCGTTACGTCGGCGTGGCTCCGGGCCAAGCGGCCTGGGTGGCGACGATCAGTAATGCCTCGACCGTGCGGGTCGGTCTGACAGGCGGCGAGTTTCAATCGGCATCCGGTCGCGAGTTTAGCTTCGTGCGCGCCCTGGCGGAGTCGGGAGTCGCCATCGGAGGTTCCCAGCGCTTCACCGGAGAGACCGACCAAGGCAATGCAGCTTGGATCGCGCAGGCCCCTGGCGGCACTTACTCCAGCGCCCGGATCGGCCTGACCGACGCGGAGCACACTTCTTCGAGCGGCTACCAGCAAAGCGTCGCGGATCGGATGAATGCATCGGGACGCGCCATCGGCTACTCGCTGCGCTACACCGGCGGCTCGCCTGCAGGGCAGTCTGCTTGGGTCGCCACGCCAGCTGGAGCGACCACCCGCGTCGGGCTGACCGGCACGAACTTCACCAGTGCGACGGGCTTCCAATACAGCTCGGCCGATTACGTGACCGGCGCCGGTTTGGTCCTCGGATACTCGGAGCGCTACAATGGCGGGAACGTGCTTCTCGGCAACGCGACGTGGCTGACCAAGACCAATGGCGTGACCGCGGAGATCGGCCTCACCGGCCCGACCTACACCCGCAACGACGGATACGCGCAGTCAACCATCTTGCAGGTGACGGAAAGCGGTTACGTGGCCGGATCGGCCGAGCGTTACAACGGTGGGGCGCTGCAACTCGGCGTGTCCGGGTGGATCTACCAGCCGATCCTCGACCAAACGCACGAACTCGTCTTCTCCACTGCGCTCTCCGGGCAGGCTTTCACCCAGATCCAACTCATGACCGAAACCGGTCTCGCGGCCGGCTTCTACACGCTCTACAGCGGCAACACGGACATGGGCTCGCGCGCTTTCGTGTGGCTGCCGGAGGTGGGTGGATTCGACTTGGGAGCCTACATCGGGCCAGCCCAGTTCAGCCTGCTTTCGAGCGTGTCGGCGGCCAACATCACGAACTACATCGCCGGCACGGGCGTGCCCTTGGGCAATCTCGGTCAGGCGGTGTTCGGCGCCACGGCCGTCCCCGAGCCAAGCACTGCAGCGCTCCTCTTGATGGGAGCAGC
Source organism: uncultured Chthoniobacter sp. (assembly GCA_964609925.1). Taxonomy (GTDB): domain Bacteria; phylum Verrucomicrobiota; class Verrucomicrobiia; order Chthoniobacterales; family JACTMZ01; genus JACTMZ01. The sequence continues at coordinate 28,255 of CAZSUJ010000004.1, read as the reverse complement.
CGCGGTCTATTTCGTTGTTCGCCGCCGCCGCCGGGCCCAGTCCGGAGCCGTCAAAACACTCCTGCTTGCGGCTGTCGGCACCTGCTGGATGGTCGGGGTTGCCGGTGCTTCCGGGCCCGTGACCTTTGCCGATTGGCTCGCCGCCAAAGGAGTGCCGTCGGACCGGCAGCAGCCGACCGATGACCCCGACGCAGACGGTTTTGCCAATGCCCTAGAATACGTCCTCGGCACCAGCCCGTTGGAGGCCGATCCGCCTGTCGCATTGGCACCGGCTCTGGATGAGACGCGCTCCCCGGGCCAGGCCTACTTCGTTTACCGGCAGAGCGACCAGAGTGTCGGCAGCGCGCAGGTGCGCGTGATGAGTTCGGCTGTTCTGGGCCAGTGGGAACCGGCCAATGGCACGCCCGTTGTTCTCGAGGAAGGTGATGGCTACACCGTTTACGGCCATCCTGTGGACCTCAACCCGATGCGCTTCTTCACCCTCGAGGTGCGCCTCCCGGCGGACGCATCGGCCGGGGCGCTGCCGCGGTTTTCCTCCGCCGGCGGACCGGGGGACACCGTGTTCCATATCGGCACGAACGTCGGCAGCGCTTGGGCTGGCTTGCCGCCGTTGCCCAATGTCAGCGTGCGCACGGAAGCGGCACCCGTCAGTTCCACTGATCCGACCCCCGACACATCGAAGTATCCGAGTGCCGTTGGTGCCGCCCGCGGCAGCTTCACCGCCGATCTCCTGCAGGACTACTCGACCAATGGCGTGCGTCCGCCGCTGCGTTCCTGGCTCGGCTGGTTCCTCTGGGCGGATGGCACGCCGCCGCCCGGCATCAAGCCCGGTATCCACGCGCCGGGCGACTACGGCAACTACACCGGCTCGGATTGGGATTATTTCAATTACCAGTGGCCGCAGAATACCAACGCCCCCGACGGCGGCCGCTCCGCCGGCACATGGAACCCTGTTCGCGTGGACCAGCAGCCGCTTTTCCTGAATCCCTTCATCGTCAATTACAACTGGGCTCCGGGTCCCTTCGGCTACCAATCGAAGCCGATGAAGAATTTTCCGCTCAACACCGACTATTGGCAGGACAAGACCATCGTGCGCGGGGTCAACCTCTCCTCCGTCAACCCCTTCTTCTACCAATACGGTGACAAGCTGACTGCCTCCAGCGTGCCGGTCTCGTGGCATCAGGCGTGGCTTTACCTCGCCATGCGACCCCTGGAGACCACGGTGGTGGTGCCGGGCAATCTGCGTCCGGACGAAGTCCTGCAACCCGGCGCATGGAACCTGCGGCCCGGCGGGACGAATGATCCGTTTCCTTACCCGGTGTGGGATCGTGGCGCTTCAGCCGAGGACCAGACTCCCTTCTCGCTAAAGGTCGATCGCGTCGGGGATTTCGATGCGGACATAATCTATGAGGCGGCGAGCCTGCGGGCCACGAACTACTACGCGGCCAACCGCTACCAGCGCACGCCCTTCAACCAGCCGGGCAAGGGGAACTACCTCAAGATGACGGTGGGGCAGGGGCTGCCCTACGCGTGGTGCGAGGTCAACAACGCCCGCTACACGACCTTCTACAATCTCATCCGCGCCAACACGAACGGCGCGATCAGCAATAATACCGGCACCGGCGCGGGCATGGTGGCCGGCGGACCGTGGAGTGTTCCCGGGGTCAGCGGCGTGCAGTTCGTGCTGCTCTACGGCAACCACGTGAATCCCAACCAATGGTATCAGGAGGTTCCGCCATGGTATTTCGACACCCCGTCGAAGCAGCCCGGCGGCTTCAATCCCCCGCCCGGACCCTACAAAAACAAGGCCGGCAACACGATCAACGCGCCCGGGCAGAACAATCACACCTACACCGCCGTCTTCTACCGCACGGACACCGTTCGTCCGGTCAAACTCGGGCCGCCCGCCAACGCCCCGGGCTTCAACAACGGCACCGACGCACAGGGCAACCCCTTCTTCTTCCTCGAGTTCGTCCAACCGCGCGCGAAGAACTGGTTCGTCGTCGCGAACGTCCCGCCAATGCGCTACTACCACACTGGCGTCCCCGCCGACAGCCGCCGCATCATGGACCAGGCGGCGCGCGACTGGGCGTCGTCGCTCGGCCAATACGCCTTCAATTTCCCCACGTCGACGAGCATCGACTACACGGTGGACAACATGACCGAGTCTCAGACGACTTTCCGTGTCGATGTGCGCAATCCTTACGCTGCGGCCGGGCGTCCGGCGGCAGCCGGCATGACCGCGGATTCACGGCAGACCGTGATCGCTCTCAACCCGCATCAATACCAACCGATCACGCTCGGCCCCGATTTGACCAAGGCCGCGCGCCCCGAGGTCGTGTGGAGCCCGCTGCGTTCCTACGGTCGCGATTTCCCCATCCCCGCAAGCGCACCCCCCAACGCCAATCGCACCACGCCAACCACCGCCTCGCGTTGGAACTACTGGAGCCTGCGCGGGAACCTCAAGCCCGTCATCACGGACTCCTTCACCGTGGCCTATCCGTTCCAGAATTTCCTCCCGAGCCTTCCCCCTCCGGACTACTCCCGCCGTGTTACCCAGACCGGCATCCCGGGCATCATCATCACCGATGTCGGCACCAACTACACCAAGATCACGGCGGCGCCGCAGGTCGCCATCGTGGATAGTTCGAACAAGGGCAACGGCGCCACCGCCGTCGCTCTCGTCGATGCCTACCGGGGGGAGGTCCAGCAGGTCGATGTGGTCAGCAAGGGTCAGTCTTATCCCGACGGCATTCCCCCGGCGACCGTCAGCGTCACCATCGATCCTCCGACCGCGGCCGGCGGCCGGCAGGCCAAGGCCTACGCGCAGGTCGGCGGCGGCAAGGTGCTCGCGATCTTCATGCTCGACAAGGGGAGTGGCTATTCGTCGGTCATGACGGCCACCCAGGGCGGCCAAAACATCGATCCTCCGATCATCGTGCCGAATTTTGACGGAAACACCGGCGCGATGCTGCCGGGTCTGGTCAACGTGGTTGAGGGCGGGGCGGGCTTCGATTTCTCCCCCACGAACACCAACAGCATCAACGTGAGCCTCTTCGGCACCGGCACAGGCGCCCAGTTCGAAGTCGTGAAGCCCGGCAACATCTTCCAGATCGACCCGCCCTACGGCGGAACCGGCAGCGCGGGCTCCTACCCTTCGGTGGATGGCAACCCGCCGGTTGTGACCGTGTCCATCCCACCGGGGACAAACAGCACGAACGCCCAGACGGCCACCGCGAGGATGACGAAGATTCCGGGCACCTTCCAGGCGGCGATCATCAACCAAGGCAACTATGCTGCCACCAACACGCTCACCGCCTCCTTCACGGACGACTCGGTGCCGCCCAAGACGGTGGGCCTGAAGACGTTCTTCAATGGCAGCAGGGTCGCCAATGTGGTTCTGGGCGACGGTGTTCCTTCGGATTTCATCATCAACTCACCGAAGGATGTCGTCTTCGTCGGCGGTTCCCCGACCACCAACGCCGTGGCGCGGGTTTACGCCACCTATTCCGTCAATGGGGCCGACATTACCTCGCCGCTGGTCCCGGGTTACGATTCCGAGACGCAGGTCAGCTTTCTGGCCAAGGACCCTTCAGATCCCGCGGTCACGAACGTGGTCGCTCCCGTCATTGGTTTCACCATCCCGACCAATGGTATCATCGAGGCGACCAACCTGATCATCTCGAATGCGGGTGCGGGCCTGACCTACGATCCCTTGGAATACGCGATCTTCGGCGGCCTCGGCTTCGACGCCGCCTTGCAGCCCGTGCTCGATACCAACGGCGGGGTCAAGGCGGTGCGCATCCTGCGCTCTGGGAGCAACTACCTGCCCAGCTTGAAGTTGTGGTTCAACCAAGGAGACCCTCTTCCCACATCGCCCGCCCAAGCTGATGTCGTGGTGACGGACGGACGAATCACGGCGATCAACGTCACCGCACCCGGCAGCGGCTACAACTCGAGCCTCAGCGTGGTGCCGGTGGCCACCAACTGGTCGGGCTCGGGCAATCCCGACCCCGTCTCCGTGCACAACCCGAAAGGATTCCCCGCGAGATTCGTTGCCGTCCTGTCCAACGGCTCGGTTGCCAGCTTCAACAAGAATCCGCCTCCCTCGGGTGCGGCGCCAGCCAGATACATCCCCGGGACCGAGGGCGTGGCCACAAAGGACAGTCCGCCCGCCTTGACTTGGTGCGTTACGCTTACGCCTTTCCCCCGCATTGTCCAGCCGGCCTTCTTCTACCGTGGCCAGGTCGCACCCCAGACCACCGGTGTGGATGAGGTCGTCTATAATTCGATCATCGCCCAATATACGAAGCTCACCAGTCAGGGCCTCGCGCCTTTCAACGGCGCGTTCCTCGGTTCTTCCGCGCCGGACGGCTACGGTTTGGGCAACCAGTTCGGGGCCGCCGCCAACTTCCTCGGCGATGTCTTCAACCTCCAGCAGTCAGTCGCGACCAACGCCGCGAATTACCCGAATGTCGACATCACTTCCTACGCCTTGAACGCGGCCAAGACCCCGGCCAACTCCTACGAGTTCCCGGTTTTCGCCCAGAACAATCCCTTCGGCGGGATGAACGACGCGCTCAAGAGTTCCGTGCAGGGCATGCAGCGCGCCATCAGCCTCCTCTTCTTGGACCCGCCCTCCGAGAACAATCCCTCGCCGCAGTCCTTGGCCAATCTGTGGAACATGGCCTACTACTCGCAATACGACGAGGGCACCGGCCGCATCGTGATCAACCCGACGGCCACGCAGCCCGCTTGGGGTGTCGTCAGCTCGGTGCAAAACCCGGCTACGGTCTCGCCCGTGCAGAACGCGACAAAGACCGGCCTTTCGAAGTGGGAAAAGGGCATGCTGTGGAGCGGCTTCGGCGTGTCCGACCAGTGGAACGACCAGCACTACTTCTACGGCTATTACCTCAGCTCGGCCGCCCTCGCCGGCATCTTCGACCGCGCGTGGGAGCCCAACATCAACACCAAACCGGCTGACCTCTGGGTTTCCCAAAGCCAGATGGGCACGGCGATTGACCAGTTGCTCATGACGCTGGCTTACGATCCCGACAACGCCGCGTTGGATGCCAGCCTCTACAAGGACGCGCGGATGAGCTACCAGAAGTTCGCGTTCTTCGACCAGTTCACCGGACACCCGTGGGCCAGCGGGGCGATGCCGGGGAGCACCACGGCGGTTTTGGACACGACCAATCCGCTCGGCTACTGGGGCGCTTACGGCACCCTGAGCGACAAATACAATGGCGAGAACGAGAATTCCGTGTTCGAGGGAATCCAAGCGTGGTCCGCGGCCATCCTTTGGGGCGCGGCCACCGACCGCAAAGCCGTGCTCGACCTCGGTATCTACCTGTTCACCTCGAACCTCGCGGCTGGGGAGGCCTACTTCCTCGACAAGAACTACAACTTGGCGAACTCGCCGCTCAACCTGCACTCGTGGGTCCCGGTCACGACGATCGACTCGGGTCAGGTGATCAACAACGGCAACAACGCCGGATGGCCGGTCAACACGGGCTACGTCGAGGCCAGTCCGCTGGCGTTCTACGAGTCGCCCGAGGCTTTCGGCGGAAAGGCCAGCGCGGGGCAGTCACTGACGAAGAAGGCCGAAGTCACGCTGAACAACTTCTTCTATGCCTTCCCGACCGGTTCCCGCTTCATCCAAGCCTACCCGCCCACCGCGTGGACCCTCGGTATGGCCCGTGATACGACCTACATGCGCCGCTGGGCCGGAACGACCATGCGGCAGGAGTGGACGGACGCCCGGAATTCCGCGCTTTTCCAGCCTGCCGAATGGCTCTCCATGAGCATGACCGCGGCCATGGCCGGCGTGCCTTACAACCCCGGTGACCAGCCATTCCCCATGACCGGGACCACGCCGAACACGCCCGCCGTCCAGCCCTACATCGATCGCCTGTGGTCGAGTTGGGTAACCACGACTGCCGCCCCCGGTGAGTTCGCGGCGCGCAATCCTTCCATCCTTTCGACGAGCGTGCTGACGTTTCTTTCGAGCTTCAAAGACTACGGCGACCTCGACTGGACCTACGTTGCGCGGGCCAAGGACGCCGGCGGCGCCGATGCGAACTCGTCCATCGTCCTCACCGCCACGTTCACCAAACGGCTCAGCCCGACGAGCGTCGAGACGACGTTCGTGGCCTTCAATCCCGGTTGGGAAACGCGCTACACTTCCTTCTATCGGCTGAATCCCGACGGCAGCCGCGGTGCTTCGCCCGTGACCGGGCCGACCCCGCTCGCCATCGCGCCGAAGCGGATGCTGACGCACAAGGTCGTCTTCAACGTGCCCTGATAAGCCCTGGACTTCGTCCTGCCGGGGATTCTTGCGCTTGCCATGTATTAGGTGAGCTAATAGATTGCGCCCCGTTGGCACGCTCCAGTGACGTTCTTCGCACGGGAGGCCAGCGCTGCTCCCCCCGGGGCGGTATTGATGGGCACAAAGTCGAGGTATCGAACGGACATCTGGCGGCGGGCGGCGGTCTTGATCGTCTGGATCGTGTGCGCAAGCGCGAGCCGGGCCGGGAGCCCGGCGGCTCCCGCGGCGCTTCCCCGGTGGTGGAACGGGCGGCAGATGACAGGGGACTGGTTCGGCGCGCGCGAAGCTTTGTCGAGTGGCGGGATCGAGTTCGAGGGGCGCTGGCGCGGGGGATTCTATGGAGTTGTCGCGAGCGAGGAGGGAGCGGCCGGTTTCTTCGACCAAGAGCTCGCCTTCGGAGCGGTGGTGGATTTCGACGAAGTTCTGGGCACCCGGCTCCTCGACGGGTTGGACGGCTTCATCGAGGGCCGCTGGCGTGATCCCGCGTCTGCGGACAATCCCAACGAGGCCGTGCGGGCCGCTGGGATGTTCAACCCTTCACCTTACGAGACCGGCGTGGATTGGCGTCTCGCAGCCTGCGGACTGCGCTATAGCACGTCGGGGCTCGGCGGACGCAAGGGCTTGCTCGCGTTGTCGGGAGGCTGGCTGCGTCCGGTGCGCGAGTTTCTGAACCAACCGCTCTCCCTCAACTTCCTCAACGCCGCCATCCAGAGCGCGAAAGGCCTCGGTGGGAACATCCCGTTCTCGTCGGGTTTTTCAACTTGGGGCGGCACGGTGGAGGTCAAGCCGCTCGACTGGCAATACACGAAGGTCGGCTTGTTCATGAGCTATCCCGAGGGGACGCTCGCGGAAAACCACGGGCTGATGATGCAAGGCGACGCTCACGATCCCGCGAACAACGGGGAGTTCTTCATGGGCGAGACCGGCTTCACGCCCTTGGTGGGCGAGGGGAAGCTACCGGGGAAATACGCCTTCGGCGGCTATTTCTACGGGCAGGGCAACGATGACGGCGGGAGCCGCTACGGGTTCTACTGGCAAGCCGACCAGATGCTCTTCCGAGAACCCGGCTCGGCTGAGGAAGGCTTGCGTCTCTTCAGCATGGTCAGCTTCGCGCCACCCTACAACAACCGGTGGCCGCTCTACGCTCAGGGCGGGCTGGTTTACCAAGGCCCTGCGCCTGGGCGGAGCGCCGACTTCGCGCAGGTGGCTGTCGCCGGTGGCCGCGACAGCCGGAGTTCCAATCGCACGGGGACGATGGTGGTCGAGGGAGGCTACCGAGTGCAGATCAATGGCTGGGCATTCCTGCAGCCCTTCGTCCAATGCATCATCCAGCCCGCGGGCGGACCGGAGGTGAGTGACGGCTTCATCGCGGGATTCTTCACCGGCGTGAATTTCTGAGCGCCTTGCGCGGTCGATAGCGCTTCCGCCTCAGGGCGCAGGCAAAACCTCGAGCACGAAGAACCGGCACGGGATGACGCCGCACGGGAACGTCATGCGGATGACATCCACATCCCCGCTGCGGTTGGTTTGCACGCTCGTGGGAGTGACAACCGACCAGGCCGACATGCTGGCCAGATTGGTCCCGCCGCGCACGCGCCAGGTGATGTCCGTTGCCCGCCAGTTCCAAGGGAACTGGATGGTCACGCTCTGCGCGACCGGCGGTCCGATCTGGAAGGGGTTCGCGCCGGGCTGGGTCGGGCTGCTGGCGTGGGCGTATTCGAGAATGTTCAGGATCCGGTCACGGTCCGGGTCCGCCGTGTTGGCCTGATCCTGCGGCGGCAGGCTGGCGAGATACTCGGAGTTCCACGCTGCAAGCGAGGACATCGGATGCATCGTGGTCGCCACGACAACCGCGGACGCCGGCGAGGTGCCGAGGATGTTTGCGGCCGTGACACGGTAGGAATTGGTGGTGTTGCCGGGCAGTGCGTTGTTGGTCCAAGCCGTCTGGGTCAATCCGGTCACCACGTTCGACCAAGTCAGCTGGACTGGATCGAGGCGTTCGATGGCATAGCTGTCCGCAGCGTCCACGGGTGCCCATGAAACGACGACAGACGCGACGCCTCCGTTGGCGGTGACGCCGGTCGGCGAAGTCGGCGGCGCGGCCGTCTCGGAAACGGCCGGCCGGACGAAGCGCCATTCCGAGAAGTCGGTCGTGTTGTTTGAGGCGACCATCGTGAGCGTGCTGCTGTTGCTGGCGAGGTGGAGCCGCCGGTTGCCCGAGGCCGGATGCTGGATGAACTGGAGCCCGTTTTGGTCGGCTGCGAGACGCCACTCCACGGCGGCGCCGGTCTCGCCGTTGGTGCCGAGGCTGACGTTCGTTCCGTTTGTCGTCCGCAACGGACGGCCGTCGAGTGTGGAGATGATGCGGAACGTATTCGTATTGGTCGTGGTGGTGGCTGGAAACAGCGTCCACTGGGTTCCGGCGATGTTGTTCGAGGGTGAGACGGCGGTGGGGGCGGAGGTGCCACCCGGGTTGCGTCCGCGTTGGTAGCTCCCGAATGCATGCAGGTGGTAGGCGCGGTTCGTGACCACGTTCGTGACACCGTCCCAGCCGGCGTAGAGTTGGCCGAACGGAGTGAGGCTGCCGTCGGCGTTGAACGTGTCGCTGCGCGGGGCGTAGGTGTAGTTCGGATTGTTGGTGGAGCCGCCGGTGGTGAAACAGAAGAGGGAATAGCGCTTGATCCAGGATATGCCCTCCGCGCGCCACATGAACTCGGCGAGGAAGTCGAAATTGTCCTTCTCCGTCCAAGCAGTGTTGGTGTTTGTCACTCCCCACGGAACGACGGAAAACTCGGTCAGCCAGATCGGGCGGTTGCCGTAGTTCGTGTAGGCCTTCCAAAGGACGTTGGTGATCAACGAGGAGGCGCTCGGCGCAGCATACCAATGGACGGCAGTGTGGTCGACGCGGTAGCCGTTGTCCTCGGCTTGGCTGAAGAAGTTGGTGCTCCACTCGCTGAAAGTGTCGGCAGGCACTGGCGAAACAAGCGGGACATCACGCGCCTCGAAACGCGGCCAGCGCATGACGGCCTCTTCCACCGTGATGAAGCCTTGCTCCGTCTTGTCCGGCTCGTTGAAGCCCATGAAGTAAACAGGCTTGGGGTTTGACTGCAGTTCGCGATGGAGGTTTTCCATCGGACCTTGAGCGGATCCATGGGTCCAACTGAAGTTCCCCCACTGCATCGGGTTGTAGACGTGGTTGTGATCGAGGTAGGGGAAGTTGCTGTTGAACGGCCTCCCCCACACGTAACTCCAGCTGCCGCCCCCCAAGCGGTCGAAAAAGTCCCGATGGTAAGTGATGTTGGTGTTGAACGGATTCGGGTTGAGCGTTCCAGCGATACCCTTCTTGGGATAGTGGCGGCGGAAGCTGGTGTTCCAAAGCTGCGTCACGTTGCTCGTGTTGACGGTGCTGACGACGAGAGGGGTCCCTGAACTCCAACTGCTTCCGGAGGGTTGGATGACCAAACCCGAGTAGGCGTTGGCCAGGCTGAAGTTGGTGGCGTTGGCGTAGAGCATGCGCCAGTCCTGGTGCGGGAGGCCGGTGTATTGCTCCGCGACGACCGGGGTGTTGTTCGAGGTGCTGATCTGACCGTTGAGGTCGCGGGCGAGGGCAAGGCACAAGCCGGACTCGGCGTTCCGCACGCGGTAGGTGCCGTCGCGGTAGTTCAGCAGCAATTGCCATTCCGTGCGCTGCGGGTTGTTGGCGTCCGCCGGAACGTTCACCACGGCCCCGCTGACGAGCCCGATCCGGAGATCCGGGCCGGCATTGCGGACGCGGTAGAAGGAGTCCGAGAGACGCTCCCAGGTGTTGGTCGAAGGGGCGGCATTGATGACCTCCTGACCGACCGGGTATCCGCCCGTGCGCGGAGGGAAGAGAAGGAGTTCCTGCAGCCGCGCCGGGGTGGCGCTGGTGGTGACGAGGCGGACGCGGCTGGTCGCCACGTTGGTCGCAAACGGGACCACCAAACTGGGGTTGGTGTTGCCGGCGACGCTGGTGCCGGGAATGACAAGCCAGTTGGTCCCGCTCAGATACTGCAGCTCGAAATCCGGGATGGGGGAGCTGCTTGTGCGGTTGGTGCTCATGATTCCCGAGTAAACATGGGCCGAGCCGATCAAGTTGGTGGCGAGGAGATCCACCTCGAGAAATTCTCCGCTGAGATAAACATTCGTGCCACTGATGTTCGTCGGCTGGATCAGCCAGCGCGAACGGTTGTCGATGTAGCCGTCGAATGCATTCTTCGGGTAGCCCGCGCCATTGGTGTTGACGATTTGATGGGACGAGGCCGTGGCGGGGCGTTTGTAGGCCAGGTTAAGGTTGACGTCGGTGCCGAGTGGCTGGCCCTGCTCGACGTTGCCGACGATATTGGGCGGGAAGAAAGCGAGCTCCCGGACGGTGCGTGATCCCGAGGCGTCGTTGCTGAGCAGCCGGAAACGGGTCGCGGTGACGGCTTGGGAGAAGATGACCGAGCGTTCGGCGAGTGTGTTGCCTGTCACGACTGAACCGGGAATGTCCAGCCAACCGGCGCCGTCGTGATACTGGAAGCGGAAGTTCGAGAGGACCTGCGTGGTGCTGCCCTCGAGGAGTCCGAGATAGACGTGTGCGCTGGCGATCGCGATCGGAGCGGGGTAGGAGACCTCAAGCCAGAACGCGCCGGAGCTGCGGAACGAGTGGAAGTTGCCCGCGATGCCGTCCACCGCGAAATCGGGACGATAAGTCGAACTCGTCGAACTGGCCGTGACGGTCTGGTATTTCGCCACGTTGACCCGCTGGGCCATTACAACCGGCACCAAGGCGGCGGAGGCCAAGACGGCCGCCAACGTGCGGGAGCAGACTCGGGCGGTCATGCGTCGGGTGGTATCGGGAGGGGCCGGCATGGGGGGAGGCAACTTACCGCCAAGAAGATGCCAGAAGATTGGACCTCAGGAATAGACCCCTCGTTCAATGACACTCGGGAGGTGCCTTGTCACAGGCTGGCACCTTCGAATTTGACCATCTCTTCCGGGATGGGAGCGGTCAGAATCTCCACCCTCCCGTCCAGGAAGCCAGCGAGGGTCCTGTTTGGTGGGAGATAGAAAATGTTATTCTCTGGCCTGTCACCGTTCTTGGGCAATTCCCGGTAAGCGGCGGCGTCCGCCTCATCAAACATGGCGAAGCCATAGGTGGCATAAATGGTGGACGCGGGCTTGGTTATTTGCAACTGAGTCACCCAGCCATTCCACTTGTTCAGATACTTGTTGAAGGCAAACGGCACAGGGAGGGCGGACGTGTCATGGTAAATCTTCGGCCCTTCGAACGCGGTCCCGCTCATGGTCTTGGGATCCCCGCCGAAAAGGTTCCTCAGCTCACTGAGGATCTTTGCTTGAAGCTGGGTTTGATTGGAGATTCTCGGTGTCCCGAAGAGATACGGCTGCAAGCGTCCCCAATATGCCCCTCCGACCCACCCGCCTCCAGCTAGCGAAGGGTCCCCAGCATACTTCAGGGTGAGAATCTGCCCGAAGTTGTCGGCCGAGTAGAGCGAGTTGGCAGTCAGCACCGACTTCATGGCCGCGACGGACTTCGTTTCGCCGGCCTTGCCTCGGACGCGTTGCAGCACGGGGAAGGCCAACGCAGCGAGGACACCGATGATTGCGACGACGACCAGGATCTCGACGAGGGTGAATGCCCCTGTCTTAGCCTGGAGTGGGGAGCGGGGGTGTTGGGTGTTCATGATGGAGGGGATGTTTTCGAGTCGCGGCGGTGCCCTGCCGACGGGGCGGGGTCACGCCTCGGAGGAGGGTTTCATACGCCTGAAGGGTCGTCCTTCCGGTGACTTGTCGCCCGTCGGAAACCTGCATGAACGTCTCGTCGCCAAGGTCGATCTCGACGCCTGCCTTGGTGTAGTTGAAGAGAAAGTCCACCGGCCCGGCTGATCCGAGACGCGCTTTGCGGACGATGCCGCGCGGAAGTTCCGTGCGCGGCAGGCCGAGTTCGGCAGCCACCACGCGGTAGAATGCGGTGAGGCTCTCCTCGTCGAGGCGGGTTCCGACGTAGTAGGCCGAACCCTCTTTCCACTTGTTGCGCAGGACCGCAGGTGCGCCTGCGTAGAAATCCGAATCGACCGACGCCATGGTCGTCGCGCCCTCGGCGTGCAGGTGCTCGACCACATCCTTGGCCTTCATGTCCGGTCCCAAGCCGGCGATGCGGCCGAGGATCCTGACGGTCTCATCGTCGAAAAGGTAATCGACCTCCTCGTTCCAGAGGCCAAACACTTCGCGCAGATTCGGGCCCGGGAATCCGCCGCACCAGCAGCGGTTGTGTTCGTCCACGTAGCCGGTCAAGTAGGTCGCGATCCACGCGCCCCCCATCTCGACAAAGTTTGTCAGCTTCCGAGCTGTCTGCTGCTCGAGCAAGTAGAGCGACGGGGTGATGACGGTGCGGTAGCCCGAGAGATCGGCATCGACCGGAACCAGATCGACTTCGATCCCGGCCAGCCGGAGTGCGCGGAAATGCTCGCTGCAGGTGCGCGTGTAGAGGTCGCCCCACGCCTCGGACTTGGGGCCTGCGGACGCAGCCAGCGCCCAGCGGCTTTCCCAATCGTAGATCATGGCCACCGGAGCGCGGTCGGATCGGATTCCGACCACCGGTGCGAGCATCTCAAGCGTCTTTCCGACCTCGGTGCATTCCTTGAAGACTCGTGTGCGTGAGCTGCCCTCGTGGTCAACCACCGCCCCGTGGAATTTCTCGTGGCCCCCGCGTCCTTTCCGCCACTGGAAGTAGTGGACGACATCCGCGCCGTTGGCCACGGCCTGCAGGACTTCCTGCATGTGCACGCCGGGACGCTTGAGTTTGTTGACTTTGCCCCAGTTGACGGAGCTGGGGGAGCACTCCATCAAGATCCATGGATCGCCGTGCGCCATGCCGCGCATGAGGCTGTGGATGAAGTCGGCTCCCAGCGACCGCCGCCAGCAGTCCTCGCGATCGTCGGGCAGGGGATAGTGGTCGTTGGAAACGCAGTCCACGGTCTTTGCCCACTGCCAGTAATTCGTGGTCGGGTGCGTGCCCATGAAGTTCGTGGTGCACGGAATGGACGGGGCGAACTCCCTCAACGGGGCCATCTCGTTTTCCAGGAACGAGCAGTGCTGGTCGTTGACGAAGCGCATCCAGTCCACCGCCAAGCCGTCGATGCTCTTGTTGAAAGTGGGGATCTGAGACCAGTCGTTGTAGGTCTGGTTCCAGAACGATGTCCACCATGCGCGATTGAGGTTGTCCAAGCTTCCGTGGCGCTGCCGCAGCCAGCCTTGGAACGCGGCGCGGCAGAGGTCGCAGTGGCAATCGCCGTTGAGCTCGTTTCCGACGTGCCACAATGCAAGCACCGGGTGCCTTCCGTAGCGCAGCGCGAGCTCGCTGTTGATCCGGTGCACAGCCTCCCGGTAAGCCGGCGAAGTGGGACAATGGTTGTGCCGTCCGCCCGAGGGCTCCCTCCGGCCTTGCACGTCAACGCGCCTCACCTCCGGGTGGCTTTCCGAAAGCCACATCGGCTTGCTTCCGCTCGGCGTGGCGAGGAAGACCTTCAACCCGGCCTCGGCGAAACGGTCCATCGTGGCGTCGAGCCAATCGAAAGTGAACACGCCGGGCTCCGGCTCGAGGGCTGTCCACGAGAAGATTCCGATCGACGCCGACGTGACCCGGGCCTTCTTCATGAGCGCGATGTCGTCGAGCAGCACATGCTCCTGCCCCTGCCATTGGTCCGGGTTGTAGTCCGCCCCGTAAAGAATGACATCGCCGGCTGGCAGTCTCGTGGTTCGTTTCATGATTGCAGGCTGCGTCAGCTGTCTGAAGGTGCTGGGCACGGTGGTGCATGTGCGGACCTTCGCCGCACGATGGAAGGCAAGAAGGGGCTGGGGGGCCGAGCCATGGCGGAAAATTGTCTGAAAAATGTCTGGTGTCAAGCGACCAGTCCTCAGCCATGGCTTGATCTTGTCTTGGATGGGGGTGGGATTCAGGATTACGGACAAATTGCCCGCATGTCTGCCATCCTGAACATTGACCGCCCGCTGCAGATCGGCCCGGAGGCCAATCGGCGCGCCGCCGCTGTGGACCAGATCAAGCATTTCATCCGAGCCAATCGACTCCAGCCCGGCGAGCGCCTGCCCACTGTGCGGCAGATGTCGGCAAGTTTCGGGCTGACCCGCGATTCCGTCTGGCGAGCGCTCCGGCAGTTGCAGGAAGAGGGTTGGCTGGACCTGCTTCCAAGCAAGCGCTACGTCGCATCCAATCACCTTTACACCAAGATCTTACGCTCGATCTGCGTGCGCGCGATGTTTGCGGGCAAGGGCTACATCTACTTCTCGGGATTCCGCCGCCTGGCCGATGCGCTGACCCGGTTGTGCCACTACCACAACATCAACCTGGAAATCGAACTGCTGCCATCCGCGGTGAAGCCGGACGAAAAGATCTGGCGGGGGTGCGATGTTCTGATGGTGGACAGCGACTCGAGCGGGCGGCTCTTGGATTCTTTCAAGGAGTTTCCTGTCCCGGTCATCGGCTTGGATGCGAACTTCAGCGATCGCTATCACGCCAACATCGTCACCGACCACCATCACGGGGGACGGCTGGCAGCCGAGGCGATCCTCCGGCGGAGCCCGCGTGAGACATCGTTCGTTTACCATGCCGGATCCGAGAACAACCCGCGTGTGTCGGCCCGCCTCGAAGGCTTCCGGCATGCTTGGGTGGAGGCGGGGAAGTCGCTGGAGGCATTGCCGGTGGTCGGCATCCCGTGGAGTGACAGCTCGTTCGAGATCGCCCTCAACGTCCAGTCCTTCCTCGAAAAGAATCCCGCGCACGGGACTTACTTTGTGAACGACGGTCGCCTCGCGGCGAACTTCCTCGAGGTGCTCGCCTACCGGAATGTCGCGGTTCCCGATGAGGTGGCGCTCATCGGCTATGACGGTGCGCAGCGCGGTGAGTTGACCGATCCGCCCATGACAACGATCCAGCAGGACATGGAGCGCATCGCGCATTCCGCTGTGGAACGCGTGCAAAAGATCGCTGAAGGCCAGGGAGGAACCGGGGTGTTGGAGCGCATCCCGCCGCTGATGGTGATGCGGGGCTCGTTCTAGGGGTTCGCGCCCCCGGCCGGAGACTCCTTGGCTGCCTTGCCTCCCCACTCCTCCGGCCTCATGCCCTCGAGAATCGAAGGCGGTAGCGTGGCGTTCCATGCATGAAAGGCGGAGAGCATCTTCTCGACGCGGGCTGGATCGGACGGCGCGAGATCACGCGTCTCCCCGGCATCCTCGCGAACGTTGTAGAGCTGTGTCTCCCCGTCGCGCACGCTGACGATTTTGTAGTCTCCCTCACGCATGCAGAAGCCGCTGCCGGCGCCGAGTTGCAGGTAAATCCGCTCGTGGGGCGCTCCCTGTTTTGCGCCGGTGAGGAAGGGCATGAGGTTCACGCCGTCGCGTGGACGCCCCGGATCTTCGGGGAGGTGGTTGAGCGCGGCGATGGTGGCGAAGATGTCCATGGTCGAGACAGGCTGCGTGAATGTTGAGCCGGCGGGAATCACGCCGGGCCAGCGCGCGGCCATGGGAACGCGGAATCCGCCTTCGTAAGGGGACGACTTGCCGCCTCGCAGCGGGGTGTTGTCCGTGACTTGATCCTTGGTGGGCCCTCCGTTGTCGGTGAAGAAGAAGATGAGCGTGTCACCGGCCAGGTTGTTCTCGTCGAGCACATCGAGGATCCGGCCGATGCCCCGGTCCATCACCGCGATCATGGCGGCGTAGGTGCGGCGCTTTTCGTTCTCGATGTGGCCGAACTTCGCGATCTCCCCGGCTGGCGCCTCGAACGGGCTGTGTGGTGCGTTGTAGGCGAGGTAGAGAAAAAAGGGGCTCTCCGGATCCGCCGCGCGACGCAGCACAAATTCGGCCGCCTCGCGGCTGAATTCGTCCGTCAGATACCCGGTCGTCCTCACCGGTTCCACGCCCCGCGTGATCCAAGTGTGGTAGCTCTCCCACTCGTTCTTCGCGTCCTTTGTGTCCCTCCGCGTCAGCAACTCCGGGAAGAAGCGCTTGCCACCGCCCACATGGCCGAAGAACTCGTCGAACCCGCGGTTCATGGGATGGAAGCGCTCGTGCGCCCCGAGATGCCATTTTCCGATGAGCGCCGAGGTGTAGCCGCGCGGACGCAGTGCCTCGGCCAGAGTCGTCTCCTCGAGCGGCAGTCCTTCCTTGGGGTTGTCCGGCCGGTAGCCCGGGGTGCCGCCGCAGCCGAAGCGCGCCGGATGGCGCCCCGTGATGAACCCGGCGCGACTCGGGCCGCAGACCGCGCCTGTCGCGTAGGCATCGGTAAAGACAACGCCGCCTTTCGCGATGCGGTCGATGTTTGGCGTGGGGATTTGCGTGCCGCCGTTGAAGCCGACGTCCCGGTAACCTTGGTCGTCGCTCACGATGACGATGAGATTCGGCGGCCGTTCGGCTGTGGCGAACCCTGCGCCACACGGGCCGGCGGCAGCGAGGATCAGGAGCGCGGCGGGAGGTCTCATGTCCGGACGGCGATGCTCATTTCTGCTCTGGCTTGCGCGGCTTCAGTCCCTCGAACGCGGGCTCCTTCAGCTCGGCGCTCCACCGCTTGTAATCGCTAACCAGCGCCTCGACGCGCTCCGGATTCGCCGCAGCCATGTCCCGCTTCTCAGCGATGTCGTCGGCCAGATTGAACAGCTTCACGCCCGTCTCGTTTTTCGGCCTCACGATCTTGTAGTCGCCGTCGCGCATGGCAAAAGCCCCGCTGTCAAACATGCGCAGGTAGATCCGCTCGTGCGGTGCGCCGGGATGATCGCCACGCACATACGGCGTCAAGTTCACTCCGTCGAGCGGGCGCTCCGGGTCTGCTTGCAGGCCGTTGGCCGCAGCGATGGTGGCGAAGATGTCCATCGAGGAAACCGGCTGGGAATACTTGGCCCCCGCAGGGAATACTCCGGGCCACCGCGCCGCCATCGGCACGCGCCAACCGCCCTCCCACGGCTCGCTCTTGCCGCCCCGCAGCGGCGTATTCCGGGAACCGTGGGTGTTGGATGCCCCCCCGTTGTCGGACAGAAAGACGATCAGGGTGTTCTCGGCCATTTTTCGCTCGTCGAGCAAATCAAGGATCCGGCCGATGCCGCGATCCATCACGGAAACCATGGCGGCGTAGGCGCGGCGCTTCTCGTTCCCTATATGCGCGAACTTCGCGATGTCCTCCGCCGGAGCTTCGAGGGGACCGTGGGGCGCGTTGTAGGCGAGGAACAGGAAGAATGGCTGTGCCGGCGAATCCGCACGGCGGCGTAAGAACCCGACCGCCTCCCGGGTGAACTCGTCGGTCAGATACTCCGTCGTCTGCACCGGTTCGAAGCCTCGCGTGATCCATGTGTGGTAACTGTCCCATTCGTCTCTCGCGTCCGCCGTGTTCTTCTTCGTGAGCAACTCCGGAAAATAGCGCTTCCCCCCGCCCACGTGACCGAAGAACTCATCGAAGCCGCGCGCGAGCGGGTGGAGGTCGTCATGCGCCCCGAGATGCCATTTGCCGATCAGCGCCGATGTATAGCCGGCGGGACGAAGGACTTCGGCCAGGGTCTTTTCTTCGCGGGGAAGTCCCGTCTCGTGGCTGTGCGGCCTGTATGCCGGGTTCCGCTCGAAGCCGAAGCGTTGCGGATACCGCCCGGTGATGAAACCGGCGCGACTCGGGGCGCACACGGTGAAGGTCACATAGGCGTCGGTGAACACCACGCCACCTGCCGCGATTCGATCGATGTTGGGCGTCGGAATCTCGGAGTTTCCGTTGAAGCCGACATCCGCATAGCCGAGATCGTCCGCCATGATGACGATGAGGTTCGGCTTCGAAGGTCCGCCCACCGCAGTTGAGGCTGTGCACGCCGCGAGGCAAAGAGCTGCGCAGATAGGTAGCTGGTTATTCATGGAGGGGAGGGGGCGCCTGACCACTTTTCTGAGCGTCAACCTGTCGCCGAGACCAATCAAAATCGGTATCAGACAAAATTCAAACGATTTTCTTGACGGACCCCACAACCTGAATGAATGTGTAGGAAGATCAGTGTCCTCGCCCCCCGATGAACACCGCCCCCATTCTGCTCCTCCCACGCCCTTGCGCCGCTCCGGTTGGCCTGCAACGTCGAGCAAATGCGCGCCGGCAGCGGTTCTTCGATTCGGTGATGAATTTGTTTGGGGTGGCCGCGCAGCTTTTCTGGGGGATTTGCTGCGCGGCCTTTCCCGAGCCGAAGCCAGACAAACGACAGACGAATAAAGCTGTGCGAACTTGCTTTTGAGGCGGATCGCACGCGCTCAGAGGCCATAGCCGATCCCTACCAGACATGAAAAAAGCAATCCTCCTCAGTGCGCTGCTGGCCGTGGCGCCTTTCGAAACGCCCATGGCGAACCTCTTGACGAACGCCGACTTCGAGGCCGGGCCGGGCGACAAGGACGTTCAGCCATTCTACAGCACCCCCAATTGGTATAACCCCGCGGACGCAGGTTCCAAGAAGGCGATGGGGGTCACGGCCCGCGCGACCGAAGGCAGCATGGAAGGTTCGGTCTACAGCGCCTCCGTCAATGACCGGGAAAAAGAGACCTCCTACTTCGTGCAGAAGACCGAGCACAGCATCGAGGAAGGCGAGGTCTTCGAGGTGTCGCTCGACTGGAAAGCCGGATGGCAATGGCAGTCCCAGGATGTCCTGCGCGTGGTCGTCTTCGCCAAGGAGGGGAACACTCTGGGCGGCGAGACTCTCTGGGAAGAAACCTTCGACTTTGAGCACGCGCCGAACGATTGGCAGAACGTGACTCACACCTTCCAACCGGCACCCTTTCAGGCCAGCGGCAAAACGCTGTTCTTCAGCTTTTACGGCGTTGATCCCCAGCGGGCCGGGGTCGCCGGCTTCGCCCGCGTGGACAACATCGTCCTCACGGTCAAACCGAAGTAGCAACCCCTCCCGAGTTTCTCCCCCCGACACCCCCAACCCACCTAGAACCATGAAAATCAAGATCCCCTCCTTACTCCTCACTGCCCGCGTGGCGGTAGCGGCCACCGCCTTGAGCGCCGCCTTATCCACTGCCCAGGCCGCCGCTTACACGTGGGTGGGCGCGTCTTCCGCCGCCAGCTGGGGAAGTTCCACCAATTGGTCGAACAATGTCGTTCCGACGTTCGACAACACGGCGGACCTCCAGTTCCCGAGCAGTGCCGTCTCCATCACCAACATGGCTCTCGGGAACAATCGAACCGTGCGTTCCCTCAACTTCGGTGCGGGTGTCACCAATGCGATGTTTGTCAACCTGCAGGACTTCAGTTTCGGCTCGGCGAGAAGCCTTACCATGGCCGCCGACAGCAACAACGCCTCGATCACCATTGCTTCCAACGCCAGCGGCAACATCACGGTGGGGACCAACTCGGCCAATGGAACCAATGCCACCAATTTCAGCATCCTGGTTCTGGCCACCAACCTGAATGTCGACCACAACGGCACGGGAATCCTGCTCTTCAACCGGGGCATCACCAACACCAACGGCAGCTTCGGCATCACGAAGACCGGCACGGGAACAATGACCCTCGGCTCGATCGGCGCGTCGCCCAACACGTTCACGGGTGACATCAACGTCAATGACGGCACGCTGATCGCAAACGGATTTGTTCCTGCGACGGATATGAACAATGCCGCCAGGATCAACCTCGGTGGAGGCACGCTTTTGATCGCGAATGTCTCCGGAGCCAACAAGGACTACACCAGCGTGGGGCTCAACGTTGCCGCACCGAGCACGTTGGCTTGGAGCAACACGGGCACCAACTCGTTCACCCTCACCTTCAGCGGGACCAACTCGTTCGCCCTCAGCAACAACCTGACCATCAAGGGCAGTTCCACCAACACGGCGCTGACCAACGCCATCAACATCAGCCGGGCCATCACCGGTTCCGGCGACCTCACAAATGTCGGCTACAACAACATCACCGCGCCGACGAACAACTACAGTCTCGGGCGGTTGAGCTTGAGCGGCACCAACACCAACTGGAACGGCAACCTTGTGATCTCGAGGGGGGCCGTTGTCTTCGGAGGAAGCGGATCGAACGCCCTCGGCAATGGCACCATCATCCTCGGCAGCACCGGAGATGCCTTCGGAGCCGGGTTGGGCGGCTTTGTCGGGACGAACATCGTCCCCGCCAATAGCACCATCACCTTCACCAACCCGATCATCGTCCGCTCGGGCGGCTTCCGTTCCATCAACATCGGCAGCGACCAGCGTTTCCAATTCACAGGTAGTGTCACGTTGGAAGGGACCCTCAATGTTAACTCGGGCACTTTCTTCAACGACCGGGTATTCACCTTCTCCGGCAACATCAGTGGTGTAGGCGGGTTGGACTTCACCCGTGGGATCGGCGGAGCGATCAACCTCACCGGCAGCAACAGCTACAGCGGGCCCACGACCATCAGCAACGGTGCCGATGTGGTGGCGAACAGTGCCAGCGGAAGCGCCATCGGCGACCTCTCCGCGGTCACGATCAGCGGCTTCAACAGCACCACCAACCAGAGTGGCGGCACCAACTCCCGTCTGCGCATTGTGACCTCCGAAACCATCGGCTCCTTGGCCTCCCCGGGGGCGAACGCGGATCTCACATTCGCCACCAACGTCGTGCTGACCACCGGCGGTGACAACACCTCCACCACCTACGCCGGCAACAGTTCTGGTGCAGGCGGACTGACCAAGGTTGGCGCCGGCACCATGACGCTGGACGGGACGAACGCCTACACCGGCAACACCGTGGTCAACGGCGGCCAGCTTGTCCTCGGCACTAACGGCACCCTCACCTTCGCCATCGGCGGCAACGGCACGAACAACTCGGTGGGAGGTTCCGGCAGCGCCTTCTTCCGCGGTGCGTTCAACATCAACCTCGCGGCCGCCTCGACGAACAACGGCGATTCCTGGACGCTCGTCTCGGTCGCGGTGCCCGCTTACGACGGCGGATTCCAGGTCGCCGGATTCACCAACAGCGGCGGCAACTGGTCGCTGGAAACCAACGGCATCACCTACACGTTCGCCCAGAGCAACAGCGTTCTGACCGTCGTCAACACCAACGCCACGGCCTACGAAAGCTGGGTCAGTTCCTGGCAGGGGCTGGAGCCCGGGTTCACCAACACAGCGGGCACGGACAACCCGGACGGCGACCCCTTCGACAACAACGAGGAGTTCGCTTTCGACGGCAACCCGGCTGTGGGCTCGCCCGCCCTCCTCACCGCAATCAAGTCCGGAACCAACACCGTCTTCAACTTCGTGGTCCGCAACAGCGGCGCGACCTATCAGGTGAAGAGCGCGACGAACCTCGCGACCGGACCTTGGACCAACGCCACCGTCACGGTCACGAATGCCGCGGACCAGTCCGGCCTCAACCTCCCCGCCGACTATACCCGTAGAGAGTTCACTGTGCCCGGCGTGAACAACCTCTTCTTCCAAGTCCAGGCCTCGTTCACCCCCTGATGGCCCCGCAGATCCTCACCGCAAGGTAAGGCGGGGGCATCTCCCCGACCCGGCGTGATCCCCCTCGTAGCAGCACTCGTCCAACAACGGACCGGGATGGCTGAGCCCTGCTGTTCCGGGGCGCCGGATTCTCGCCGGCTCCGAAGGCTGGTTCTCTCAAGGTGGCAACTTCCGCCCCGCCAGATCTCATGAAAAACACCCCCCGTAACCTCGGACCTTTGGTCCTCGCCTTCACTCTCCTCGTGTGGGCATCACCACTTCACGCAGCAGCCTACACATGGGTGGGCGGATCCACCTCGGGAGGTTGGGGGAGTTCCACCAACTGGTCGAACAACATCGTGCCGACGTTCGACAACACCTCGGACCTCGTCTTTGACACCGTCGCGAGAGGGACCAACTTCATCGCGACGAACCGTGTGGTTCGCTCTATGTCCTTCGGAGCCAACATCGATTCCGACTTCGTGGTCAGGTATCTGGGATTTCCCGTCGGTCCCCAAGTTGCCTATAGCCTGACGATGGCGGCTGACAGCAACAATGTATCCATCAACGTCGATGCGGGAGCGGTAGGAAACATCACCTTGGGGACTAACGCCGGCGATACGAGTGCTTTGGGTTTCCTCGTCTTGGCCGCCAATCTGGATGTGGTCCACAACGGCACGGGGCTTCTGCTTTTCAACCGCGGCATCACGAATACCAACGGCGGCTTCGGCCTCACAAAGACCGGAACCGGCACGATGCAACTCAACAGCTTCAACACCTTCACCGGTGCCATCAACGTGAACCAAGGGATGCTGGTCGCCAACACGTTCGGGTCGGCGGGCCAGGAGCTGAATGCCGCCTCCTCCGTCAATGTGAACGGCGCCACGCTGCAAATCGGCTCTGGGGGCGGAGGGGGCGTGGACAAAACTTATGCAACCGTCCCCTTCAACTTCACCAACAGCAGCGCCCTGAGTTGGAACAACACCAATGCCTCTTCGCGCAGTTTGACCATCAGCGGATCCAACGCGTTCGCGCTGAATGACGGTCTTCTCGTCCAACACGCCTCGACCAACACTGCGCTGACGAACTTGATGACGATCAGCCGAAACATCACCGGCCAGGGCAACCTGACCAACATCGGCTACAACAACATCTTCGCCAACACCAACAACTACAACTTCGGCCGGTTGACCTTGAGCGGCACCAACTCCGGCTGGGGCGGAGGTCTTGTAGTGGCCCGGGGCACGGTCAACCTCGGGGGCAACGGCATCAATGTCCCCGGGGGAACCAACGCCATCGTCATCGGCACGACCGGCGACTCGTTCGGCGCCGGGGTCGGCACCTTCTTCTCGACGAACATCGTCCCTCTCAACGGCAACATCTACATCTCCAACAATTTCACCATCCGCTCTGGAGGGTTCCGTTCGATCAGGCCGGCTGGAGACCATGTCATGAACTTCATGGGCAACATCACGCTTGAGGGATCCCTCAATGTTGACTCGGCCCTGAACTTCTACACGGACAAGTGGATCAACCTGCTTGGCAATATCAGCGGGGCCGGGGGACTGGATGTCACCCGCACCTCCTTGGGCGGACATATCGAGCTTGGCGGCAGCAATAGCTACCTCGGCGCCACGACCATCAGCTCCAGCGCTACGCTGCAAGTCAACAGCCCCAGCGGCAACGCCATCCCCGACACCTCCGCGGTCACGATCAGCGGCCCCATCGTGACGAACGGAGCCCATGTCTTCACGCCCACTTTGCGCGTTCTCACCTCGGAGACCATCGGTTCGCTGGCCTCCTCCGGTTCGGAGCAGCGGGTGGTCTTCAGCAATAATGCCGTGCTGACCGCCGGCGGCGACAACACATCCACGACATTCGGCGGATCCGTCTCCGGTGCGGGTGGCCTGACCAAGGCGGGCACCGGAACCATGACGCTGAACGGGACGAACACCCACGCTGGAAACACGGTGGTCAACGGGGGACGACTCGAGCTTGGAACGAACGGTGCTCTCACGTTCTTCGTCGGCGGCGTCGGCACGAACAACTCCGTCAGCGGCCCGGGCAGCGCGCTCTTCCGCGGCGTCTTCAGTGTTGATCTTGCAGCGGCCTCGACCAACGTCGGTGATTCATGGGCGCTCGTCTCGGTCGCCGTGCCCGCCTACGACGGAAGCTTCTCTGTCGCCGGGTTCACCAACAGCGGCGGCACGTGGTCGATGCAAACGAACGGTGTGACCTACCGATTCGCCCAGAGCAGCGGCATCCTGAGCGTGCCCAATACCAACGCCACTCCATACGACGATTGGACAACCTACTGGCAAACGCTTTACCCGGGTTTCACCAACACCGCACCCGGCGACAACCCCGATGGTGATCCTTTCGACAACAGCGAGGAGTTCGCCTTCGACGGCAATCCTGCGGTCGGATCGCCGGCGTTGCTCCGGGCGGCCAAAGCCGGGACCAGCACGGTCTTCTCGTGGGTCGAGCGCAACACCGGCGTGACTTACCAGGTGCAGGGCACAGCCGGCCTCAGCGTCGGGCCGTGGACCAACACCACCGGCCTCACCATCACGAACTCCGCCGACCAATCCGGCCTCAGCCAGACCAACCTCTACACGCGCAAGGAATTCGCGCTGCCCGGCACCGGTTCCAACTTCACCCGCATCGAGGCTTCGGTCGTTCCCTAGTGTGATCCAGCGGCCTGAAGGTGTGGGCGCGGTAGCCCGATTTCCGCTGCATCGAGATCCATGAACTTCCGTATCACCCTCGTTGTGCTCGTTCTGACCGCGGCCCACGCCGCAGCCTCGGTCCGTCTGCCCGAGATCTTCGCCTCCGGCATGGTCCTGCAACGCTCGGCTGCGACTCCCGTTTGGGGATGGGCGGAGCCGGGTGCCCATGTTCGTGTGGCCATCGGACAGGCGGTTGCGGAGGCGCAGGCTGGCAACGATGGCGAGTGGAAGCTGAACCTCAACCTCGAGTCGTCGGGCCCCGGGCCGCACGAGATGGCCGTCAACGAAACGAAGCTGACCAACGTCTTGATCGGCCAAGTCTGGCTCTGCGGCGGGCAGTCGAACATGGAATGGAACTTGGGAAGCACGCTCGATGCGGCGGCGGTCATCAAGGAATCGACCAATCCCAACATCCGGCAGTTTCACGTGCCGAAAAGATCTGAGGAAGAGCCGGCGGCGGACGTTCGCGGGAGATGGACCGAGGCAGGCCCGGACACCTCCGCACGCTTCACCGCCGTGGGCTATTTCTTCGCCCGCGACCTCCAGCGAGAACTCGGCACCCCCATAGGCCTCATCAACGCGACTTGGGGCGGTTCGGCTTGCGAGACATGGATGAGCGCCGAGAGTCTATCGGCAGCCAAGGGACTCTCCGATCTCGCGTCGCAGGTCAACAGCGACGTCGCCACGTATTCCGCGAGGCGCCAGAAATTCATCCAAGAGTTCCGGCAATGGCTCACAGACAATGGACTTTCCGATCAAGGCGGATGGACGATAACGGAGGTCAACGCGCTCCCCGATGACAGATGGACTGCGGTCAAGGTGCCGGGTGACGCGCCTGCCGGGCTCGAACCAGGCGTGGTGTGGTTGCGGCGCAAGCTGGACATTCCGGCGCAGTCGGCCGGCAAGCCTCTGGCGCTCACTCTCGGGCCTTGGGTGCAGATGCTCGAGGAAGTCTGGTGGAACGGGGAAAAAGTCGCCGACACCACGCTCGATGAGTTCGAGATGGGGCGGCGTCCCCGCAAACACGAGGTGCCGGGGCGATTGGTGCGCGCCGGCCCCAATGAACTGCTTGTTCGCCTGTGGTCGCCTTCCAAGCCGCCCAACTTGGGTGGCTGGGAGGACGCATTCAAAGCCGGGCCTGTCCTTTTGCAGGGACAGTGGGAGGTGACGCGGGAGTTGTCATCAGTGCCGCCCGGGACATCGCCCCCCCTTCCTCCAGTCGAGCCCCCTCCGATCCAGCACACGCCTTCGCGTGCGTTCAACGGGATGATCGCCCCGCTCGTCCCCTACGGCATGGCCGGGGTGATCTGGTATCAGGGCGAGGGCAACGCCAGTCGCGCCCTGCAATACCATGACATCTTCCCAAGTCTCATCCGCGACTGGCGGCGGCTTTGGCAGCGCGAAGACCTTCCTTTTCTCTGGTGCCAACTCGCCAACTTCAAAAAGAAGTTGGACGCCCCTGCAGAAAGCGCGTGGGCCGAGTTGCGCGAGGCCCAGACAATGACCTTGTCCCTTCCACGCACCGGCCAGGCCCTCACGCTCGACGTCGGAGAGGCGGGGGACATTCATCCTCGGAACAAGGAGGTGCCCGGTCGTCGGTTGGCAGACATCGCGCTCGCGGAGGTCTATGGTCGGGATCGGCCGGTGCGCGGTCCGACATTCGGTAGCGTAACCTTGGGCGAAGGGAAGGCGGTTGTCCGATTCGCAGACACGGCCGGCGGCCTCACGGCTGCTCCGGTCCCCGAAACCCACTTCATCACGTCGATGCCACACAAGACGGCTCCGCTGGTCCGGAACTCCCCCAACTCGCAGCTGGAGGGATTCGCCATTTGCGGACCGGACCGCGCTTGGCACTGGGCGGATGCATCCATCGACGGGGACACGGTGGTCGTCTGGAGCACCCGTGTTCCCGATCCGGTCGCCGTGCGTTACGCATGGGCCGACAATCCGACCGCCAACCTCCGGGGGAGAAATGGGCTCCCCTCCACGCCTTTCCGCACGGACAACTTCCCGCTGACCACCGAGGGCAAGTTGCTGCCCTGATTGGCGAGCGGAGACCTTTTGCTGCCGACACAATGCAAGCCACGGGAAACAACATCATCGTCTTCTTCACCGACCAGCAGCGTTGGGACACGCTCGGGTTGAACGGCTGTCCACTCGGTCTCACGCCACACTTCGATCGGCTCGCCCGCCGTGGCACTTTCTTTCGCGAGGCCGTCACACCGCAGCCGGTCTGCGGACCGGCCCGGGCTTGTCTGCAAACAGGCCAATACGCCACGACGAACGGCGTGCATTGCAACGGCCTAATGCCGGGACCCGAGTCCCCGAAACTGGCAGAGATTTTCTCGGCGCACGGTTACCGCACCGCCTACTTCGGAAAGTGGCATCTTTCCGAGGGCACGGGCGACGGAGCGGTCCCGCGCGACAACCGCTCTGGATACCGGGATTGGCTTGCGGCCAACTGCGTCGAACTGACCTCGGGGCCTTATTCCGCCTGCCTCTGGGATGCGGAGGGGCAGAAGGCGGATCTCCCCGGCTACCGCTCGGATGCGGTGACGGATGCGGCCATCCGCTACGTCTCTGCGCGGGCCGCGGCACCCTCCGAGCCTTACCTTCTCTTCATTTCGCATCTCGAGCCGCACCACCAGAACACGGACGATTCGTATCCGGCCCCGCATGGCATGGAACACGAGTATGCAGGGCGGTGGATGCCGCCGGACTTGCAGGCTCTTGGCGGCTCCTCCGCGCGGGATTGGGCCGGCTACTGCGCCATGGTCAAGCGCCTCGACGATGCGCTGGGGCGCCTGATGGATGCCTTGGAGTCAACCGGCCAGGCCGAACGCACCACGGTCGTCTTCATTTCCGACCACGGGTGCCACTTCAAGACACGCAACGACGAATACAAGCGCAGCCCGCACGAGTCCTCGGTGCGGGTGCCTTTCGCCATCTGGGGTGCGGGGTGGGACGGCGGCGGTGAGCACCGGTGCCCGATATCGCTCGTCGATCTCGCTCCCACCCTGCTCGACACGGCGGGCCTGCCCATCCCCGGCGCCATTCAGGGCTGCAGCCTGCTGCCAGTCATAAGGGGAGACGCGTCGCACCTTCCGGAGGAGAGCTTCATCCAGTTCGGAGACAGCTGGCTTCCTCCGGGGCGCGCGTTGCGCACCAAGCGCTGGAAGTATGCCGTGGAGGCCGATCCGGATAGCGCGGGCTGCCCCCATGCCGACCTCTACCGCGAGAAATACCTCTACGATCTCCGCGCCGACCCTTATGAACTCGTCAATCTTGTCGAGTCCGCCCCGCATAGTCCGCTGCGCGACGACTTGCGACGGCGGCTCCTGTGCCGCATGGAGGAGGTGGGCGAACCTCCTGCTCGGATTGCTCCGGCTGGCTGCTCCACAGGTTCCACCCAGCGCAGCGTGGATTACCCCAATGAGAGGAGGGTCTGACGTGCCGGCAAGGCATGCATTCTTCGCCTCCGCGAGGCCGCATGGCGGACCGGCTTGCCCGCCCCGAAGCATCGCAGGCATGAGGATTGCCTCCCGGTCTGGACACAGCGCAGCATAAACCATGTCCTCCGCCCCGCGCCCGCGCATCTCCGGCAACTGGTCGCTTCTCTTCGCCCCTTCGCGTCACGGCCGCTACGTCAACGACCATTCGATTCTGCGAGGTCCCGACGGCTGTTGGCACCTCTTCGGGATCACCAGCCACGCGGAGAAGGAGTTTTCCGAGCAGGAGC